>JAQUPD010000027.1 GCA_028716785.1 Fidelibacterota bacterium
AAATTAGATTTTAATTATACCTTTGCCTTTGAAAATTTTAAATTGATTACTGATCCCAATATTTATGAATTTTCGGATATTGATATTCCTCCTGGCTATGATCCCTATGCCATTGATATGAACACAGATTATTTTTCACTTTTCGAATTTTCAGCCAAATGGGACCCCGTGCCGACCATGTTAACACAGAATCATGAAAACATTATTCGTGGATTTATGGGACAAACAAGCAATTTTAACCGCAATCGAATAAAAAAGCATGTCGTTGTGATGGGCGATACACCAGGAACAGATCGTGTTAAATATATCCATGGGAATGTGGGTAAGGGAACCTTTACGTATTTAGGAGGACACGATCCTGCTGATTATCGGCACTTTGTAGGGGATCCCCCAACCAACCTAACCCTTCATAAAAATGATCCAGGGTACAGACTTATTTTAAATAATGTTTTATTTCCAGCAGCAAAAAAAGAGAAAAGAAAAACATAATTTTTTATTGCTTGAAATTGTTTTTAATAATACTTATTATTATAAACGAACATAATAAGAACAACTGGGTCTCATAACGAAAGAGAGTAACGTTATGGAAAAAAAATTAGAGAACCCGTACAAAAGCTTATGTATAAGTGTATAGGTTATTTATCATAAAAAAACCAAAAAGGAGGAGAAGACTTATGAAAAGAGTGTTAATTCTTCTGTTAGCTTTTTCAACGATAGCATTTGCTGCAAAAGCTGACAGAGATGGCGATGTTCTTTTGAGTCTCCCAAATGAAGCAGAGATTGAATATCTTGCTCTACCTGATGGATTTCCCATCGGTACACGGGCAACGACTGAAATCATCCGCGATGTTTGGGGAGGCAGTGATTTTAATGGCAACGGAAAGAAAGAAATCATCCTTGCCTCGTATGGGGTAGGTGGTAAGGCTTATGTCTTTGAAATCACTGACGATAACACCGCTGAATTGTTGTTTGAAACATCTGATTTTGGCTCTGAGCAAACTAGTGCTGTTCGTGATGCAAAATGGGGCGATCTGGATGGAAATGGCGAGCAGGAATTATTAGTCAGCGTAAATTCTGCGAATGGCGCCATAGGAGGTCTCTGGGTATTTGAATATGATTTGGTTGGCGACAGTATGAGAGCACCTATTCAGCTTTTTGGAGATTTGGCTTCTGCAAATCGCTGGTATGTAGAGAACATGTTTGTTGAAGATGTTGATGGAGATGGTATACAGGAATTCATGGTTGGCAATAATGGCTCAAACAATGATTATGATGAATACCTGATCTATTCCGTAACATCCGGAACATTTGCAGCCGGTGATTATGTTTGGACTGAAGAATTCAAACATGAAAGACTTGATGCCACATTTCCCTTGGGTGGATCACCCTATGGTCCTCAGACTGCTGACCTTGATGGTGACGGTAAAAGAGAAATTATCTTTTCCACATGGGACCACGGTGGACTTCTGATAGTTGAAGCAGATGCTGCTGATACCTATACCGTTCATAATTATCTCCAGACAGATTTGACAAGACAGGATGATTTTGCCTTCTATTTCTTTCCTGCTGCCGATGTGGATGGAGACGGACGTGAAGAACTGTATCTGTCCATGTACAGCGGTGGTGCACTCTATGCCATCACTTGTCCGGTAGGTACAGAATTGGCGGATATGGATACATCTGATGTTCATGAACTCCGTCCCAATGGAGGTTCAGGCGGTATGTGTACCGCTTTCGGAGATCTTGATGGTAACGGTATGATGAATATCTACTCGACAAATGGCGGTTCATCCATCCTGGTTGTTGAGCATAACGGTGGTGATCCCACATTGCCTGAAAGCTGGGAAACAAGAAAAGCTTATACGTCACCTCATTTCAGTGGGGCGTTAGGCATGTATTATGCCAATGATTTTGATGGCGACGGACTGGATGAAATCTATCTGGCCAATACCGGATCAGGAACAACTGCTATTGCCGCTGGTATTGAATATCTTCCCCCGGCTGTCTTTTTCTCCGAATACATTGAAGGTTCCAGCAGCAACAAGGCTGTTGAAGTATATAATGGAACCGGAGAAGATATTGATCTGAGTGATTTCACTGTTAAACTCGGATCTAATGGGGATGAATGGGGAAATACGCTTGTTATGAAGGGTATTTTGCCGGCAGGTGACGTGTATGTTATAGCCAATTCCTCTGCAGCTAGTGCCATTTTGGATGTTGCTGATACGACAAGTTCTGTTACATTTTTTAATGGTGATGATGCTTTAGGTTTGTTCTGTGAGGGTGTATTGATTGACGTGATTGGTGAATATTTATCAGATCCTGGAACTGCTTGGGATGTTGCAGGTGTAACAGGTGCAACGCTAGATCATACCCTAATTCGTAAAGATGAGGTGTTAACCGGAAATACAGATTGGGCATCTTCAGCAGGCACAAGCGCTGCAAATTCTGAATGGAAAGTCTATGATAAAGATACCTTCAAATATTTAGGAAGCCATCCTTTTGTTCCTCCTGTATATCCCGATCCTATTGAACTCTATTCCTGGTGGGAAATTAAAGCCGGAGATGTCTCTTTCTTCCAGAATGACAACAATACCCGTGGTTTGGGGTTCGTGATGACTCCAGATGCAGACAAAATCTACGTTCCCAGCAGAACAGGGTCACCGAATATTTATATTTTAGATGCATCAACAGGCGATTCTCTTGGTAAACTGGATATGACGGGTGTTAGCGGTGGAACTTTTGCCATCAATGAAATTGCTGTTGCTGAAGATGGTGTTATTTATGGTTGTAATCTAGTGACAGGAGCAACAGGATTTAAAATCTATCGTTGGGCTAATGAATCTGCTGCTCCAACCGTTGCTTTTGAAGGTGATGTAAATGCTCGAGCTGGTGACTCCTTTGCCGCTCTTGGGTCTGGTGCTGGAACTGTTCTATATGCCAGTGGAGGTGCTAACTCCAATATTGAAGTTTTTACAACTTCTGACGGTGTTACATTTGCAAGCGCACTTGATATTCCACTTTCTACCGCCGGACTTGCTCGTGGTGGTATAGCCCCTGTGGGAGATGGTACTTTCTGGGTCAATGGAGCTGGAACAAATCCAACTCTGATTGATCAAGCTGGAACAGTCCTTGGTACCTTACCAGGAAGCCTTGTTTCAGGCTCTTTCCATCATATTGATTACCTTGAAACAACTTCAGGACAAAAATTTGTTGCTCTTGCAGGTGGAAATTTACAAGGTACCAGTGAAAAAGTTGAGATCTGGGAAGTCTCTGACCTTGAATATCCCTGGTTCTGGGGATATGGTAAACTGACCTCAACATGGGTTGCCAATGGTAACGGAACGGGCGGAGCAGAATTGTATGAAAGACCCGATGGATCATTGAACGTTATCCAATTGGTTACTAACAATGGCATTGCTGCCTACTCTGTCAATGAAGAACCTCCTGTTTTCTTTGATATTGTCGAAGATTTTAGCGATGGTTCCGATATTGCCAACTGGCGGTCTGACAACCAGGGTTATACAGTACGGGCTCATGTTGACACTGTGATGAGGTTGTCTGATGGTGGCTGGACTTTCGATGCCCGCCGGAATGTACAGGCAACACCCAATACTTTCTTCAGAGCAACCGCTAAAATTATGACAGTCGGCAGTTTTAGTGCCAATCCAGGAACACAATATTTAAAATTCGGAATTGACGGATTGGGTGACAGGAATTATGAAGTATCCTGTGTATCCGATTCAGTATTCACAACATTCACAATTATTGGCTATGCTGTCAATACAACCGGTACACTCTATATTGCTGGACAAGGCGGTGCAGGTGCTGATACGGTATATGTTGACGAATATAGTTATGAAAATAATTATGTTCCTGGTTTGAATGCGATTTCAACCGTAGCCGAAGCAAGAGCTGTACCTGTTGGTCAAAATCTTGCCACAATCGGTGTGGTTACGACAACCAATAATTTCGGATCGTCCGGTCCTGTTTATATTCAGGATGTAACAGCTGGATATGCAGTCTATAATTATTCTGCTGCCCAGTCTGTTGAAATCGGTGACGAGATTATGGTCATCGGAACCCAGAAAAACTATAACGGTTTACTGGAACTCGATCCAACGTTTAACCATATTGTTCTGAGTAAAGGAAATGTGGTTAAACCTGTTGAAGTTACTGCCGATATGCTGGACGGTGAAGCTTATGAAGGACAGCTCGTTATCTTCATGGGTGTTGATACCCTTGATACCGGTCTGGCCTGGCCAGCAGCTGGTTCTAATCTTGGAATCTACTTGAAAGATAAAAACGATTCTACGTTCTATGTTTATCTGGATAAAGACACCGATATTGATGGTTCACCTAAACCTACTACATGGCCAATAAATATTGTGGGTATTGTCAGTGACTATAATGGGCCACAGCTTATGCCCAGAAGTCTTGCGGATTTTATTCCCAATAATCCTCCATCACCTTTTACTCTTTTGAATCCTGCCGATGGCGATACCATTTCTTCTCTGGATGACCCTGCGATTGTTGACGTAACCGTCGAGGGTGAAACATTTAAAGCACTCTTGATTAAATGGACCAAAGCCATTGATACCGATGAAGGAGATACAGTTACCTATGAAATTATAATTTCTCCAACAGGCCCTGAAGAAGAACTTGTCACTCGAGATACCCTCTTTTACATTCCAATTGAAGAACATCCTTGGGAGATGAATGGAACCTATACTGCATATGTTTTAGCTACAGATCTTTCTGGAAGCCAAACAAGGAGTGATACGATAACAATTACCCTCGAATTTGAGGTCCCTGCATTGGTTGAATTCATGGATATTGTTCTCACCGATGGCACACCAAAGATGTATGCAGAATTCAATATTCCAATAACAGTTGATATTAGTAATTATAAACTCCTTAATTGGCAGGAAAGTGGCCCTGTAAGCAGTAATCCTACGGCGATTGAATCGATTGCTCCAAATGCCATCATGCTTTCAGGAAATTTCCTGGAAGATCATTGGTATTCATTAGCATATAATAATGTCGTTCCTGTCGGCGCAGGCGATACTCCTTTAACAATAGCTGATACAACAGTAGCCAGACAAGTTATTATTCCTTTCAGCGGTACCTATGCTTCTGATGAAGGTAAAATCATTACCGATTTTGAAACAAATGTTGGAAATTTTAAAGAGCCTACTTATTCTGGTTCAACAACAGGCATCCTTACAACATCAGCTATTACTGTTTCAGAGGAAACATCATTCCGTGGTGAAAAATCTGGAAAACTCGAGATACTTGATGATCCTGATGTTGAAGGTGGTTGGTTTGTCCGGCATCTTTATGGTTTTCCTTTTACCTATAAGGTAAGTGCTGAATCCAAAATCATGATTATGGTCAAAGGAACCAATGCAGAAGTTGAAATGTGCATCTCTGTAAAAGATGATGATGGTTATGAAAATGGTCCTTGGAAAAGAGTTTCTCTCAGTGAAGATGATTGGCAAGTGATCAGCTTTGACCTTAAGAATGATCCAGCAGAAGGGTGGGTTAATGGAAATAGTGAAATCAATGGTACTAACGTTATTATCCACGCCATCTTTTTAAGATGTAGTGAAGATACTAGTGTTACTCTCTATCTCGATGAATTTACCGAACGTGATCCTAATTATGTAAGTCTTGTGGATAACTTATTACCTAAAGAGTATGAACTTGGACAAAACTACCCGAATCCTTTCAACCCAACAACAACCATTCCATTGGCTCTACCGGAGGCTGGAAGAGTGAAATTGGTGCTTTATGATATTTCAGGTCGTATGGTAAGAGAAATCTATAACGGTGATCTGGATGCCGGTTACCACGATTTCACACTCCATATTGGCAACCTGGCCAGCGGTGTCTATATCTATCGCGTACAGGTGAATGATTTCCAGAAAGCACATAAGATGACAATTCTGAAATAATCTACGTGAAAGATGGAATGACAAAAAGGGCGGGAAACCGCCCTTTTTTTTCTGTCGTTATATTATTGCCCGGATTTAACTATTAAGTGCAACACATGACACCTCATAAAGTCGGGAAACGGAAAAGAGAGGAGAGAGGGATGAAGATTGCCACTGATGTGTATAGAGACCTCAGAGTGTAGAGATGTTGGATTTCGTGACCCAATACACCGTTCAGCTGTGTCCTTCCCCAAAATATTGCCGAGGATATGACAGAAGACGTCATAAAGGCTATATCAGATCTTATCCATGGCGAGAGGATCATGTGCTGAACTCAGAACTCAATAATATCTTGCCAAAGAATTAAAAGAGTTGAGTGAAACAGATGTTTTTGAGTTGCACGTATGACGTAAATTCACGAAACGTAATAACAATCTTATTTTTTCTTGATTTTGTTTTAAATAATAGTTACAATAACAAATAAAGGTAATTAGAACTATAGGGTCTCATAACAGAAGAGAGTGTTAAAGATAAATATTAGAAGATTACGACGCTTTGTGCAAAAGTATCAATTATTTATAAAAAAACTAAAAAAGGAGAAGTCTTATGAAAAAACTGTTATTTCTCATGTTAGCTTTTGCCGTTATAGCATTTGGAGCAAAAGTGAACGAGGAAGGCGATGTACTGTTGACTCCCCCCAATGAGGCAGACATAATTGAAAATGTTGCTTTAGCCGATGGCTTTGCTGTTGGTACCAAAGTAGTATCAGAAATTATGCGTGACATGTGGGGAGGCAGTGATTTTGATGGCGATGGTAACAAGGAGGTCTTTTTTGCTTCCTATGCAGTAGGTGGTAAAGCCTATGTCTATGAAATCACGGGTGATAATACTGCCGAGTTATTTTTTCAAACACATGATTTTGGCTCTGAGATTACTACTGCTGTCCGTGATGTAAAATTTGGTGATCTCGATGGAAATGGTGAACAGGAACTCCTCGTCAGTGTAAATTCAGATAACATAGATATCGGTGGTCTTTGGGTCTATGAATATGATACTGTTGCAGATAGTTTTAGAGCACCTATTCAGCTTTTTCGTGATTTGGCTGATGTAGATAAATGGTATGTTGAAAACATGTGGGTCGAAGATGTCGATGGTGATGGAATTCAGGAATTTATGGTAGGAAATAATAGCATCAATGAGTACGATTTATTCTTAGTCTATTCTGTTACCTCTGGGACCTTTAAAGCGGGGGATTATGTTTGGACTGAAGAATTCAGACATGAGCGTTCGGATGAAGTTTTTCCATTAGGTGGATCACCCTATGGACCACAAACAGCTGATTTAGATGGAAATGGAAAGAGAGAAATTATTTTTTCAGTATGGGATCATGGTGCCCTTTTAATTGTTGAAGCTGATGGTCCTAATACCTATACTGTCCATAATTATCTCCAGACAGATTTAACGCGTCAGGATGATTTTGCCTTTTATTTCTTCCCTGCTGCTGATTTGGATGGCGACGGACGCGATGAATTGTATCTTTCTATGTATAGCGGTGGTGCCCTTTATGCAATCACGTGTCCTGAAGGTTGTGAGTTGCCTGATATGACTGTTGATGATAATGTTCACCAACTCCGTCCCAATGGTGGCTCAGGTGGAGTTTGTACAGCTATTGGAGATTTGGATAAAAATGGACAGATGAATATCTATTCTACCGGCGGTGGTTCTATTATTTATGATATTGAGTATCTTGGTGGTGATCCAACGGATTCTTTAAACTGGGAGGATAAAGAGGGATATACTTCTCCAAAATTCCTCGAGATTTATGGTATGTATTATGCGGGTGATTTCGATAAAGATGGCCTCGATGAAATTTATGTGGCAAATGCAGGAGGAGTTGCTCCATGTCCACTTGGTGCTGGTATAGAATGCACTTCTATCTCAGCAATTTCTTCAGATAATTTACTGCCTGAAGAGTATGCACTTGGACAAAACTATCCGAATCCTTTCAACCCAACAACAACTATTCCATTGGCTTTAAAAGAAAGCGGAACAGTGAAACTGGTACTTTATGATATTTCAGGTCGTATGATAAGAGAAATCTATAACGGTAATCTGGATGCTGGTTACCACGATTTTACGCTCAATATTGGCAACCTGCCCAGCGGTATCTATATCTATCGCGTACAGGTGAATGATTTTCAAAAAGCACATAAGATGACAATTCTGAAATAATCTACGTGAAAGATGGAATACAAAAAGGGCGGGAAACCGCCCTTTTTGTTATGAAGTATAATAATTCCTTTGAAATTCCCCCATCTACCGGGGGAGCTCTATTTAACGGGATTTTTTATTTTATCCATGAATCGCCCACTTCTCAATTCCTCTTGCTGCTTCCATTACAGCCTCCGATAGGGTAGGATGGGCGTGAATCATGGTGGCTATATCTTTAGGAAGAAGCTTCCCTTTTCGGGCAAGCAATATCTCATGTATAAGTTCTGTGGCTTCTTTACCAACTATATGGGCACCTAAAATTTCATGGGTCTTTTCATGACATACAAGTTTTACCAACCCATCCGGCTCTTCGATGGCAACTGCTTTGCCGGCTCCGCGATAGGGAAAAGTATAAACGGTAAAAGGAATTCCCGCTTCTTTTGCCTTTGCTTCAGTATATCCAAAACTTGCAATTTGTGGCTCCGTATAAACAGCACTTGGGATAAGTGTTGGATCAATCCGTTTTTCTGGATTCATGCCAGCAAGGTGCGTTACAACGATTTCTCCCTCTTTCGAAGCAACATGGGCAAGAAGTGGCGTGTTTATCACATCGCCAATAGCATAAATTCCCGGAATATTTGTCTCATAATAATCTCCTGTTTCAATAAAACCACGCTCTGTTTTAATCCCAAGTTTCTCAAGACCTAACTGATCCGAATTTGGCGTTCGACCAACAGCTACCAAAATTTTTTCCGTCTCAAGAAGTTCTGATTGTTCACCACTTTCCAATGTTACTTTATACCCATTAGCCGTTTTTTCGGATATGCTTGCTTTGGTCGATGTATATATTTTTACCCCGCTCTTTTTAAATGCTTTGGCTAAAATATCCGAAACATCTTTATCCTCGAGGGGAAGTATTGAATTTAGCATTTCAACAAGGTGAATCTGTACGCCAAAAGAACTCAAAATATAAGCAAATTCAACACCGATAGCCCCAGCACCAATAATAACTATGCTTTGTGGAAGAGATGTTAGACTAAGAGCCTCCGTTGACGACAATATACCTACTTTATCAAATTCCAATCCTGGAATTACTTTCGGCCGTGAACCAGTTGCAATGAGTATGTTTTTTGCAGTCATGTGCTTATCGTTATCAACTGTTACTGTATGTCTATCCAAAATTTTTGCTGTACCTTTAATAAGTTCAATGTTGTTTTTTTTCAGGAGGAATTCCACTCCCCTTGAAAGTCTTGATGTAGCAAGTCGGGACTTTTTATAGACAGTTTCATAGTTGAACGTTGAAGTATCTATGTTTATCCCCATTGCTTTTAGATCTTTCAACGTGGAGAATTTTTGTGCCTGTGAAATAAGGGATTTTGAGGGAATACATCCCCAATTTAGACACACACCTCCTGGATTATCTTTTTCAATTACAACAACGTTTAATCCTACCTGGGATGCCCGGATAGCAGAAACATAGCCTCCAGGTCCTGCACCGATAACGATCAAATCATAAGAGTAATCTGACATATTTTTCCTTTCGTTTCGTTAAACTTATTTCACTTCAATTTTTTTCACAAGCCTTATATTCGGTAAGGACACGTGGATTATACAGGACGCTATGTATCACTATAAAATGCTGTAAGCGATTTGCCCTATCACTTCCTGAATTTTTTTCTTGTGGAAGTTTATCTTGTTTCATATTTCAATTTTTCAGCTTTTTTATCACTTTTCAAGGTTTTACATTGTATCCTGTAAGAGGTTGATAACACATTATTTGTTACAATGACAAGGAATGTTATGAGAAATCCATTTTTGATTGGTGAAAAAGTTCTTCTCACACCGCTGGAAGAAGATGATGTAGATTTTATCTGCAGGATGGAAAACGACCCTGAAGTGCGTTATGCGTTGTTTCTTTATAAACCTTTAACACGACAGATGGTTGAAAAGAAAATTCAGCAGATGATAGATTCAAATGAAACGTTTATGTTCATGATTCTTGATAAAGAGTCACAACAAATTATAGGCCAAACTGGACTGGTTCGCATTGATTTTATCAGTCGGGCAGCAGTTTTTTATATTGCAATTCTCGATAAGTTGTTTCGATCAAAGGGATTGGGTACCGAAGCAACACAATTGGTAATCGATTATGCCTTCAATACCCTCAATTTGAACCGAATACAACTCCATGTAAATTCAGAAAATGCTCCTGCAGTGCATATCTATAAAAAAATTGGCTTTCAAATTGAAGGCACCTTGCGACAAGCCATGTATCACGGCGGTAACTACTGTGACTTTTTTGTGATGGGACTTTTAAAAGAAGATTTTAAAAGCCCTCACTTATCGCAAACAGAAAAGATAAATATCACAACATGTTAATGCGTTATGGCTTGAGTTTATGGAGATGTATTTGCTAAATAGCAACGACATACATGTGTAAGAAATGTGACTCTAAAAACATTATGGATAGAAAATTGAAAAAATTGGACTAAGCAGACACGATGAAGTACACCTTTGATCAAATTATAAATCGACGGGGTACACACTCTTTTAAGTGGGATAGTGGCGATTTATTGGTAAAAATGGGGTTTACTGAGCGATTTGATGAGGATACACTTCCCCTGTTTCTGGCGGATATGGATTTTGCCTGTCCAAATCCAGTTTTAGATGCCCTTCATGCTCGGGTAGACGAGAAGATTTTTGGTTATACGAATCATTTATCCGATCATCGCTACATGGATGCCCTAACAGGTTGGTTTAAACGCCGTCATGGTTGGAAGATAAATCCAGAATCGGTAGTATATTCTCCGGGGACGGTTTATGCTTTACACGTGGCCATTCGTGCTTTTACAAAACCGGGTGATAAAATTATTATCCAACGCCCTGTTTATGCTTCCTTTACTACTGCTATTGAAGATAACAATCGGGTTGTTGCAAATAATGAACTTTTAAATGATAATGGATACTATCATATAAATTTTGAGGAATTAGAAAAACTTGCTTCAGATTCCTCAACTACCATGATGATTCTCTGTAGCCCCCACAATCCTGTTGGACGTATCTGGACTCCCCAAGAGTTAAAAGAAATTGATCGAGTGTGTCGAAAACATGGCGTGATTCTTGTAAGTGATGAAATTCATGGCGATTTAATACGAAAAGAAGCTGTTTTTTATCCCATTGCTACTGTTGTACCAACGGATAATACGATAATTTGTACAGCAATCAATAAAACATTTAATACGGCAGGACTCCATTGTTCAAATATCATTCTGGATAATCCTACGCTTCAAAAAGCTTTTCAAAAAAAGTGTGTGCTTCAAAGTCCTTCACCCTTTGCCATCTCTGCCTTAATTGCTGCCTATAATGAGGGCGAAGAATGGCTGGAACAACTTAAGACATATCTTGATGGCAATTTTGATCTCTTAGAAGCATTCTTAAAAGAATCACTTTCAAAAGTTCAATTTAAAAGGCCTGAAGGGACATACTTTGCGTGGTTGGATTTTTCTAAAACCGGCCTTTCTCCAGAGGAAATTCACCATCGTATTTATACTCAAGCAAATATCCTCTTGGAAGATGGAAAGATTTTTGGTGAGAAATCAATCTTTTTTCAGCGTATGTGTCTTCCCACACCCCGTAACCTTTTAATAAAAGCTTTAGAAAGACTCGGAGAGGTTTTCTAAACAATCCTCCATCTAAAAAATTAGAAAAGCTTTCAACATTAAAAAGCACAAACAATCCACAAAAATTCTTTAATCAAAGAGCCATGTACTTAGATAGCGTTCGCCGCAACTTGGAAAAATGGTGACAATCACTTTCCCTCGATTTTCGGGTCGTTTAGCAACAAGCAAAGATGCCCAAAGGGCAGCTCCTGATGAAATACCGACAAGTAACCCTTCTTTTTTTGCCACAGCGCGAGCTATTTCTCCCGCATCTTCATCTTTAACACGAATTATTTCATCCAGAATGGATGTGTTTAAAATATCTGGAATAAATCCTGCGCCAATTCCTTGTAATTTGTGCTGGCCTGCTTTTCCTCCAGAAAGAACTGGTGATGCATCTGGTTCAACAGCAATGACTTGAATGGCGTTGTTTCTTTCCTTTAAAACTTCTCCTACACCGGTAATCGTTCCTCCTGTTCCAACACCTGCAATAAAAATGTCTACTTTTCCTCCAGTATCCCGCCAAATTTCTTCTGCAGTGGTTTCCCGATGAATAGTAGGATTGGTAGGATTAGTAAATTGTCCCGGAACAAAAGCACGGGGTGTTTGTTGAGCAATTTTTTCTGCCATGTCAATGGCTCCTTGCATCCCTTTGCTCCCTTTCGTAAGAATTAGCTCAGCCCCCAGGGCTTTAAGAAGTTTTTGACGCTCGATACTCATGGTTTCAGGCATGGTGAGAAGTACTCGATATCCTTTTGTTGCGCCAACAAAGGCTAAACCAATCCCTGTGTTACCACTAGTAGCTTCAATTATTACTGTGTCAGGATGAATTTCCCCTCGTTTTTCTCCCTCCTCAATCATTGCTTTTGCAATGCGATCTTTCACGCTTGATAAGGGATTGAAATACTCAAGTTTTGCCAAAAGAGTCGCATGCCCTTCTTTATTTAATGTCCGTATTTTTACAAGGGGAGTATTCCCAACTAAATCCGTAATTGTTTCATGAATTGTCATAACCTATCCTTTTTTGTGAAATATAACACATTCTTTTTTAATTGATAAGATGTGTCTTGCTATGCAAATCTCATACTATATCGAAAAAAGGTTTGTTAAATTTCTCTTGAATACATCACCTTTTATTGCTAGCTAATAAGAGTTGATCGCTATTTTGACATGAGAGTTAGCACCAATAAAGACACTTTATCATCTTGTCTGGTTTTGTCTTTAAAACATTAACCCGTTAAAGAGGGAAGTATGAAAAATTATTTAAAAGGTTTTGTTGTTTTTTTACTTATACAAATTCCTTTAGTTGCACAACCCTGGGTTAGAAATGATGTGATTTTTAATCAAAGTGGGGTACCAAGCCTTATGTTTTCACATCCACGCTTTACCGATTTGGATAATGATGGCGATTTTGATATGGTTTTAGGAAATATAAGTGGTAAACCTCTTTATCTTGAAAATATTGGTACTCCTACCGCTCCAAAATTTATAGTCAATAATGACGATATCTTTTCTTTAGTCTTTGAAATTGATGCTGAAGTTGGTGTAATGGCTGATATAAATGATGATGGAAAGTTGGATTTGATTACAGGAGGATTTACGGGAGTTCATCTCTATAAAAATGCTGGGATCCCTGAATTTCCAGTTTTTGCTAAGGTGGAAGACTTTTTTTCGGGGATTGAAGCAGGAATTAATCCTGTGCCCGATTTAGGAGATGTTGATAATGATGGTGATTTGGATCTTGTTTTAGGATTTAGTGAAGATGGATCTGTAAAAATATTTTTTAATGGTGGCACGAAAGAAGAAGCCCAATTTCATGATAGTCAATCTCTTTTGATTGGGGATGTCGGATTGTATGCATACCCTGTTTTTTGTGATATGGATGGTGATAACGATTTGGATATTCTGGTAGGAAGGGATAGTTATGGGTTTGTGTACTATAAAAATACAGGGACACCTACCCAAGGAAATTGGCAGTCAGACCCTGTTCCCTTTTCAGGGATTGGGTATGATACGTATTTTAATTCTCCAGGTGTTGCAGATATCAATGGCGATGGAAAATTGGATCTTATATATGGTTCTGGCTCTGGGCCCCTTAATTATTTTGAAAATATTGGGACTCCTCAAAAGCCAACTTGGAAGCGGAATACGACTCTTTTTGGCGGAGTAATTGATGTAAATGGTGCTTCAAATCCCTTCTTTTATGATTATGATGAGGATGGAGATTATGATTTGTTTAGCGGGAGCAATTTGGGAAACATAAAATATTATGAGAATACGGGGAATGCTTATTCGCCTGCCTGGAAAGAAAATAGCACTCCCTTTGCAAGCTTAAAACATTCCATTTATTCTGCAGTTACCCTTGGAGATGTCAATCAAGATAGCTTGCCCGATGCGATTGTAGGCGATTTAAATGGGAATCTTTATTTACATCTTAATACAGGCAAGGGATTTGTCCTTCAAAATGAGTCTTTTTCATCAATTTCTCTTGGGGGCCGATCTGTGCCACGATTGGTAGATATGGATTATGATGGTGATCTTGATTTAGTGGTAGGCAATGAAGAAGGAAATCTTTTCTATTTTGAAAATCAAGGATCAGCCATGTCTCCTAATTGGGTAGAAATTTTCAATTATTTTCATGCTATTAATGTCAGCATGGACTGCAGTCCCACCGTGGCAGATTTTACTGGCGATGGGAATATGGATGTTTTAACGGGAAATTTATGGCATGAATTGAATTTTTTTACACGAAATGAAAATAATGTATGGATTGAAGATACCACTTCTTTTGCGGAAATTGAAGGCGATCAAAACGTAGCCCCTGCATTAGTTGATTTAGATAATGATGGTGATTTGGATTTAGTGTTGGGATGTTATGAAGGAACCTTTAGCTATTACGAAAATCAATCTGTTGTTACGGGTGTTTCAGAGAAAAAGATGATTTTACCCCAAGAGTATACTGTGAGAAACTTCCCGAATCCTTTTAATGCCTCAACTACCATTGAATTTACACTTCCCGTATCAACGCCTGTTCGCCTAACAATTTTCGATATAAGTGGACGGGAAATACGATTCTGGAAATTTTTAACCCTTCAACAGGGGATACATACAATAACATGGGATGGTATGAATCAGAATGGTGAAGCCGTTAGCTCAGGGGTGTATCTTTATTTAATTCAAACACCAAGCCATGGGAAATCCAGTACCATGATTCTCTTAAAATAGGTCATTGCGTATTTCCAAAGTGAAGGACTATCCACCTGGAATGATTTCAAAAGAGGAAGAAGTATCATGAACAAAAAAGAGAAAAATGTACAACCAGATGATCTTTATCGTCTTAATTTTCCGTCAGATCCCCAAATATCCCCCGATGGTGAAAAAGTTGTTTTTGTAAAAACATGGATTGATAAAAAGGATCAAAAATATTATGCCAACCTTTATTCTGTGGATACAGAGAAAAAATCTCTGCATCAAATAACTCGAGGACATTCACAAGATCGTCATCCTCGCTGGAATAAAAATGGGAAACAATTAATTTTTATTCGTAATACCACTGAAACGTGCGACCTTCTTTCCTTTTATGAAGCACCAGCAGAGCCCATGCCATTGCTTTCTCTTGACGATGGAGATATTAAAGACATTGATTTTTCTCCCGATGGCATGTGGATTGGCCTGTTGATACAAAAATTGGATACGTCCAAAAGAGATCAAAAAAAAGAGCCTTTGAAACGAGAAATTCATCGTCTTTTTTATCGGCTAGATGGGGAGGGATTTCGACAAAAAAAAGCAGTTCAACTCTATATTATGAAAAGTCGTGGAGGAAAACTGATTCAAGTTACCGATGTCCCTCAAGATGTGACAGACTTTAGTTGGAATTATGATAGTTCTGGGATTTACTATGTAACAAACGATCATGAGGATGCGGATAAACACATGGATGAAGAGTCCATTTTCTTTTATTCCATGGATGAGAAAAAACATCTTCGTGTTGAAAAACCAGCTGGCCCTGTAGGGTGGATACAAACTGATTCCTCAGAGAATTACCTTTACTTTTCTGGTCATTTTAAACCGGGTGAAAGTTGGGGCGCCGTAAATTTTGAAATTCAAAAACTTGATTTAAAAACAGGTGAAATTACTTCCTTAACCAAAAATATCGATAGAACCACAGATATGGTTACGTTAGGAGATATCACGCCATCGTTTGTTAAGCAAAAAGCTCTCTTTCAAACACCTGAATCATTTCTTTTTACCGTTTCATCGGAAGGTGCAAATCCTCTGTTACAGTATAATCTCAACACAGATGAAATAACCCCGTTGATAGATGGCCCTGAATGTGTTATTGCGTTTAGTCTTTCAGAAAACGGGAAAAGAGTCGCCATTCATTTAGCCCAAATGGAAAGACCTGATGAGTTATGGCTTTTGACGATGAATGAAGAGAAGCACTTTCAACGAATTACTTTTTTAAATGATAATTACATGGATTCAATAGCCTGTAATCTTCCGGAAGTATATTCTATTCCTTCAGAGCAAATAATCCTTCAAGGATGGCTTTTAATGCCTCCTGACTTTAAAAAAACCAAAAAATATCCCCTTTTGTTACAAATTCATGGAGGTCCCCGCACGCAATATGGGTACACATGGTTCCATGAGATGCATGTTTTTGCAGCTGCAGGGTATGTTGTGTTATATACAAATCCACGAGGAAGCCAGGGATATGGACATACCTTTGCTGATGCCATTACCGGGAAGTGGGCGGAACCTACCATGCAGGATCTTATGACAGCTGTTGATTATGTTTTAAAATTAGGATTTATTGATTCTGAAAAGTGTTTTGTTACAGGAGGAAGTTTTGGTGGCTATATGACAAATTGGATTGTTGGACACACAAATCGCTTTAAAGCCGCTGTTACACAACGCTCGATTTGTGATTTAGCGTCCTTTTTTGGAACATCGGATACAGGATGGGACCTTAAAGCGGATTTTCATGCTTTACCTTGGAAAAATTCTGACGTGTATGCCAAATGGTCACCCATAACGTATGCAAACGATATAAACACGCCTTTGTGTATTATTCATTCGGAAAATGATCTTCGCTGTCCCGTAGAACAGGCTGAACAACTCTTTGTCCGCCTTAAATATGATAACAAACCGGTTAAATATGTACTTTTCCCCGAAGAATCCCATGGGTTAAGCCGCAGTGGACGACCTGATCGGCGTGTAGAGCGCTTAAAGGTAATGCTTTCCTATTTTAATGAAGAAATGAATAAGTAAATTTTAAGATTCTTAATTTACTTTATTCTTCTTGTAGACGAGAATTCTTTTTAACCAAGTCACGGGCTTTTAAAATATCTTCTTGTGAATAGCTAAAATAAGTGGATAAATAATAATCTGCCTTATTTCTGTCGTAGCTTTTTTGAACAGAGTGAGCATCGGTAAACCGAACATAATCATCATTGATGTACAAAATTCGCTCTTCTACAATTCGTGAGGCAACAACTGCCGACATATAATCAAAAGAGCAAATCCAGTGACGAACAAAAATACTGTCCTCAACGGGGTTAGGAATAAAGGAATAGCGCTTTTTCCGTGTTTTGTTATCCAAAGAATACAACGTATAAATGCCATCTTTCTTCGATAATTCGTAATCTAAAACACCATTTGTCCCATAATCGCTCCCCTTATCCTTCAACCAGAGAGGAGAATACAAAAGATATCCTGGATCAATCAAATATTGTTGGTTACGAAGGGTAAAAATAATGGCATAATGGGGAAACGAATTTCTTTCTGTTTGGACAGATACTGGCCATGCCATATAGCCATTCAGACGTAAGGCTTTTATGATGGCGTAATTCAGCGAAAAACATGTTCCGCCATGTCCATAAGCTAGAAAGTCCGAAAGCAGGATTTCTGGAGTTCTAGGTCGCTGTTGAGGCTGTAACGTAAGTCTGAAAATTTTTGAAAGATTTTCATAAGGGATATCTGAAAAATCGTTTAAAAGGCTCTTAATTGCCTTCATCGTATCACCTTTTTCAAGACGCACAGGATGGAACCATATTTAAGATGAATTTGCATTTGGACAGGAAGGGGGGGGAGGGTTTCGGAAATCCAAATTTTCGAATTTGAACTATCCTTTATAAGATTCTTTAGATCGTTACTTGGTTTATATACAAAGGTAGGAAAAGTCCCTGCAGGTGAGTTAATAATTTCTTTCCCCGCTTTACTCAGAAAAAGGGGAACCGTTACACTATCTTTACGGTCCCACAAACTAACAAGCACAGAATCGACTGAAAAGTAAAGGGGGTCCAACAACATAATCATGGTGGTGTATTCATCTCGGACAGGATAAGGGAGTTCCTTATGCTGGATATTTTTAACATTAAATTCACGCCGTGCTTTGTATTTGCCCTCATTGATTCTTTTATCAAAAAAAAGAGTAAAAAAATCAGGGTAAGAAGCCACAACGATCGTTGTATCCCGCACTTTAAAAAAAGTATCAACAAATCCTGAAGAATTAATAATAAATGAAGCAAAAACGGTATCTACTTGATAATCAACAGTTAACTTTGCATTACCTCCAGGAATTCCTCTAAAGAAAATATCAAAAAAATATTCATGGGCATTTAAAGGGGAATAAATAAAGATAAGTATCATACATCCAAAGAGCTCAAGCCGTTTATGTTTCTTCAATGTCATTTCTGATTTGTCGTTTGTATAACTTTTTGTATTCATGACACGTTTGGAGAAGTTCAGCATGGGTACCTTGTGAAATTATTCGTCCTCGTTTAAGTACCACAATTTGATCAGCATCTAAGATTGTTGACAAGCGATGGGCAATAATCAGAGATGTTCTGCCTTTCATGAGTTGGTTAAGGGCTTCCTGAACAAGGCGCTCTGACTCGATATCGAGTGAAGAGGTTGCTTCATCCAAGATAAGAATTGGAGAGTTCCGTAACACAGCCCGGGCAATGGCAATTCGCTGTTTTTGCCCACCCGAAAGTCGAACCCCCTGATCCCCGGCAATTGTGTCTAAACCCTCTTCAAAGTCATAGATAAATCGGGCATTAGCAATTTCTATTGCTTTTTTTACAGCGTTTTCATTAGCATCCTCAGAACCATACATAATATTGGCAAGGATTGTCTCATTTAGAATTTGAACATCCTGTGAAACAACCCCTATAAGTCTGTATAGCGAATCTGCTTTAATATCTCGGATATCGATACCATCAATAAGTATTTTCCCTTCTTGAGGCGTATAAAATCGACATAAGAGGTCAGCAATTGTTGATTTACCTGAACCACTGGATCCAACAAGGGCATAAGATTTCCCTTTTGGAATGATCAAGTTAATGTCATTTAATACATTCTTGAATTCATAACGAAAAGAAACATCACGGAATTCAATTTCTTTATCAAAGGTCTTTTTTTCAATAGCATGAGGGGATTCAAGTTTTTCTACAGGTGTTTCAAGGATATTAAAAATTCTTTCACCGGCGGCCATTCCATTTTGTATACTTTCGTTGACAGAGGTAAGATTTTTAACAGGGGAGAGTATAGAAAAAAGAAGAATGATATAGCGAATAAAATCTTCAGAATCCATAACAGAACCTGTAAGCACCATTTTTCCACCAATCATAAACAATAAAGCTCCTGTAACAACGCCAACCATTTCAGATAGGGGAGAATTTATTGCTGAAAGGCGGATCTGCCGCATTTGGATTTTGAAAAATTTACGATTCTTATCCTTAAAATTTCGAATTTCATCCTTTTCTTTATTGTAAGATTTAATGAGTCTGAAAGCCCCAAGCATTTGTTGAAGAAAAGAGGTTATAACACCAATTTGTTTCAACGATCGCCGCCCTTTTCGCCGGATGGAGGCTCCTATAATCCAGAAAATAAAAATAGCAATAGGAAACATTATGAGAACATAAAGGGTAAATTCCCAACTAATGGTTAAAAGCAAGAAGAGGGTAAAGAGAATATTGATCGGTTCCGTAAGTAATTTGTCAAAAATTGCTTTAATTGCCTGGCGAAAGATAAGGACATCATTCATTATAATAGAGATGAAATCGCCTTGTTTATGTTTATCTAAATAAGCCATGGGTTGTTGAGTGATATGGCTATATAATTTATTGCGCGTATCGACAACGATTTTCAATTCCATATGGCCAAAGAGGATTTGTTTTAAAATCAAAAAAATATTTTTTAAAAGAAAAATAGCCACTATCAACAGACTTAGGCGATTAAGGGCTTGAAGAGGATCAATATCTATAATAAACTGATTGACAAGGCTTTTGAGATATTCATTAATTCCTGCACCTGTGGGGGCAATTGTTTGGGCAATAACTTTTTGAGGTTCAAAAATTGTTTGGATTAACGACGCGATAATCCACATTGAGGCTGTATTACTCAAAGCATACAACAAAGAAAATAAAAAGCCAGAAAGGGAAAGAGGCCAATAATGAGCTGCTGTTTTTACCAATCTTTTAAACATGATAAGTTATTTTTTCTCTGTTTCTTCTTTAGGCTCAAGAGCGAGTTCCAGCACATCGAGCATATCATCAAGAAAATGGAAATTTATTTCTCTTTTTACTTCTAAAGGAATCTCTTCATCGATATCTTTTCTATTTTTTGCTGGAAGTATAATATCTCGTATTCCTGCGCGATGAGCAGCAATAACTTTTTCTTTAATACCACCCACGGGTAAAATGTGTCCACGAAGCGTTATTTCACCTGTCATGGCAAAGCAATCTTTTACCATGCGATTACTTAAAACACTCACCATTGCTGTCATGAGGGTTACACCAGCAGAGGGACCATCTTTAGGAATTGCGCCTGCAGGAACGTGGACATGGATATCATATTCCTTATTGAAATTGGGATCTATTCCTAATTGTTCTACATTTGCTCGAATAAAACTTAGTGCAGCCTGTGCAGATTCCTGCATCACTTCACCCAATTTACCTGTAAGAATAAGTTTTCCATCCCCAGGCATTTTAGTGGCTTCAATAAATAAAATATCACCTCCAACGGCTGTCCATGCCAAGCCAACAGCAATACCTGGTTTTATCATTCTTTCAGCAATTTCACTATAATATCTTGTCTTACCAAGGTATCGGGTTACCATAGAGGATGTTATTCGCCGTTTTCGTATCCCTTTTTCTACTTTTTCTCGAGCAACTTTTCGACAGATATTGGCAATTTCTCGTTCGAGATTTCGTACACCCGATTCACGCGTATATCCTTCAATGATTGTACTTATGCCATCATTTGTAAAGGTTAGATCGTCAGGATTCAAACCATGCTCTTTGATTTGTTTAGGAATTAAGAAAGATTTTGCTATATGAATTTTTTCTGGTTCTGTATAGCCTGGGAATTCCAAAATTTCCATTCTGTCTTTTAAGGGATCAGGAATCGGATCATACCAATTGGCAGTGGCAATAAACATCACATTGTGCAAATCAAAAGGAACTTCCAAATAGTGATCAGAAAAAGAGAAATTTTGTTCAGGATCCAATACTTCCAACAAAGCACTTGAAGGATCACCCCGGAAATCAGCGCCAAGTTTGTCGATTTCATCCAGCATAAAAACTGGATTGTTTGATCCTGCTTTCTTTATTCCCTGAATAATTCGTCCCGGCAAAGCACCAATATATGTCCGCCGATGTCCCCGAATTTCTGCTTCATCACGGACACCGCCAAGAGACATACGGTAAAATTTTCGTCCCATCGCACGAGCTATCGACATACCCACGGATGTCTTCCCAACACCTGGAGGACCAATAAAACAAAGAATAGGCCCTTTTACACCTGCTTTGGGATCTTTTTGCTGTTTTAATTTTCGTACAGCAAGATATTCCAAAATCCTTTCTTTAATTTTTTCTAGTCCATAATGATCACTATTCAAAATTTGTTCTGCTTTTGAAATATCTACCTGGTCGTCTGTTGATATAGACCAAGGGAGCTCAATAAGCCATTCGAGATAAGTTCGTGATACCGTATATTCAGGAGACTGCGGGGAAATCCGTTCAAGACGGGTTAATTCTTTTTGGGCAACTTTCAACACTTCTTCAGGCATGTTTGCTTGTTCAATTTTTTCTTCTAATTCTTTAATATCCATGCCCGTATCATCATCACCTAACTCTTTGCGAATTGCTTTTAATTGCTCACGAAGAAAATATTCTCGCTGATTTTTATTGATTGAATCCTGCACTTGCGATTGAATTCGCTCACTAATTTCCATTCGTTGTATTTCTTTGTTGACAAGAATAGTGACTGCTGTAAGACGCTGTTTAACATCAAGAACTTCTAAAATATTCTGTTTTTCATTCACCTGGACATTCAAAATGGATGCGATTTTGTCTGCAAGTTTACCAGGATCTTTTATTACTCTCACGACATCTAAATGTTCACTTGTCAAATATTGAGCCTTTTCTACCAAGGTTTGAAATTGGTTATATAAATTTCTTACAAGAGCCTGAATATTATCATCGTTGGGATAAGAAATCTCATGAACTCTTTGAACAATTGCTTTATAATAGGGCTTTTCCTGAGTGAGTTTAATAATTTTTATTCTATCAATTCCCTGAACAATAGCACTCTTACTTTTATCTGGCATGTCAATAACTTTTAAAACCTGTGCTAATGTTCCCTGCATATACAAATCCTCTTCTTTTGGATTTTCTGTACTGATATCTTTTTGAGCAACAACAGCAATAAGTTTTGACTCTGGAAAAATATCATCTAAAAGTTGTAATGATCGTTCCCGTCCAATATATAGAGGAATTACTTGTTGAGGATAGAGAACAGTATTTCGCAAAGGTAGGAGCGGTATTTCCTGCGGGGAATTGAAATCCTCAGTTAAATGTGTATCAATATTAAAGCTTTCGAACTCTTTATGACTCATTTATGATCTCCTTGTTTTTTATTGTTGTTTTTAATGAATTATCATTATCATCAAAAAATTCATCATGATTATTTTTGCTTTCTATCAAAAAATAAGGTTTTTTTGCAGATGTTCGGCCTCCGGGTTTAATTTTATATTTTCGAATAGGTCTTCTATTGTTAAATAACAGATAGTATTCTTGTAAAACACGAATAACACGATAAGATACCCATTCGTCGGTGATATCTTTGGCTTGTCTGGGAAGAGCAGACCATAATCCATAAGCATTTTGCTGATTTTCTAACCACGTAAGCATTTTTCGAATCATTTTATTTTCAGTGGTATAACCAAGATCTGCCAATACCTCAAGAACTTTAAGTGTGCCACCCCTGAAGGATTTAATGCCGTCATATCCATAAGAAAGGTTATCCCATGCCTGGATACCTTCCAAAATTCCTCCTTTATTCTCAGAAAGGTAATGGCTAAGAATGTATTCTGCACCTCGTTTGACTTTACTTCGTTCTTGTATAATAGAATGATAACTGCAAGCACTTAAGACTTTCACAGTTACCCAAATATCGGATCCATTCTGTGCATTTCCCCAACCACCATCTTCATTTTGCTGACGAACCAACCATCGGATTGCTTGCTCAACAAAACGATTGCCTTCAAAATTGTATTTTAAGAGCGTTTCTACTAAATGGGCATTCAAATGTAGGGGAAGGGGAAAAGAACCATCTTCTTTTTGATGCTTTAAGATATGAATTAACGCGTTTTGAATAACATACATTCGTTTATGACAGTTATAATCCAAGGCTTCACTTAACAATGAGACTAGGTAATTGAGTTGTAAAATTTTTCGTTCTTCTGGCGGATAATCTAAAAAGTATGAAGAGTGATCAAAGAGCTCCAGCTCCTTTAATATTTTTATCCGCGATTTGTTTTCATTCAATGCCCGTTTTGAAACTTTTAAATGCAGGGAGGTTTGATCCATATTAAAGATATTTTTATAAAGGTAATATTTTACCTGTGAATTTCTTGAACGAAGGATTCTATGAATAGGATCAATAGAGAACCGCGTAGCAAACCATGCGAGTTCCTCTGGAATCTCTGGAAAAGGAAGTAATTGTCTTTTTCCATTTTTCATAAGACCCTTTTCATTTTTTGAATAGTTGCTTCAGGATCATCCGAATGATAAATAGCACTCCCTACGACAAAAATTTCAACACCAGCCCGGGATAAATCCCCAATATTCTCAAGATTTACGCCGCCATCTATTTCAAGTTTCACCTGTTCACAACCTAAGATCTTCCGTATTTTTATAAAGCGATCAACTTTTTTACGAACTTGAGGAATAAATGACTGGCCACCAAATCCTGGATTTACTGACATTAACAAAACATAATCCAGTTCGCAAAGAATATCCTCAAGCATTGAAAGGGGAGTAGCTGGGTTTAAAACTGCCCCTGCTTTGATATTTTTCTTTTTAATATAAGAAATTAATCGATGGAGGTGTTTCGTTGTTTCAGGATGAACCGATATCATGGATGCCCCTGCTTCACAATAAGTATCAATTGTTTCTTCAGGATTTGTAATCATGAGGTGAACATCCAGGGGAAGATTGGTGATGTTTCGGATTTGGGAGATAAGTGGCGGTCCGAACGTAAGATTGGGAACATAGTGCCCATCCATAATATCCAGATGAAGAAGATCTACTCCTGCTTTTTCAGTAAAATGGATTACCTCTTCAAGATGTAAAAAGTCAGCGGATAAAAGCGATGATGCTAAAAATTTTTTCATAATGTTCCTTGTTTTCCGAAAAGGATTTGCTCTTTGGCATGATAGGAAGAACGAACAAGAGGCCCTGATTCCACATGGGCAAATCCTATGGATATTCCTATTTTTTTATAATTTTCAAATTGCGCTGGGGTAATGTATTCTTTTACAGGCAATTGCCTTACACTTGGTTGAAGATATTGACCAAGAGTAAAGGAAGAAACTCCATTTTTATAAGCATTTTTCATTAATGTTACAACTTCTTTGGGATTTTCACCTAAGCCCACCATAATCCCTGTTTTTGTATGGAATCCCTTTTCTGAAATATATTTCAGCACTTTGAGAGATAGATTATAATTTCCTTTTGGTCGAGCAAGAAAATAAAGGGAAGGAACTGTTTCCAGATTATGTCCCACCACATGAGGTTCTGCTTCAAGTACAGTATCCAGTAATGACGTGTCTCCTTTGAAATCTGGGATCAAAATTTCAATTCTGCAATCTGGACAAAGTTCCCGAATTTTTTTAATCGATTCAGCCCAGTGTACAGCCCCACCGTCGGAAAGATCGTCTCGATCAACAGAAGTTATAACCACATAATGAAGTCCTAGGGCTTCTACGGCTTCTGCAAGATGGGTGGGTTCTTCCAAATCGGGAGGTAAGGGAATTCCCTTTTGGATCCCACAAAAACGACAATTTCGAGTACATATATTTCCCAGGATCATAAAAGTCGCCGTTTTCTGTCTCCAACACTCTTCCACATTGGGACACATTGCTTCTTCACACACAGTATGGAGATCATAATTCTTTAGTAGGTGCTTTATAATCCTATAGCCTTCATCGCCGGGGACTTTAATTTTTAGCCATTCAGGCTTTCTTTTATCGGATAATTTTGGCATACTTCTCCTTCTTGAAATTACGATATTCTTAATTCAGAGGGGAGATAAAAAAGAGGAAATAAAGAAAATTGTCTTACAAATCATATAAATTGAGCTGCTAATCCTATAATTTCTCTTTCAGAAACGAGGAAATGAAAAGGAAATGTGAGAGGATGAGAGAGAGACTAATGGACGAAGTGACTAAGAAACTCAGAAACTAAGAGACTTAAAGATTGAGAGACGTTTAATCGCTGCTATGCAGTGTTCAAGCGTTGTTACGCGACATTTAATTACCTCGTTTTGCTTGGCATTAAAAAATTCAAATGTGAATATTTTACCGCAGAGATGAATATTAACCGCAGAGAACGCAAAGATTTTTAAAGATTTTGAATCTAGAATATG
>JAQUPD010000028.1 GCA_028716785.1 Fidelibacterota bacterium
TTTTAATGATCCACAACAAAATCCCCTGGGAAGTCAGCTCATTGTAACAACACTAAATCCTTACAGTATTTCTCATGAGGTTTCCCGGCAAGATCAACTGTGGCTTTTACATCCTACAGCAAAGGGTACTTTTCAACTCTCCTCCTTTTGTGATTTTCGGGGAAATGGCAAAATTTGGCGAAGTGGCCGCTTCCCTAATTATTATCTTCACGCCAAGACAGGTTTTGTGCCACTAGTTGACTAAATAGTAAATGATTTTCGACCTATCCTGGGAAGGAGATGGGTCGAAAGAATATTATTTTTCTATTTTCAGAGAATCCTGAGTAGTCATGGTAATTTTCATCCGTATAGGAACAAGTGGATTATCCCGCTTATCCCGTTCTATATTGGCAATTTTGTCTACAACATCCATCCCTTCAATGACTTCCCCAAACACAGTGTATTGTTTGTCTAGAAATCCAGCATCTTTATGACAAATAAAAAATTGTGATCCTGCGCTATTGGGATCTTGAGCCCTAGCCATAGACACAATGCCCGGCCCGTGATGAATATCGTTGAATTCAGCAGGAATTGTATAGCCAGGTCCACCCGTTCCATCATTGTACCTGTTATTATCTCGGGATAAAATATCGCCACCTTGGATCATAAATCCCGGAATAACCCGGTGAAATGTTGTACCATTATAAAACCCTGCATTGACCAATCGTTTAAAATTGGCACAGTGAATGGGAGCCACATCGGGAAAGAAACGGATAACAATACATCCATAAGGTGTTTCAATAACGGCGCGTTCATCAGGTTTTACAGGTTGCGGATGGGTTAAAGCAACCTGAATAAGTATGTCATCAATCTCTTTTTGGGTTAAAATCTTTGTGAGTTCCACTTCAATTATGCGTTTTTCTTTTTCTGGCATCACAAAAATTTCCTCATATTCATAAATAGCTCCATCTTCTTTTTTTTGGATTTTAAGAATATGTTCTCCGGGGGCTACGTTTTCAAGAATAAGAGGTGTCCGTCCAACAAGGATTTCATCCAGATATACATCTGCTAATTCTCTGTCTGAACGAATCTCTAAAATACCGGATTTTTGTCCACACGAAATTCCAAAGACCATCACAAGAATCAAAAATATACCTTTTTTAATTTTCATATTACCTCCCGTGTAAAAAATACTGAGTACACGTAAATATAATGTTACTTCACATAAAATTCCGGCATGATTTGGTTTTGGGTTGCCACATAGAGGGGGATATCAATGTTTGCTTCCGTCAAATAGTGAGATACTGCTGTATAAGCTAAGTGATAGGTATTGTTATTTTCACTCACATGGGCAAGAATAATTTCTTTAACATGTCCCCGTTCGCAGGAATCAACTACCATTTTACCACATTGATCATTGGATAAATGGCCATAATTTGAGCGAATGCGTTGTTGAACTTGTAAGGGATAAGGACCGTTTTTTAGCATAACCAAATCGTGATTAGCTTCTACGACTAAAAGATTAGTTGTTGCTGCATAGGTCTTTACAGGAAGCGATACAGTTCCCAGATCGGTAAAAATTCCCAGCGTATATTTCCCATTGGAAATAACTACATTAACAGTCTCTGTTGCATCGTGATTTACGGGAACCGGATGAATATTCATGGATTTTAAGGGAATATCATTCCCTAGTGAATAAAGAAGTATTTCGGGGACATCCTTTAACACGGTGTTTTTAACTGTAGAATAAAGGGTATCACTGATAATAATGGGAAGTCCGAAAGTCCGACTCATAACCCGGGCGCCAGCAATGTGGTCTCTGTGATCATGGGTAATAAAAATTCCCTTTAGGGCTTGAGGATCCCGCCCCGCCATTTTGAGTCGGCGCACCGTTTCACGGCACGATAACCCCACATCCACTAAAATGGCTTGTCCATCTTCTTCAACATATGTTACATTTCCTCGACTGCCACTTGCTAATATCTGAAGTATCATCCTCTCTCCTTAAAATCAAAAGAAAATTTATGAAAATTCACGCTATCAAAAAGAAATTTCCCTAATAACACAAGGTGAAGTTTATTAAATTTGAAAACATGTTACAAAAAAAGATGAAACGGTCATTCTGGATTTTTACCTGTTTTCTTATAGTATTAACAGCAGTTTTATTATTGCTTGTTTTTTTCTTCTCTTCACAAAAAATTTATGCTGAATATCAATGGTCTGCCTTACTAAGTTGTGCCAATACGGTAATTGCCGCTTTTTTTGTCGTAAGTGGCAAAGAGGGGACATTTAAGCAATTGATAGGGAGTATTTTTTTTCGGTTAACTGCTCTTGTAATTATTCTTATTGTGCTGGCGACAAATGAAAATAATGATCCTTTAAGATTATTACTCTCTTTTCTTGTTTTTTTTCTTATTCATCAGTTTTTTTTAATGGGGTGGATGAAACGAGAAATCAACCGAACAAAAAGTGATTTATTCCCAGACCATGAAAAACAAAAAGATATCTAAAAATCGGAAGATAAAAGAGTTCTTTTTGCTCGCTACCGTTCTTTTTTTCCCTACCATCCTTTTTGCAGAATCAGCTAGCGAATCCAGCACTATCATGAATAAAATGGGACTTTTGGTCTTTCAATTAGGGGTTATTGTTTTTGTAGCAAAAGGGATGTCAATTCTTTTTGAAAAGATTAAAATTTCCGGTATTGTGGGAGAATTGATTGCAGGGATTCTTATTGGTCCCTACCTGTTAGGCGGCATTCCTTTCCCTGGCTTTAAATATGGTTTGTTTGGGGCGTTTCCCGCCTTGACCCCGGATGCTTTATTACCGGTTTCTCCGGAATTATATGGCATCGCTACCATTGCATCAGTCCTTCTTCTCTTTATGCTAGGCTTGGAAACCAATTTTTCTCTTTTCCTCCGATTATCATCAACGGGTCTGCTAGTGGCAGTTATGGGAGTTATTACGTCCTTTTTTATTGGCGCATGGACTAGCGTGCTTCTTCTTGGTCATGATTTTATGGATCCTGTCAGCCTTTTTTTAGGCATTATTAGCATAGCAACATCTGTGGGAATTACTGGACGCATTTTAACAGAACAAAAAAAAATGAATTCTCCCGAAGGGGTAACAATTCTTGCTGCAGCAGTCATCGACAATGTGTTGGGGATTATTTTTCTGACCGCAGTGGTGGGTATGTCTTCTATGATGGTGAATGGACAAGATGCAATTCAATGGGGAAATATTGTCCTTGTGGGAATTAAGGTAATTGGTGTAGGGATTCTTTTTACTCTTCTTGGACTCGTTTTTTCTCGTCAAATAAGCAATTTTTTAAAAATTTTTCCTGGCATAAAAGTCCCCTCTATTATGGCATTTGGCTTAGCACTCCTTTTGGCTGGAATCTTTGAAAAGGCAGGACTAGCTATGATTGTTGGAGCTTATGTCATGGGATTAAGCCTTTCAAAAACAGACTTGAACTATGTTATTCATGAATCCTTGAAAAGTTTATACCTCTTTGCTGTTCCCATTTTTTTTGTTGTTTCAGGGATGATGGTAAATCTGCGGGTCTTTACATCAAAAACAATCTTAATCTTTGGACTCGTTTATACAATAGGCGCTATTATTGCTAAAGTGTTGGGCTGTGGGATTCCCCTCTTTTTTAAGAAATTTAATGCATTAGGTGTCCTCCGCGTTGGCATGGGAATGATTCCTCGTGGAGAAGTTGCCCTTATTATTGCCGGAATTGGCCTTAGCTCAGGCATTTTGAGTTCTGATATCTTTGGGATGGTTATTGTTATGACAATTATAACAGCCGTTCTTGCACCCCCCATAGAAAGTGCCCTGTTTAACAAAGATAAAAAAGGAACAGTGGTCGATTTATTGCCACCTATGAATGTTACAACGACATTTGCCCTTCCCTCTCCTGAAACTGTTGATTTTGTCGCCGCTAAATGTCTTGAACTTTTTCGAAATGAAGGATTTTTTATTAACCAAATGGAAATAGGACATCGGTTATATGATATCCGAAAAGATAATATTTTCATTACCATGATCTGTGGAACGGATGGCATTTATTTTGAAACGTCTCCCAACGATATCCATTATGTAAAAACCCTTATGTACGAATCATTTGTCGAATTAAACGAGATTATTAATCAATTGAAAGACACTACAAAACCAGAATCCTTAAAGAGTGATTTTATGGAAGGGAAAGATGATAAACGCATTAACCTTAAACAAGTCCTTGATCCAGGCTGTATTCGTTTAAATCTTCGCGGGACTACGAAAAAGGAAATCATTGAAGAATTAGTGGATATATTGGATTCTCAATATCAGATAAGAGATAAAAAATCTGTTTTTAACGAAGTGTGGGAACGGGAACAATCCTTTAGTACTGGCATGAAAAATGGACTTGCAATTCCCCATGCGCGGACAGATTATATTGATTCTATTACCTTAGCCGTTGGGATTCATCGGAAAGGCGTTGATTTTGAATCTCTTGATGGCAAACCCTGTCAGGTCTTTTTCCTCCTTCTATCCCCTAAAAATAAAACAGTCCCTCATATTCAAATATTAGCCCATATTGCATCAATTATGAGCAAGGAGAATACCATTCAAAAAATTCTTGAATACAAAACACCTCAGGCTGTGTATCAATTTTTAACAGAAAGTTTAGATTAATTTTAAGGGTTTGCTTAGAAAAAGTTTACAGTTTGCCTCCCGGTGGACATAGAGAGTGATTTATTGTGCCTTTTTGAGGACGTGTTGATTAATCAGAAAGGAGTAAATAGAAGAAACGTAAAAAATATATTTATCATTTCAATTGATAATTGAAAGGTAATGTAAAAAGATACGTTTTCAAAAGAATGACAAATATTGCAAAGAGGTTATATAGCTTTTGTCAGATAAACCTATAGAGAGTTAAATTGCTATAATGTTGAAATATAAGTAAATTTCAAACACATTTATCGTTGAGTTACAGCCGGAGACATTAAATGGAAAAACCATCCACACAAACGTATGAAGATTTAAAAGAGATTGCTTATACTCTGCGTGTTGAGTGTGTCCGTATGATTCACCACGCAAAATCAGGACATGTTGGTGGATCTTTGGGATTAGCAGATGTTTTTGCAGCGCTTTTTTTTAAGATTTTAAGGCATGATCCTTCCAATCCTACCTGGGAAGAACGGGATCGTTTTATTCTGTCCAATGGGCATGTTGCTCCCCTTCTCTATGCTTCTATGGCTTATTCGGGATATTTTCCTGTTGATGAGTTAATGACGCTTCGACACTTGGAGAGTCGGCTTCAAGGGCATCCGAGCAGGAAAAATCTTCCAGGTATAGAAATTTCGACAGGAAGTTTGGGGCAAGGATTAGGTGTTGCTGTAGGGATGGCATTGGCTCTTCGCCAAAAAAAGCAATCCCACCGTATTTATTGTTCAATCGGGGATGGTGAATCTCAGGAAGGATCTATCTGGGAAGCAGCCTTAAGTGCAGGATTTCATCAGTTGGATAATCTCACGGTTTTTATGGATCGCAATTTTATACAAATAGATGGAAATACAGAAGAGATTGTTGCGTTAGAACCGTTGGTTGAAAAATGGGAAGCCTTTCGCTGGCATGTGATAGAAGCAAATGGCCATAATTTTGAGTCAATTATGAATGCCTTTGAGGCGGCACAAACATTTAAAGGGAAACCGTCGATTATTTTATTTAAAACGAAACTTGGGTATCCTGTTTCTTTCATGGAAGGAAATGCAAAATGGCACGGAACACCACCTAATGATGAAGAAGCCCAAAAAGCTCTTGAGGAAATTGAACACACTTATCGGGAGGGAAGATGATTGTGACCCACTATCTGGATCCAGATTTATTTACAGCAGTTAAGAAAAAACCAACACGGGATGCTTTTGGTCTTGCTACCCTTGCAATGGCTGAAAAAGACGAGAGAATTGTCGTCCTTACCGCCGATGTTGCAGGATCTGTCCGTGCGAATTGGTTTGCCGATAAATTTCCTGACCGTTTTTATGATATGGGAATTTCTGAACAAAATATGATTGCTGTTGCTGCCGGGATGTCGCTCGAAGGCCTTCTTCCCTATGTGTCCACGTTTGGTGTTTTTATTACGGGGCGGTGTTATGATCAGGTGCGAGTGCTTTTAGCCTATTCAGAAACCAATGTAAAATTAGTTGCAACACATACGGGTGTTACTGTGGGCGAAGATGGGGTAACTCACCAAATGCTTGAAGATGTTGCCATGATGCAAACATTGCCAAAAATGCGTGTCATTGTTCCCTGTGATACCCGTGAGGCTATAAAAGCCTTAACAGCCATTAAAGATTTGCCAGGACCCTTTTATGTCCGCCTTGGGCGACAAAGCGCTCCTCTTGTGACATCTGAAGACGCTCCCTTTGAATTTGGGAAAGCTCTCATGCTTCAGGATGGGGAAGATGTAACTCTCATTGCAAATGGCGTTTTAGTATATGAAGCGTTGTTAGCAGCAAGAATTCTTGCAGAAGAAAATATTTCTGCCCGTGTTTTGAATATGCATACCGTGAAACCTTTGGATAACGAATCACTGATGGCAGCGGCTCTTGAAACGGGCGCTTTTGTGACTGCTGAAGAACACCAATGCCTGGGAGGATTGGGAAGCGCCGTAGCTTCCTGGAGTTCCCAGCAAAATCCCGTCCCCCTTGAAATGATCGGAATGAAGGATGAATTCGGCCAGTCAGGAAAGTCCGACGAATTGCTGGATTATTACCATCTCAGAGCACCTGATATTGTTGAGGCGGCTCATCGCGTTCTTAAAAGAAAATAAATCAACGATAATTTTATGAGAAAAGAATTTACAAATCCTGCCTATCAAGAACAGGAAGAAGAACTTGAAAATACACTAAGACCCTCAGTTTTAGAGGAGTTTATCGGTCAGAAACGCTTGGTTGAAAAGCTGAAGATCTATATTGAAGCAGCAAAAAAAAGAGGCGAACCACTTGACCACGTTCTTTTGTTTGGTCCCCCCGGCTTAGGAAAAACCACCTTGGCATACATTATTGCTCATGAATTGGATGCTGGCATAAAAACAACCTCAGGACCCGTGTTGGAACGGGCTGGCGATTTGGTAGGGTTGTTGACGAATTTGAATTTTTGCGATGTTCTCTTTATCGATGAAGTCCATCGGACTAACCATGTGGTTGAAGAGTATCTTTACTCTGCTATGGAAGATTATTGTATTGATATTGTCATCGATAAGGGGCCAAGTGCCCGAAGCATTCAGTTGGATTTGGAAGGATTTACCTTAGTGGGGGCAACCACTCGCGCTGGACTCCTTACCTCGCCGATTTTAGCGCGATTTGGGATTGTCCTTCGCCTGGATTATTACCCCTTTGATGAATTGACGAAAATTATTACCCGCTCAGCAGGAATTCTTAATATTGATATAACTCAAGAAGGGGCCACTGAAATTGCCCGACGATCTCGGGGAACACCACGGATTGCCAATCGACTTCTTCGGCGATGCCGGGATTTTGCACAAGTGCGCGCCGATGGAGTTATTACTCTGGAAACAGCAAGACGTGCCCTGAAAATGCTGGAAGTAGATGAAGTAGGCCTAGATGAAATGGATCTGCGCATCCTGAAAACGTTAGTCAAAACCTTTAATGGCGGTCCGGTCGGACTCCAAAATCTTTCTGTTGCTATTGGTGAAGAAGCAGAAACTATTGAGGAAGTCTATGAACCCTATTTAATTCAGGAGGGATTTATTAAACGGACTTCCAAAGGACGTATTGCTCTTTTACGTGCGTATGAACATTTGAATGTGGAATTTTCTAATACTAAGAGACAGGAGACACTTTTCAATGACGAAATTTGAAATTTTTGATACCCAACCAAAAACCTATCGGTTGTCGGATTTTGATTATGAGTTACCCGAAGAACTCATTGCCCAATATCCGACAAAAAAACGGGGTGATTCCCGGATGTTGGTGGTTTATCCTGATAAAGAAATCTGGGAAGATAAACACATCCAGGATTTTGTGGATTATCTTGAACCTGGCGATTGCCTGGTTTATAACGATACCCGTGTTTTTCCGGCAAAATTGATGGCAAAAAAAGATAAAACAGATGCCACGGTGGAAGTCTTCTTACTTCGGGAATTAGAAAATCAAATCTGGGAAATTCTTGTCAAACCTGCTCGAAAAGTAAGAATTGGTAATAAACTCCGCTTTAATGATGAGATCTATAGCGATGTTATTGATAATACCGTGTCGGGTGGACGGGTGATTCGCCACAACTGTTCACGGGAAATATTTATGGATTTTGTCATGAAACATGGACATTCTCCCTTACCACCCTATATTCGTCGCAAAAGTGAACCCATGGATCGGGAACGTTATCAAACAATTTTTGCCAAAAAACTTGGTGCCGTTGCAGCCCCTACAGCAGGCCTTCATTTTGATGAAAACCAGGTGAAAAAAATTAAAGAAAAAGGCGTTACATTAGTCCCCATTACCCTTCATATTGGTCTGGGGACATTTCGTCCTGTGATGGTGGAAGATTTACATCGGCACCACATGGATTCTGAATATTTTGAAATTTCTGAGGAATCGGCTGAAATTATTAATAAAGCAAGAGAAGCTGGAAACCGGATTGTGGCTATGGGAGCCTCTGTAGTGAGGGCATTGGAATCTTCCTTGATTACAGGAATAGAAGTAAATCCTAAAAAAGGATGGACCGATAAGTTTATTTTTCCGCCTTATGAGATTAAAGTTGTTGATGTATTGCTGACAAATTTGCATCAACCGAAATCTACTCTTTTAATTTTAGTCTCTTCTTTTGTTGACCGCAATTTTCTGTTGAAGGCGTATAAGCATGCCGTAGAAGAAAAATATCGCTTTTTATCCTACGGTGATGCCATGCTTATACTTTAAGAACCATGCTTTTCCATGCAAAACATGAAAAAATTTCGGTCATTATTCCTGCTGCAGGTCTGGGAACACGCATTAAGGCTTCCATTCCCAAACCATTACTCCTAATCAACAATAAGCCGATCTTGTGGTATACGCTTGGTCGATTCCTGACAAATCCATCGGTAGCTGAAATTGTTCTCGTGGTTTCTCCAGATATTCAGGAGGAATCAGAAAAACTTGTTGCTTCCCTGCGTCCAATCATGCCCATCAAAATAATAGAAGGGGGCAAAAAACGGCAAGATTCTGTCTGGAATGGCATTCAAGCAGCAGATAATAGTGCAACAATTCTGGTAATCCATGATGCTGTTCGACCCTTTTTTGCACCCACAGTAATTGATGATGGTATTCAGTTGCTGAATACATATCACGGTGCAACAGCTGGCGTACCAGTTGTTCATACGATAAAACGGATTGAAGGAAAGACAATCATGGAGACTATTCCCCGCGAATCCCTCGTTCAGATTCATACCCCTCAGCTCTTTCATGCCTCAATTCTGAGAAAGGTTTATCAACAAGCGCAATCAGAAAATTTTTATGGAACCGACGATTGTATGCTGGCTGAACACTACGGATATAAACTGGCAGTTATTCCCGATACTTATGAAAACATTAAAATAACTCTGCCTTTTGATTTACAAATCGCAAAAATGTTGGTAAAAAAATATGAATCTACGTATTGGTCAAGGATATGATGTCCATCGCCTGACTGAAGGAAGACCCCTCATTTTAGGGGGTGTGACAATCCCTCATCCAAAGGGACTTCTGGGTCACAGTGATGCTGATGTGTTGTGTCATGCCGTAATGGATTCCCTTTTAGGGGCTGCAGGATTAGGGGATATTGGAATTCATTTTCCCAATACCGATCCTACCTATAAAAATGCAAGCAGTCTTGATCTTTTAAAAAAGGTTGTTCATCTTTTGGAACAACACGAGATAACAATAGTAAATATCGATGCGACGGTGATTCTGCAAAAGCCAAAAATTGTATGCCATATTCCCCTCATGCGAAAAAATCTTGCCCAAGCGATGAAAATTCCTGTCCAAAATGTTTCTATAAAAGCAACCACAGAAGAAGGCCTTGGCTTTACAGGAAAAGAAGAAGGAATAGCAGCCATGGCGATTGCTTTGATAGAGATGTAAGAAATCCTGTTAAATCTGTATGAACTATAAGAGATAATTTGTTGAATTCCATTCAATTACGGTGCATATACGGTACAGAGATGTTTTTGAAGGGACAGAAAGGTTAAGCGAGAATACGATTCAGGGAAAGCACACATGAACTATAAAAGGATTTGATATGACAGTTGTTGTTCGTTTTGCTCCCAGCCCAACAGGCTATCTCCATGTGGGAGGTCTCAGAACGGCTTTATATAATTATCTTTTTGCCCGAAAGCATCATGGGCGGTTTATTCTTCGAATTGAAGATACGGATCAATCTCGATATGTTGAAGGCGCAGTTGAAAATCTTATGAAAAGCCTTCGAGCTATGGGACTTGATTGGGATGCTGGGCCAGACAAGAATGATGAAAAAGGACCTTATTTTCAAAGTCAGCGCTTATCGATTTATCAAAAGCAAATAACACGCCTGTTGGAAACAGGTAAAGCTTACCGGTGTTTTTGTCCGCATGAACGTTTGGAAGCCCTTAGGAAGAAACAACTTACGGCCGGGCAGGCACCAGGTTATGATGGGGTTTGCCGGAATTTGGATCCTTCAGAAGCAGAAAAAAGAGCACACACAGAATCCCATGTCATTCGAATGCGCATTCCTGATGAAGGATCAATAACCTTTCATGATGAAATTCGCGGGGATGTAACTGTTGACTTTCATCGTATAGACGATCAGGTTTTAATAAAATCGGATGGCTTTCCTACGTACCACTTTGCAAATGTCGTGGATGACCACCTTATGGGGATAACACATGTGATTCGTGGCGAAGAGTGGCTACCGTCATTGCCAAAGCATTTGCTTTTATATGATAGTTTTGGCTGGGAACCTCCACGTTTTGCCCATTTGCCTCTTTTGCTGAATCCCGATAAATCAAAACTTTCAAAACGTCAAGGTGATGTGGCTGTTGAGGAATATCTTGCTAAAGGCTACCTTCCCCAGGCACTCAATAATTTTTTAGCCCTTTTGGGATGGAATCCTGGTACTGATCAGGAAATTTTTAGCATGGAAGAATTAATTGACCTTTTTTCTTTGGATCGGGTCAATAAAGCCGGCGCCGTTTTTAATGTTGAAAAACTCAATTGGATGAATCAACACTACATTCAAGCGATGGATGAAACAGCATATTTAAAGGAAGCAAAAAAGTGGATTTCGCCTCACAGGCTCAATGAACGAGCGGATATTGCTCTTTTAACTGTAAAAAATAGTCTCGTACGGTTTGATGAACTTCCAGAAAAACTCAAACCGTTTGTGTCTGAACCTACAGAGCTAACAGAGGGAGAAGGAGCTGAACTCATGAAAAATGAAACAACCCCTCATGTTTTGCAATCCCTAAGAGAAACCTTAATCCAACATCCCCTTGAAAAACCCGAAGATTTTTTCGCTCTTATGAAAACCGTTCAAAAAGAAACGGGGGTAAAGGGAAAAAATCTTTGGATGTCTGTTCGGCTTGCTTTAACCGGTGAGATTCATGGTCCAGAACTTGGTATAATTGCTTATTATTTGGGGAAGGAAGAAATTATTCGACGAGTAGAGAGTGCCTTAAGAAAGATGTAAGAATGCCGAGTATTAAAGCACATGCAAAGATTAATATAGGGCTTCGAATTTTAGGTCGCCGGCGGAGTGATGGCTATCACCTGATAGAAACCATTTTTCAAGAACTTGATTTTGCCGACACTATCATCATTGATATTAACACATCAGGGTTTTTCACGCTTACCTGTAACCGTGAAGATATTTCTGTAACAGAAGATAACCTTATTCTTAAAGCCATCAATGCTTTAAAGCCCTCTTTGCCAAAAATGCTGGGAGCAGAGATCCATTTGGAAAAAAATATTCCTCCTGGATCTGGGTTAGGTGGGGGGTCTTCAGATGCTGCAGCGATATTAAAGTTTTTTAGTGCTTATTGTCAAATACCGGTAGACCTCAAGACTGTTGCAACGGTGTTGGGTGCCGATGTCTCTTTTTTTCTCAGGGGCGGCACAGCCTATGCCACGGGCATTGGAGAGGACTTGGAAACAATTACGATTCCTTTAAATTGGACCGTTGTGCTGGTCATACCTAATTTTCAAATATCTACACAGCAAGCATATTGCGATTTGAGAATTCCCTTGACTGACACGATAAAAAAACCTAAAATCCTTAGCTTTTTGCAAGGTAAATTTGCATGGCAGTTTTTTGAAAACGATTTTGAAAGGGTGATTATTCCGGCATATCCACAAATCGGAAAAATCAAGTCTGCGCTTTTGAAAGCAGGGGCGGATTTTTCTGCTTTGTCGGGTTCCGGCTCGACTGTGTATGGAATATTTAGCTCTAATGATGCGGCAAAATCCTGTATTCCTTTAGTGCAAGAATTTGGTCGTGTTGTAATCTGCCATCCCTATCCCTTGGCAAATAATTCGGGGGTCGTCTAATGGCAGGACAGCGGGTTTTGGTCCCGTCAATAGAGGTTCAACTCCTCTCCCCTGAGCTTTCTATTCATAAAACAGTCTTTTATTAACCCAAAATATAGGTGTAAGCCAATGTATGGTGAATTAAAAGTTTTTTCAGGAAGTTCCAACCGTCCCTTGGTTGAAAAAGTCTGTCAAAAATTGGGAATTCAAGTTGGTCCCCTTACCATTAAACGGTTTAGTGACGGCGAAATATGGGTCCGCTTTGAAGAGAGTATTCGGGGAAAGGATCTTTTTATTATCCAATCCACCAACTCTCCTGCCGATAACTACATGGAGCTTTTGTTAATTTTGGATGCTGCCCGACGGGCTTCAGCTGCACGAATAACAGCTGTTCTTCCTTATTATGGATATGCACGGCAAGACAGAAAAGATCAGCCTCGTGTTCCTATCTCGGCTCGACTTTTTATGGATTTGATTGTGAGAGCAGGCGCAGATCGAATAATTGCTATGGACCTTCATTCTACGCAAATTCAAGGCTATGTGGATGTTCCCTTTGATCACCTCTATTCCCGTCCCGCGCTTTTGGAACATTGCGTTTCTCTCAATGAAGATTCTAGTTCTGATCTGGTAATTGTTGCACCAGATATGGGCAGCGTGCACAGAACTCGAAGTTATGCCGGTGTTTTGAATCGCAACTTGGCGATCATTGATAAACGTCGTATTGGCCATAACCAATCAGAAGTGATGCACCTAATTGGAGATGTAAAAGGAAAACGGGCATTGATTGTTGATGACATGTGTGATACAGCTGGGACATTAGTGGCAAGCGCTCAGCGACTGAAAGATTTGGGGGCTTTGGATATTTATGCCATGTTTACGCATCCCGTACTTTCAGGGAATGCGGTTGAACGGTTAAAAACTGCCCCAATTAATAAAATTATTACCACAGATACCATTTATCTATCCAAAGAAAAACAGATTTCTAATATGGAAATTGTCTCAGTAGCGGATATTTTCGCTGAGGCAATCCAGCGGACAAACAATGAAGAATCAATCAGTGTTTTGTTTAAATAAGTAATCAATTGATAAGAGGAGATATAAAACAATGACAGAAGCTGTAAAATTAAATGTGACACGACGCGAAGAACGGGGTAAAGAAAAAATGAAAAAACTCCGTTCTACGGGCAATATCCCCGCTATTTTTTACATGCATACGGAAAAACCAATCCCACTCAGTGTAAATTTACGTGAGTTGCATAAAGTATTAAAAACAGGGGAACGGCTGATTGATATCTATATGGATGACCTTAAGCGGCCTAAAAAAGCTATTTTTAAAGAAATTCAATATCATCCAGTAACTGATGAAATCCTTCATATTGATTTTCAAGGGGTGGACCTTCAGGAAGAAGTGGAAATTGAGGTGCGTATCAATTTTAAAGGAGCACCTATTGGCTTGAAAGAGGGAGGGTTGTTAGATACTCATTTGTATGAATTGCTAGTAAAATGTAAGGCAGGTGAAATTCCCCATGAACTGTATGTGGATATCAGCAATCTCCATATCAATGAAAGTCTACGTGTTGGTGATTTAGTGTTTGAAGGTGTCGAGGTTGTAACACCTGCGGATAGCTTAATTGTTTCTATCGCACCACCAACGAAGGTCTCTCTTGAAGAAGAAAAGGCTGAACTTGAAGGTGAAGGCCTTGAGGGTGAAGAACAAGAAGGTAAAGAAGAAGAAAGCAAAGAGGAATAGTCCCCATCTATGAAAGTGATTGTTGGATTGGGTAATCCTGGGAAAAAATATGCAAAAACGCGCCACAATCTGGGATTTATGGTTTTAGATGAACTTGCAACACGACATGGATTACAGTTCAAAGCGGGGCGTGGTGCTTACATGGAAAGCCGTATGCCAGATGGATCACTTCTTGTGAAACCGCTTACCTTTATGAATCTTAGCGGGGAAGCAGTGCGAGATGTCTTTCGACGCTATCCTGTGACCCCTGAAACCATGCTTATTCTTCACGACGACCTTGATGGGGAACTAGGGCGCATTAAAATTCGTCCAACTGGCTCTTCTGGTGGACATAAAGGACTAAAATCGATTTTTGACGCGTTAGGAACTCAAGATATTCCCCGGTTAAAGCTGGGAATTCACACCCCCTATCGACGAAGTATGGATGCTGAAATATATGTCTTGAAACCTTTTCTTCCCGAAGAATTACAAAGTGTTGAAGCGATGATTAATCATGCAGCGGATGCTGTTGAACTTTTTTTAGAGGAGGACTTAAATACTGTGATGAATCGCTACAACCGAAGTGAAAAAGAAAATAATCTAAGCGCTACATTGAATAAAGAAACAGGAAAAGAAACAGTACTATGATTCATTGGACACTTTTCATGGTTCCTGTTAGTGGAATCCTTGCTCTGCTCTATGCGTTAATTCGTACTTGTTGGATTCAAAAACAGGATTCGGGGGAAAAGGAAATGGTTGAAATCTCACACCATATTCGAGAAGGCGCTATGGCCTTTTTGATACGGGAATATAAAGTCCTTAGTATCTTTGTCCTTGTGGTTGCTTGCTTGCTTGTGATTAGTAATAACGGCGTTCTAAAACTCGTAGCGCTCTCTTTTGTTGCGGGAACCTTTGCCAGCGCTTTAGCAGGATTTATTGGAATGCGTGTGGCAACTTCTGCCAATGTTCGAACAACACAAGCTGCAAAAACGAGTCTGAGTAAAGCTTTGGTTATTAGTTTTTCTGGCGGATCTGTGATGGGACTTAGTGTGGTAGGTCTTGGACTTTTGGGGCTTGGCACATTGTTTATTGTTTATGTAAAAGCTCTGGGATCTGATGTTTACAGTTTACAAAATACCGTTATGCCCATTTTAAGCGGGTTCAGTTTGGGTGCTAGTTCCATTGCTCTCTTTGCCCGTGTGGGCGGAGGTATTTATACAAAAGCTGCTGATGTAGGAGCAGATCTTGTAGGAAAAGTTGAGGCAGGAATTCCAGAAGATGACCCCAGAAATCCAGCTGTTATTGCTGATAATGTAGGGGATAATGTGGGGGATGTTGCCGGTATGGGCGCTGATTTATTTGAATCCTATGTGGGCTCAATTATTGGTGCTATGGTTCTTGGCGCAACAGTATCTGTTTCAGGAAATTTTCATGGTGGTTTTGTTACTCTTCCCCTCATTCTCGCTGCTACCGGCATTTTGGTCTCCCTTATCGCTGTTTTCTTTGTCCGAGAAAGAGAAAATATCTCCCCTCAAAAAGCCCTTAATGTGAGCGAGTATGGGGCTGCCGTGTTGATGATTATCCTTGCCTGGTTTCTTATTCATTGGGTTTTACCAACAGAGCCTTTTGAATCTGGTCTCCGTCAGGGATTGTCCGCATCAGGTGTTTTTATAGCAACTGTGTTTGGAATTTTAGCAGGAATTTTGGTGGGATTGATTACCGAGTATTTTACTTCAAAGAGCAAAATGCCTGCTAAAAAAGTTGCTGCAGCAGCATCGTCTGGCTCCGCAACAAATATAATTTTTGGCCTGAGCATGGGGATGAAAAGCACAGCGTTGCCTATTCTTGTGATTTCGGTGACAATTATGGTCGCGTATCATTTTTCCGGTATATTCGGGATTGCTATTTCAGCCGTTGGAATGTTGGCAACTATGGGTGTTCAGCTCTCCGTGGATGCCTTTGGTCCTATAGCCGATAATGCTGGGGGCATAGCAGAAATGGCAGGACTTGAAAAAACGGTACGGAGAAGAACCGATGCCCTGGATGCTGTGGGAAATACGACTGCTGCAATTGGAAAAGGTTTTGCTATAGGATCTGCTGCCCTTACCGCTTTAGCCCTTTTTAATGCCTATAAAACAACAGCTGGCATTGAACAGATTGATTTAACAGAACCCCAAATAATGGCTGGACTCTTCATTGGTGGTATGTTACCCTTTCTTTTTTCTTCCATGGCCATGCAAGCAGTTGGAGATGCCGCTTTTTCAATGATTAATGAAGTTCGTCGACAGTTTCGTGAAATAAAGGGACTGATGCAGGGGGAAGCAAAAGCTGACTATAAACGGTGTGTGGATATTTCAACAAAAGCAGCTATCCAAAAAATGATCTTACCTGGCCTTCTTGCAATAGGTGTCCCCGTGATTGTGGGATTTTATGATCCCGGCATGCTAGCAGGAGTTTTAGCCGGGACAACCATAACCGGTGTTCTTATGGCAATTTTTATGGCAAACACTGGTTGCGTGTGGGATAATGCAAAAAAATATATAGAAGATGGACATCTTGGCGGCAAAGGAAGTGATGCCCATAAAGCATCAGTAGTAGGCGATACGGTGGGCGATCCTTTTAAAGATACAGCCGGTCCTTCTCTGAATATCCTTATTAAATTAATGTCTATCGTATCACTCGTTATTGCCCCTCTTATTACATGATAAAAAAGGAACAGTCAAAAATTGCAAAATTGTTTAACAATAAAAAGAAAACAAAATAAGGAGAAATACACTTGAGGTATTATGAAATACTTTTCATCGTTCATCCAAACTATGAACAAGACCGCTTGAATACAGTGATAAAAATGGTAGAAACTCATATTGCTGATATTGGGGGCAATGTTCTGGCTGTAGATGATTGGGGGAAACGCAGATTGGCGTATCCTATTGAAAAACAGAAATTTGGCAATTATGTTTTGATTTACTTTGAAGCTGAGCCTTCTGTTGTTATTGAGCTTCAACATTGGTTTGAACTTCAGGCACAAATTTTGGCACAATTGATTGTGCGATTGAATGAAAAACCTGATGGGCTTCCTGCTCGTCCAAGTGATGATAACGAAGAGGAAGAAGAAACGTTACTTATAGATAATTCCTCTGACTTTGATGATGAATCAGATGAAATATTCGATGAAGAAGAAGATGAAGAGGAAGATAATGAGTCCCTTGAGGAAGAAAATAACGAGATCACAGAGGACGTTGAAAAAGAAATTGTTTAACGCGTTTCTATTAAATAAAGGAGTATAATAACATGGCTTTCATTTCAAGAAAAAAAGTCTGCAAATTTTGTGAAAACAAACGATATACGATTGATTATAAAGATTATAAAATGCTCCGCCGCTTTATAACAGAACAAGGAAAGATCATTCCACGGCGGGTCACAGGGACATGTGCAAAACATCAGCGTGAACTGGTAAAGGCAATTAAACGAGCTAGAAATATTGCTTTATTACCCTATTCCTATGATGTCACACAAAATTAAGGGAGATATCCATTATGAAAATAATTCTAAAAGAAGATGTTGAGAATATAGGATCTGCTGGAGATCTTGTAACGGTAAAAGATGGATATGCCCGGAATTATCTTATTCCAAAAAAGTTAGCAATCGCAGCAACGCCATCCAATCTTAAAATCGTAGAAGAGATGAAGAAAAATGAAGAGAGACGTAAAACAGCTGCGGTCGATAAAGCACGTCGTTTGGCTGAAAAACTCGCAAAACTTTCCCTTACAACATCTGTTACTGCCGGGGAAGATGATAAAATATTTGGATCCGTAACGTCTCAGAATATTGCCGATCTCCTTCTTGAAAAGGGATATGAAATTGACAAGCGAAATATTATCTTAAATGAACCCATAAAAGCCTTGGGCGTTTACGATATTCCAATAAAACTCCATACGGATGTTACCGTTGAAATAAAACTCTGGGTTGTTCGAGAATAAGAGAAATCCTGCGCCTGCGCCATTGTTGTAGGGTTTTTGAGTGATATAAAGGATGCTGTCAAGACTGGCAGGACCTTTTTTGTTGAGGATATCTTTTTACAGGACTAACTTTATTTATGAAAGTTTCTCTTTGTGAAATAGCATTTCCCATTGATGTTATGCAGACTTTTACTTATCGGCTTCCTGAGGCGTTAAAAGAGAATCTTAAACCAGGATGCCGTGTTATTGCTCCTTTTGGTCAACGTCATCAACTGGGTTATTGTGTAAGCATTTCAGAATCGAACCTTTCGGATCTACCCAAAAGACTTAAATCCATTTCTGAAATTCGCGACGACAGGCCATTATTTACAGAAAAACAAATGTCTTTTTTTAAATGGATGGCCTTTTATTATATGTCCCCCTTGGGATTAATTTTTAAGGCCGCTCATCCCTCAGAGGCTGGATTTAAAAAGGAAAATCGTTTTTTTCCAGTCTCAGAGTATGAAAAGGATCCTGAAATTTTGTCCCTCCATTTTCCACCCGAGGGATTATCCCTTTCTGCGGTAGAAAAGATGTCCGAAGAAGAGCAAAAACGCTTGGAATTACTCCTGAAAGAGAAAAAAGTTCTTATTGATAATGTTTTTACCCAAAAACAATCGACCCATAAAGTGAAGATGGTTCGTCTTTGTAATCACTTAGCCAATGGTGATAATGCAGCTCAACATCAGGTTATTGCAACTTTGAAAGGCTGTGCTATCTTAGAAGCACCGATGGCAGATCTCATGCGTGAAGTTTCTGTAAGCCGATCGGTTTTTTATACGCTGGAAAAAAAGGGAATAGTGGAAATTTTTGAGGTGGAACATCCATCGGACCCGTTTCCCAATGCCTATGTTCCTAAAAAGCGAGAAATTCAGCTTACCCATGATCAACTTGAGGTGATTGATACCATTGCGACAAATTTTGATGCTTTTTATCCTGTTTTGCTTCACGGAGTTACGGGAAGTGGGAAGACAGAAGTGTATATTCATCTTTCTAAAGAAGCGATAAAACGAGGAAAACAAACATTGATTCTTGTCCCTGAAATTGCCATTACACCCCACGTTGCGGGCAGGTTTAGAAGCGTGTTTGGTGAAAAAGTAGCTATTTGGCACAGCCGCATGAGCCCAGGAGAACGATTATGGACGTGGCAACAAATTCACCGCGGAGAAATTCAGGTTGTGGTAGGAGCTCGCAGTGCTATTTTTTCCCCTTTCCTAAATCCTGGCTTGATTGTTGTGGATGAGGAGCACGACGCATCTTTTAAACAACAGGAACAAGCCCCTGCGTATCATGGACGCGATGCTGCTGTCTATTATGCACGATTACTCAATATTCCCATTATTCTTGGCTCTGCGACTCCCTCAGTAGAAAGTTGGTATCTGGCTCAAAAGGGTAAATATCATTTGCTTACTTTAAAAGAACGCTATGGTAAAGCAGGATATCCACAAGTAGATGTTGTAGATTTGAGGAAAAAGAATCCCGATGAGACACTTTTTACTCATGAATTACTTGAAGCTCTTCGGACCTGTCTTAAAAAAGAGGAACAAGCTATTGTGCTTCATAACCGTCGTGGCTTTCATACCATTGTTCATTGCCAACATTGCGGAACTCTTATAGAATGTCCCCATTGCTCTGTCTCCATGACATGGCATAAACCCTATCAAAAACTTGTTTGCCATTACTGCAATTATCAACAACCTATTCCGCTAACGTGTCCTTCTTGTGGAGAATCATCCCTTCGTATTTCAGGAACGGGTACCCAGCGAATTGAGGATGAACTCACAAAGCGGATAAAAAATGCCAGAGTTATTCGTATGGATTTGGATTCAACACGTGGCCGTCATTCTCATGTGAAAATTTTGGAGATGTTTGAAAAAAGGAATTTTGATATTTTATTGGGAACTCAAATGATTTCGAAGGGACTTGATTTTAGAAATGTTACCTTGGTTTGTATAGTTAATGCAGATACCGGGTTGGGAATTCCCGATTTTCGAAGCGCTGAAAGAGTCTGGCAGTTGGTGGCACAAGTTTCAGGTCGTAGTGGGCGAGGCGATTTGCCAGGAAGAGTGATTATTCAAAGTTGGCAGCCGGAACATCCTGCTATCCAGTTGGCAGCACATCTGGATGTTAAGGCATTTTATAAACAAGAACTGGAGCGTCGACAACAACTCCTCTATCCCCCTTTTAGTCGGCTGATTCTTGTTCGGGTGAGTGGTAAAGAGCGCAATCGTGTAATAAGCGCTATTAAGCAAATAGATGGAATTTGTCTAAAATATTTGTCCAAAGAGAGGGTTTTAGGGCCAGCACCAGCACCCGTTGAAAGGGTAAAGGAAATTTATCGCTGGCAAATTTTACTAAAATTTAAACGCAGTGAAGAGCCCCTCATGAATACAATGAAAGGCATTTTTATCAGAATCCTTCAGAATAAAAATAATCACTTCCCTGGTTTAAAACTGAATTTTAATGCCGATCCAGTGAGCATGAATTAATGAAAAAAATACCAAAACTTGTATTGTTACTTTTTTTTATTTGGGGATTTCCCTTCATGCTTTTGGCAGAAGAGGTTATTTCCGGAAAAAATTTTACGGTTCATTTTTCATCAAAAGATCGGAAAATCGCGGAATTTATTGCTGAACAAGCTATTATTTATCACAATGAAATACAAAACAAGCTAAATCTTGAAATGCCCCTCTTTCAGATTATTCTCGCAAAAAATGAACGATCATTCCAAGAATTTTCTGGTGAAGATTTTCCCCATTGGGGAGTGGCTGCAGCTCAGTATAAAGGTCGAAAAATCATCTTGAAAAGTCCACGCTTTAGTCGTCAAACCTTTCCTGAATTATCTTCAACCCTCCACCATGAAATGATACATATCGCCTTGGAACCTATAAACCGTCAGACATATTTACCGCGTTGGTTCAATGAAGGCTTGGCTCAGCATGAAGCCGAACAATTTGAATGGAAACAAAAAGTTTTACTGGGACAAACAGCCCTATATGGAAAATTTATGGATTTGTATAAAATTGACGATGTTCTAAAATTTGAACAAAATCGAGCAAATCTCGCCTATGCTCAAAGTGTTTCTGCCGTTCAATATTTAATTGCAGAACATGGGTACGAAAGCATTAGTAAACTTCTGCTTCTCCTACAAGAAGGGTTGGATTGGGACCAATCGTTTGAACTTGTGTATGGGTATGATCCTCGCTATTATAGTACGAATTGGGAACTTTGGGCGACAAAACGGTATAAACCGTATGCTTTTGTGGAACTTCAGACACTTTTGTGGGGAATTTTACCTCTTTTGGTGCTTATTGCCTGGTTATGCATTCGATGGCGAAATGCCCATATTTATCAACAATGGCAAGAAGAGGAGTCAAGAAAAAAAGATTCTTCTCGTACACTCGACATGAAAAAGGATGTAAATTTCTACGATGCATAAAAAAATACTTTATCTTTTTGTCCTTTGGGGATGTTTTTCTACCGTGCAAGGTAAAGCAGCACCTGAGGTTGATATTCTCGCATCGCCGGATTATTGGGGAATGGCACGATCCGGAGGAGCCATGTGTGATTTGCCTGATCATGTATGGATTAATCCCTCGCTTATCCCCGATACTTTTCATTATTCCCTTTCTGCTCATCTTGCCTTGATGCCAGGGGATATTCGTGTTTCGCAAATTACAGGCAGATATTCGCTCCATTCCCATGTGCTAAGTGGCGGAATCAATTATGAGAATTATGGGGAGTTTGAAGGATTTAATGCTGATGGATTTTCGGAAGATGCGTTTCATGCCGGCCGAACTCAAATATTTGCTGCTTGGAGCTATGGACTCTCTTCAAAATTGCAGGTTGGCTTTTCCTATCGGTATGTGAGTGATAAAATTGCTACAAGTCAGGAAAATTTTAGCGTGGTTACCTATGGGATTACGCTTGTTCCTATAAAAGGAAAAACACGCTTAAGTTTTGCCTTTACCAATTATCCGGAAAATATTGATGATGAAGCCCGATTTTCCATAACACATCCTCTTCGCTATTTACCTGTTTATGTTAATGTCGACTATCGATATCGGGGAAAACACGCATTAGAAAATCTTACGCTTGGTGGGTATTATCTAAGTGATTTGCCCTTTGAATTTTTAGCAGGTATTGATTTTCGGCGGGGAGACCTTCAAACTAATGCGTTAGGTCAAGATTATATTGCAGGCTTGGCCATTGGAAGTCGCTATCGCTATAAATCCCTTATTTTTCAACTTTCAGCTTTTAGTTATGGTGGTTTAGGCACGGTAACTACTTTTGGAGTAAACTATTACCATGGATCATAAAGGATTGTTTCTTACCTTTGAAGGTCTCGATGGGTGTGGAAAAAGTACACAAGTTCACCGAACAGCATCCCTCTTTCGGAACGCAGGATTTGATGTTTTGGAACTGCGAGATCCCGGCTCTACGTCCATTGGTGAAACCGTGCGGGAAATTTTACTCAATCCTAAATATAGCACCATGGATGCTGTAACAGAACTTCTTCTCTTTGCCGTGGCACGAAGTCAAATGGTTGCAGAATTAATTCTTCCAGCTTTAGATAAAGGAACCATTGTTTTGTCTGATCGCTTTTATGACTCTACCACAGCTTATCAGGGATATGGGCGTCAGCTGAATCTGGAGTTAGTCCTTAAATTGAATGCCATTGGTGCGCATAATCTTGTTCCTAACCTTACGTTCATTTTTGATATTTCTCCCCAACTATCCACAGAACGCATGATGCTGAGCGGAAAATTGCCCGATAGATTGGAAAATGAAAAAATGACTTTTCATGAACGAGTCCGCAAGGGATATCTTGAAATCGCCCAAAAAGAACCAACTCGTTGTTGTATTATTGACGGGAAAAAATCTGAAGAAGCGATTCAGGAAAATATTTATCATGAATTGATCAGGCGTAAATTTTTATAACACCAATCTCTCTCTTTAACGTTATTTAACAAGACATTTCGGGATTTTAAAATGCCTTCGTTAGATTTATTTATGCGAGTTGTGTCACTTCTGGGAGAGATCCCACAAAAATAGGTGAGAATATCATCAAGTTCTCCATACCACCTTCCCCAGGAATGACTTTCATTTTCTGTGCTGGCCGGATAGACATATTCCTTTGCTGTTTTCCGCAATGGGACACCCTAAAAATTTTTATAAACAATTCTGTACAGTTCAGCTGTTCTTTATCCATATTAAGAAGTTTGGATTTTGTTTGCCTGATTCGGGCAACGTATAGGTGATTTGATACATGTTATTTATAAATTTGCCAGCCTTTTCCTGTTTTCCGCAATGGGACACCCTAAAAATTTTTATAAACAATTCTGTATAGTTCAGCTTGTTCTTCATCCATATTAAGAAGTTTGGATTTTGTTTGCCTGATTCTGGCAATGTGTAGGTGATTTGATACATGTTTTGTGTCAACTCTCTAGCCCTTTTTAGTGATATATCCGATTTCTCTTTATAGAGGACTCTTTCAAGTTCCTTGAGTATGCAGTAAGCCGAAAAAGCAATACAAATATGAGCTTCTATGCGATTCCTTTTTATATTTACCTCTGAAATTCTGTATCACTTGTACAGACTGACTTCCAGAATGATTTCTACTTTTCTGATAAACATAATGAAAATTTTGTAACACCCAAATTTAAAATAATAATATTGATTATCAATGAGTTACGCGGGTGTTGCAAAAAGTGTGGAAAACAGGTGTCCTTACCGGGCTCTTTAATCAAAAGAACTTTATTTATTTACATACTTAATAGCGCCAAAATGTTCTTTTGTGTTTAAAATTGTTATCTCTTCACTATGATGGGAAGAGGTGTATATCTGATAAAATTTCTTTATTGTAGCGTTTTGCTCTAAAGGTGGATGGATTTCAAAAATTCTCACCAAAAAATTATGATACTGCCGGTTGTGTGTAACAATGGTAATAAAATATGCACCCGGTCGGAAATAATCGTATCCGTAATGGTATTCGTATCCGTGTCCGTAATTGTAGAGACACGTTGCAACGTGTCTCTACGATGGGTTATTTATATTCATCATTGTTCCAATTTTGTGGATTATCCATAATATAATTACGGATACGTGATAAATCATCGGTATCCCGAATGA
>JAQUPD010000029.1 GCA_028716785.1 Fidelibacterota bacterium
GCACTTTACTGACAAGGGTCCCTTCTACAATTAAATCTTTGCCAACGCCTTCAAATCCTGCTGATCCAGCTGCGCTAGAATTTCCATAACCATATAAACGAAATAAAATTCGAGAATCTGTTTCTTCCAGGGAGGAAAGATCTACCGTAATTATGGCTGAGGTATTGCTAATTTCCCAAGTTCCTAAATCGGACTCAAAATGATCCTGACTACTTCGGAGTGTAAAAAAAGAAGGTCCGGTTGATGATCGCTCAAGTTGCATCGTTATGGATGTAAGAGTTAGTCGACACCCAGGATCAGGGACAATTTCCCATTCAAAATAATCCCCCTGGCTTAAGGCAGATATCAGATCGGCTTCTGCCCAACTGTTAGCATTAAACCGATTGTTGTTAGGAACATGTTTAATCCCTGGCCCGCGACGAATATAAAGAGAAGAATCGGTTACCATAAAAAAGGGATGCTTTTCGATGGCTTCACCGGTCTTTTCCTCCCCTGTATATCCTTCAAAATCCCAAGCTATGATCGTCTCTCCCTGTACATTACTTACGAGAGTCATGAACAGAAAAAGGATCATAAAAATAAGGCTTACCTGTGAAAAACACCTGTGATTCATAATTATCTCCTTTTATGTTTCTGGGGGCAACTCAAATATGAGAAATTTCAAAACATAAATCAAGATAATATTATTTTTGTTATATTATATGATTCTAATAACATTTGCAGAATAAAATTGGGATTAATACATTGCCTCATAAACAGAGATGAAAGGTTTAAAAAATATGAGTAAAACACAAGGAAACAAAATCCAGTGCATCTTTTTCTTAAAGACATCCTATTAGGACATAAAGCGCCTTTTTAAGGTCTTAATTATTCTCTTTGGATAGAGTGGGAAATGTGGAATAAAAATATTTTGAAAAGCATACAAAAAATAGATGCTCGAACTTTGACAGAAAAGAAGTAAAGAGATAACACGGAGAGATCATGAAAAAAATTCAGTATACGTTGGAAAACCTGAACGAATTGTTTCAGGCAGAGGGGTTAAACAATGAGCAAATTGCTAAGGCAAAGACACTTTTTCTCAAGCGACTTTCTCTGGATGCTCATGCTTTTTATAATGGGAAAATGCAAACAGTTCCCAAAGCTGCTGTTTTTGGATTTAATTGGTTTAATGTGTGGTATACGCCGGGTGTTTCTCAGGTTTCCACAACCATTCGTGAGAACAATCTAAAATCGTATGATCTTTCAAATCGAGGAAATTTAGTTGCAATTGTGAGTGATTCTACCCGCGTATTAGGAGATGGTGATTGTACACCCCCTGGCGGATTAGGTGTGATGGAAGGGAAAGCATTCCTCATGAAATATTTGGGAGGTGTGGATGCCAATGCCCTCTGTATTGATAGTCGGGATGAAAAAGGTGTTCATAAACCTGACAAGATTATCGAGTTTGTCAAAATGCTCCAACCAAGTTATGGAGCAGTTAATTTGGAAGATATTTCTCAACCCAATTGTTACAAAGTTCTGGATACTCTTCGTGAGGAATGTGATATCCCGGTTTGGCATGATGATGCTCAGGGGACAGCTTCCGTAACCCTTGCTGGACTTTTTAATGCTTTAAAACTGGTGAATAAATCCCTTGAGGATGTACGGATTGTTCTTTTAGGTGCTGGTGCTTCAAATACGACCATTGCCCGAATTATTCAACAGGCTGGGGGTGATCCGGAGAAGATGATTATTTTTGATTCTAAAGGATCTCTCCACAAAGATCGAGAGGATATTAAAGCTGATGCGAGATACTATCGGAAATGGGAACTATGTGAAACAACAAATCCCCAAAAGATTCAAACCATGGATGAAGCCATGAAAGGCGCTGATGTACTGATTGCTTTATCGAAATCAGATCCTGATACTATTAAACCTCACTGGATTCAAAGTATGGCAAAAAAACCTATTGTTTTTGCCTGTGCCAATCCGGTTCCGGAAATTTATCCGTATCGGGCAAAAGAGGCTGGCGCATATATTGTGGCTACGGGAAGGGGAGATTTTCCCAATCAAGTTAACAATTCTTTAGGTTTTCCGGGGATTTTAAAAGGAGCTCTTCTTGTCCGGGCACGAAAAATTAGTGATGACATGGCAATTGTTGCAGCAAAATCGCTGGCATCTTTTGCTGAGAAACGGGGAATTCATCCAGATAATATAATTCCAACCATGGATGAAGCGGGAGTGTTTCCTTATGAAGCCGCCGATGTGTCACAACAGGCAATCAAAGAGGGGTTAGCACGCGTAAACATTTCGTATGGTGATGCCTATTCACACACTGAAAAGGGCATTCAAGAAACGCGGGAACTCGTTAAAATGATGATTGATGAAGGCTTTATAAAAACGCCCCCCCAATCCATGCTCCAATCAGTCTTTGAATGGGCGGTAAAAGAAGTGAAATAAAGGCTTATCATTCTTTCGGATATGGTGCTGTAAAGATTATGGTTTCTTTCAGAACAAGATGGATAAGTGCGAGTTTCCATGTACGATGTGCAAGGCCCTTTTCAGGAGAAATTCCTTCAACTCAAGCGATGTATTTTTTAACGGATTGCATTTAAAATGAACGGACTTAACGAGAAGCGTTTTTTGATGTGCGGGTAAGAATAAGAATCCCAGATGTTTGGCAATCTGGCCAATGAACCATCCCCCTAAAAACACATTTTTAGGGTTATGATATTTTTTAAAGAGGCTTTATCTATGTCTAATGCCGTAGGATTTTTACTTTTGTCGCCCTGAGTAAGAAATCAAGGTGGTTTATTGATCACAAAAAGATGATTATCTTCATAAAGAATAGGTCGGGATTTAAACAAAAGAATGTATTTTTTGCTTAAGTGATAAGGAAGTGTACAGATCTTCACGGAATATGAAAAGTTTAGTGAACCATTTAAATCCAACCTGTTTTCTAAAGCATAGAAAATGTATATTTAAATGATGAAAAAAGTAATGACAACAAGAGAAGAGTCTCAAGATTTTCTTTCGTGTGTTCAGGATCATGTGGTTCTTTTTGATGGCGCCATGGGGACCATGATTTATGAACGAGGTGTGTACATTAATCAATGTTATGATGCATTAAATCTTCAAAGACCGGAGTTAATTTTAGGAATTCATCAGGATTATGCTGCAGCTGGTGCGGAAGTTTTGACGACTAACACATTTGGAGCAAATCCCTTTTTTCTTAAAAAGCATGGTTTTGAGGATCGTTTTGAGGAAATTAATCAGCGTGGTGCTGAATTGGCGCGACATGTAGCAGGGGATTCTCTTTTTGTTGCAGGATCCATGGGACCTCTACCAGATCGTATGGCACCCTTCGGGAAATTGACTCGTGAGGATATTCACACGGCTTATCGTAAGCAAGCGGAAGCTTTGCTAAAGGGGGGTGCTGATCTGTTGATTTTGGAAACGTTTTCAGATTTAATTATGCTTGTGGAGATCATCCGAATTTTAAAGGAAGCTTTTCCAACAACGCCTCTTATTGCACAAATGACAGTTGATAATGAGGGGCGCACAACCCTGGGGAGTCCACCTGAAATTTTTACGCCGGAAATTATAAAAGTAGGTGCCGATGTTGTGGGATTAAACTGCAGTTTAGGTCCAAGCAAAATGCTCGATGTAATAGAACGCATGATCCGCATTTCAACGATACCCGTAAGTGCCATGCCAAATGCGGGTCTACCTCAACGGGTTGATGGTCGGAATATATATTTTTCATCTCCTGAGTATTTCAGTGAATATACTCGCCGCTTTGTCCAAGCAGGGGTTCGTATTGTGGGAGGATGCTGTGGCACAACGCCAGAGTTTATCAAAAGCATGAAAAATGCCCTCTATTCTATTCAACCTCGGAAACGTATAGAAATTTCTTTTCCGCCGACCCCTCCAGCAGAGGAAGTCAAACAAATTTCTACAGAAAAAAAGTCGCATTTTGCAGAAAAAATATGTCGGGGCGACTTTGTGACAACCGTTGAAATTGTTCCTCCACAAGGGCCTGATCCGAAAAAAGCGGTAGAACAATCCCAAATTCTTTTTGAAGCGGGGGTGGATGCTATAAATATTCCCGATGGACCGAGAGCTCAATCCCGCATGGCCTCCAGTTATCTTTCCTTAATTATCCAACAAGAAACAGGCGGCGAAGTGATTCAACACTATACCTGCAGAGACAGGAATTTGTTGGGAATGGTTGGGGATTTTCTCGGTGCCTATGCAGTTGGAATAAAAAATATTCTTATCATTACAGGGGATCCTCCCAAAATGGGGACCTTTCCAGATGCCGCCGCTGTTTTTGATGTGGATTCTGTTGGATTAACACGCGTTGCTTCTATTTTAAACAAGGGACGTGATTTAGGGGGAAATACTTTAAAAAAAGCAACGGGATTTTTTATTGGAGTAGGTGTAAATCCTGGCGCTATAAACATAGAAGAAGAAATTCACCATCTGGAAGATAAAAAGAAAGCAGGCGCTGAATTTGTGATAACTCAACCCGTGTATGACCCAGATAAGTTTTTCTCTTTTTTAGAAAGAATTAAACATCTTAATCTCCCTGTCATTGCTGGAATATGGCCCCTTGTTAGTGTTAGAAATGCAGAGTTTATAAATAATGAGGTTCCAGGGGCGAGTGTCCCACAGAAAATGATAGAACGATTAAAACGAACACAAAATAAAGAAGAGGCCCGAGAAATTGGATTATCTATTGCTCGGGAGATTCTGAAAATTCTTAAACCCTATGTTCAGGGTGTCCAAATTTCTATGCCTTTTGGAAATGTGAAGTATCCCCTGGAAGTATTAAAGGAGGTTTTGTGATGAATGAGATAAAATCTTCATCTCAGACTGAAACCGTGCAAGGAATCAAACAACAACTTATCTGGCTTGCGGGATTACTCACTGCCTTTTCGATTGCGTTTTTGATTGCAAGTTGGAGGATGCATAGTTTGATTGCCCGCGTTGCGGCGGGATTGGTTCTTGTGGATTTGGCCATTGCTGTTTCAACACTCATGGCTTATCGCTTTGCTTTACAAAATTTTCCCATGACAAACAGAACTTCGCGCTTTATCCGACTTGAACTTCTTGTGACATTTGTGAGTAGTTTGATCCTTATTGGCTATGGCGTGCGAGTAGCTGTTGATATTCCTGAAAGATTTAAAGAACCTGTCACTATTAAAGCCGATGCTGTCTTTATTCTTACTGGAATTTTTCTCGTTATTAATGTGGTAAGTGGTTGGATGATGAAAAAAATTTTGAATAGAGGACGATTCTATCTCCGCCTTATTCCTGTGATAGTGATGGCGTTAGCAGGTTTTTTGATTCTAAAAAGTTCATGGAAAAGCTGGGATCCTGTTATTGCTATCATTATGACTGTAATTTATGTTGCTGCCATTTGGGAGGTCTTTAAATCCGTTGCAGACCTTCTTCAGCAAGGGATTCCTACGGGAATTAAACTAAGTAAAGTAATTCAAGGACTCAAAAAACAAGGAGATATACATTCCATTGACAAGGCGAAACTTTGCTGGCACGATGAAGGGCTGCAATTTGTTGCCGAGATAACATTAAATACACCTTATAAGCCTGAACAGAAAGAAGCCCTGCGTTCTTATTTAAAAGAGACGTTTGGGATTCAACAAAGCATTTTAGAAATGGATTATAAAACATATGAAGAAATGAAAACAAGTAATACTTAAGGTCACCTATGATGCTTATTGTGCGGACAACCTTTGCAAATGTCTACGAAAATCCTTCCTTTTCATCTCAAATGGTCACTCAAGGGATTGCGTGGGAACCCTTAGAGCTCTTGGATAAAAAAGAAGATTGGCTCAAAGTCCGTCTACCAGATGGCTATGAGGGATGGATGCAATCTTTTTATACACTTGAAATGAAAGACGATAATTATGACGTGTATCAGCGTTTAAATCAACGCGTGATGGATTTTCCCTTTGGACGTTTGATTCATGAGAATGGAGAATTTATTGGCGAAACGGTGATGGGTGGGCGCTATCCCGTGCCAGAGGATGATTTAGAGTCTGTGATTCTTCCTTCAGGTGTACGTGGAAAAGTTCGTGGACAAAAATTAAAAATGCTTCACACTGTTCGAGCACGTGTTGTTTCTTTAGCGGTGGAAATGATGGGAACAGCCTATCTGTGGGGAGGAAAAACAGAGTATGGCACAGATTGTAGTGGGTTGGTTCAGTGTTGTTTTGGCATAGAAGGCATTCACCTTCCTCGCGATGCCTCTCAACAAATTAAAACAGTTCATAACAATCCTATGACATTTGGAAAAACAGAGCCAGGAGATTTAGCCTTTTTTAAAAATGATCAAGGAAGGATTGTCCATGTGGCGATTATGACAGGTCCTTATGAATTTATTCATTCTTCTGGTGAAGTAAAACTCAACAGTTTGAGTGAAGAACATCCCCACTATTCAGAAAAGCTTCGCAGAATGCTTGAAGGGGTTTATCACATGCCGGAATAAACTATTTATTTCTATCAAATGTGTGACAAGAGATGTTTAGTTCTTATCCAGCAAAAGCGATGGCACTGTTTTGAGCAAGGTAGGATGATTAAGGGCAAGGGGAATAGCGAGGCGATAAACTGGAATAATTTTTGAAAACTTTTTGATAAATTGATTCCCAACGGCTAAAAACATCTTGTATTTTAATGATTGGTTGTTGTCCCATCAGTTCACAGTTGTATTGATGCCATTGAAGATGTGAATGAAAAAAAGCATATTCGGCCTTCATTACTCGAAGAGTTGCATCAGCAGTAATGTTCGCGTTAAGGGGTTCCAAGACGAGGGATGGAACATCTTCCCGCATTAAAATAATATATTTGTAAAGCTGTAATTACCTATTCTGAACCTTGTCATAAAGCACATCAGGAGCAATTTGTCTCCGGACTTTAGAGGGTCCTAAAAGTTTGTATCTCAAGTTCCATGCCAGTTTATCATGAAATGGCATGGTACTAAAAAGTATATTTTTACCTTGTCATTGTTTTCAAGGTTATAGCCGTAAATTTTTGGGAAAGCTAGATTTGGATACACTTATCCATCCGAATCAAGAACAGAAATATCATCATTGATAAAAGAACACCCATAATTGCGACACAATTCCATTTCAAGCGATGTTTTACCCACGCCTCCTGTTCCTCCAATTAAGATTGCCCGATTTTCATGATCTGAGACACCGGCACAGTGAACCGGTGCAAGGTTTTTATTAAAATAGATAGATGGGATTAACATGTTTTCTATAATAATTTGAGCTAGTCGTTCAGAGATAGAACTATATTGAATGTTGTTCACCCTTTTAGATATCGTAAAAGAAAATTTTTTTGAAAGGTAGGACAAATTTCACAAACAAGTCGATTTTCTTTATTTTTAGCAAAGTGGATTGAAAATTTTGAAAGTAGATAATAAATCCATCCTTTGTTTCAGCATGAATGCTTGGATTGCGTGCAAGAATCTCTTCATCAAGATGATCATCACTTTTAAAAATCACATCATCTTCATTTGTGGTAGGATTTGAGTAAAATTTCATCAGTTCATTTAAATTTTAATAGATTGTATCACGAAATTCCGATTAAATTTTTATCCTTTAATTACATCCGAAAATGCGTTTACGAAAAGTCATCTTATGTTTCTTTTAATAATTTGATTAATATCTCTTTTCTTTTTTCTTTTGGGAATTTTTTTATGATTCTTTCTCTTGCCATGTGTCCCATAGAAGGATCTGCCTGAAGGGCTTTTTGAATAAGGGTTGCGGCTAAAAAGGGATCTTTTTTTTCAAGAATAAACCCACATTCTCCAATAGCTTCAGTAATACCATTTACCTTGGAACCCACAGGAATACATTCACACAACATGGCTTCACAAAGCGTATTTGGTAATCCCTCGCTTAATGAAAACTGAGCATAGACTTTATGTCCGCTTAAAATTTTTGGTAAATATTCACGTTTCTGAAATCCTTGAACATAAACATTCGGTCCTGCTTCTTTTCTAATAAAATCCACTATTTCCTTTTCTGGTCCCACGATATAAAATTCTGTTTCTGGGAGGAGTTTTGCCGTTTCGAGAAATACATCCAGACCTTTTAACCGAAAACGTTGCATGTTCTTAACGGTCGCGATGGTAATAACTGATTTCTTTTGTTCAATCTCTGGATATCGAAACCAAAACGTTGGGTCATACCCCGTAGGTACGACAATCATTTGTCCATGAAAATTTTTTACAAAATGTTTTATTCCTACAGGAATCCCCTCTTTGGACGCATAGAAATTTTTACTATCGATTAGACTTTTATCAACTGGTAATATAAAATTCGCATATTTAAAGGTGTAACGCGCACAAAAAGCTCTGAAATTATTTTTTAAAAAGGAACCATAATGAATCTCGGGAATGACAACGGCATCGTATCCCCCTGAAATAATAAAAGTTTTTTTATGATATAAATAGCCAAATAGGATGGGGAAAAGCGAATGATAGTCTGCAAACCAACAATAAATTATATCATAGAAGGGAATTTTGAAGAGGGAGAAAAAAAAGAGTTTGATCATTTCATAGGATAAGGGAAAAAATTTTTTTGATTTTCGAAAATAATAGGCGGTAAGTTCAAAAAATTCAGAGAGAATTTCTTCATCCTCCTGAACAAACGAAGAACGATTCGTATAGATAAAGAGAGTAGATTTTTTATTGTTATTGTTAAAACTCATTTATAAATCTCCAATGAAATTTACTGTTTCGTTTTGTTTTAGCATATCTTAAAGTAATGCATATCATTCTGTTGAAAAAATTGTAAAACGATGAGGGTGACAATGAATGGAATCATCTTTAAAAAAACAGCACAGTTGCAAACACTTATTGAATTTTATACTCAGAAATTAACCATGTCTATCTGGTTGCGACAGGTAGATTGCTGTATTTTGCAGAAGGGGAATCTTCTTTTGGGGTTTTGCCAAAGAGACTCTGCAGAAACGCAGGGAACAATCACTTTTTTTATGGATAGCTGTGAAGAGGTAGATATGCTTTATCATACCTTTAAAAATATTTCACAGGTGCCGCCAAAGATGAATGAAAAATATGGGATATATCATTTTTTTATGCGGGATCCCGAGGGTAGAATCCTAGAAATTCAGTGGTTTAAACACCATATATATTCCTATCGATCGGGGAAGGATTTGCTCACCACGCGACGGAGTGTCCGTAAATTTTCTTCTGAGCCTGTTTCAGATGATCTCTTGCACCAGGTTTTGGAGTCTACGCGGTATGCGCCTTCTGCCCGAAATGCACAACCCGTATATTTTATCGCGATTCGAAATCGAAATATTCTGCAAGCCCTTGCGGCAATTCGTCCACCGGCAGCACCCATCGCAAAGGCTCCCATGGCTGTAGCCATTGTTGCAAATCCTGAGATTAGCCGTAGATATGTTCAAGACGGTGATATTGCTGCTTATCACTTTTTGCTAGCAGCATGGGATTATGGATTGGGAACCTGCTGGATCGCTGACATGGATCAATTGGATGTAAAAAGAATTCTCGAAATCCCCGAAAAACATTACGTAAGTACGATAACACCGGTAGGATATCCTGCTGAATTCCCCAAAATCCAAGAAAGACGGCTTGTAATGATAAAAAACTCATGATAATTTTTAAGTATTAAATAATAACATTTATGGAGTTTGCTATGAAGCGAGGAATAGTGATTCTTACGGTACTAAGCTTTTCTGTCCTCTATGGAAAAGAACCAGGTTTGGAATATATTTCCTGGCAAGAGGACCAAATTTATGAGGCAATAAAAGAGATTCGTGCTTCTGAAAAAACGAGAAGAGATTCAATAACCCGTGTAATTCTTGAGGAAGAACATCAAATAAAGGAAAAAGAGCGAAATGAACGTAAAGTCCTGCGGTGGAATGTGGATGATATCAAAGCACCCACCTCGCCAGAGGTATTTACTTCAGCCTTTCATTTTTCCCCTAATCATCAGGATGCCACGGGAACGTGTTGGGCTTTTGCAGCAACATCCTTCGTGGAATCTGAAATTACTCGCATCAACGGGAAAAAGATAAAACTCTCTGAAATGCATACGGTTTATTATGAATACCTTGAAAAAGTCCGCCGCTTTGTTGAAAAAAGAGGAGAGTCGTATGTGGGACAAGGGAGCCAAATTGGAAGTGCTTTGCGAATTATGGAGTGGTATGGACTTGTTCCAGACTCAGTTTATCCCGGCAAAATGGGAGACTATTACGATCATGAAGAGATGTTTTGTGAAATTGAGGACTATCTTGAGTTTGCAAAATTACACCAACTGTGGGATACAAATCAGGTACTCGAGGGAGTAAGAGTAATTTTAAATAACCACATGGGAGAACCCCCCACTCATTTTGAGTTTGCAGGAGAACTTTGGACACCACACCAGTTTGCAAAGGAATTTCTTGAATTTGAACAGACAAATTATGTGGATTTAATTTCAACCATGGAATCTCCCTTTTATATCTACACACAATTTAATGTTCCAGATAATTGGTGGAAAGATAGCTCTTATTACAATATTCCTCTTGAAAAATGGATGGAGGTGATTAAAACAGCCATGAAGAATGGATACACCGTTGCTATTGGTGGTGATGTTAGTGAACCCTCTTTTTACAAAGAAAAGGATATTGCAATCACTGCACCGATAGATATTCCTGAAAAATATATTGACCAGGAATCGCGGGAATACCGGATTTATAATGGGTGCACCACAGATGATCATGGGGTGCATTTGGTAGGATACACACGATATGGTGGGAGGGATTGGTACTTGATAAAAGATTCGGGAAACACGGGTCGTGCTGGGTCACATTTTGGCTACATGTTTTACAGAGACGATTATATAAAACTGAAAATATTGGGAATAACCCTTCATCGTGATATTGCTGAAAAGGTCCTTGGAGAATTGTAAAAAGAATTGTCCCCTAAGACCAGGATGCGTAAATTTTTGATAGGTACATGGGCGATTGGCTCAGGTGGTTAGAGCGTTGGTCTCACATACCAGAGGTCACTGGTTCGAATCCAGTATCGCCCACAAAGGGATTTCAGAAAATATGTTTGTTTAATCTGTCTTCTGTAATTTTTTGCTTAATTGTAGAAAAGGTATTTTCTGTCTTTAAAAGATTGTAGAAAAAAATATAAATTTTATGACTAAAAATATCTTTTTAAACATTATGTTATGAAATTATTTTTTAATTAATATTTTCAGAAACCTTTTGGTTCTTAATAATTTTCGATCATGACCTCAAAATAAGCCTGCGGGTGAAGGCAAGAGGGGCAGGTTTTTGGAGCGATGGTTCCCTCATGGAGGTAGCCACAATTTCTGCATTTCCAAATAACGTTATCGTCCTTTTTAAAGACTTTCCCCTGTTCAAGATTGTTATAGAGTTTACGATAGCGTGTTTCGTGGGCCTTTTCTACCATGGATACAAATTTGAAGGTAGAAGCAACATCGTGAAATCCTTCTTCTTCTGCGACTTTTGAAAATTCAGGATACAGTGTTGTCCACTCTTCATTTTCTCCTTCTGCTGCAGCTTGTAAATTTTCAAGGGTTGATCCTATTTTTCCTGCGGGATATGCAGCGGTTATTTCTACCATCCCTCCTTCAAGAAATTTAAAGAATCGTTTTGCATGCTCTTTTTCATTTAAAGCAGTTTCTTCAAACAATGCTGCTATTTGCTCAAGACCTTCTTTTTTTGCCTGTTTTGCAAAATAATCATAGCGCATCCGCGCTTGTGATTCCCCCGCAAAGGCTTTTAACAAATTTTTTTCTGTCTGAGTCCCTTTTAATGTTGCCATAATTTTCCTTTTCATAATGCGTCATTTTGTTTCTTATAAAATAAAAATTAATTACTTAAATGGATAGATTTTTGTATTAAAATAGCAAAATAACAAGTTCCTAAAATAGAGAGCCTTTTTTACACATTTTTATGAAAAATAAGGCGTAAAAATGGATAGAATTCTCAATTGCGAATCTATATCTCTTTCGTTAAATTTACAAACTTTGTGAAAATTATCAGGAGAGCGGCAAGATGGGTGTCATGAATCAAATGCGGGACAAAATGTCAATCATTCTCGCTATCGTGATTGTCGCATTTTTGGCGACAATTTTTTTTAGCTGGGGTATGGGTGTTAATGGTCCTCGCAATAATAAAAACGTTATTGCAGAAGTAAACGGCGAAGAAATTACTTTTGAGCGGTATATGGCTGAATTAAACCAACAAATGGCTTTTTATCGGGATCGAATGGGAGAAGAGTTAGATGAAATGACCCGCATTCGACTTCAGGATCAGGTATTTGAAAATATGGTTCAGGATATCCTTATTCGGCAAGAAATAAAAAAATTAGGTCTTGAGGCGACGGATGCAGAAGTCTACTTTTATTTAGAAAATTTTCCCCCTGAATATATACGGCAGGCAGAAATTTTTCTGACAGACAGTCTTTTTGACTATCAAAAATATTTGCAAATTCTTCGGGATCCTTCGAATCCTTATGGCATAAATTGGGTCCCTATTGAGGAAGAAATCCGGCGGATTATCCCCTATGAAAAATTGAATCAATACCTTGCTTCCTCTGTCATTGTTACGGAAGAGGAAATTCGCCAGGCTTTTGCCGAAGAAACGATAGAATATGATATTGATTTTTTAACGGTTGTCACCAATAAAATCCCCAATGATTCTATTATTATAACTGAGGATGAACTCAGGGATTTTTATCAAAAAAACAAAGAAAATTATAAAATACCGAAATCAAAAATTCTTCAATATGTCATTTGGCCTAAAATACCATCCTCAGAAGATACCCTGCTTGTCCAACGAGAAATTGAAGAGATTCTTTTGCGTCTTGAAGAGGGAGAGTCCTTTGAGGATCTTGCTAAAATTTTCTCCCAGGATCCTTCAGCCGCTCAAGGAGGAAGTTTAGGATACATTAAAAAGGGAGAAATGGTAAAACCTTTTGAAGAAGCTGCCTTTAACGCACCACTTTATGAGGTGGTTGGCCCGGTGAAAACTCAATATGGATATCATTTAATCCGTGTGGAAGACCGCAGGGTTGTAGAGGGTGAGACACAGGTAAAAATCTCTCACATTCTTTTTAGAATCGATGTTGGACCAAATACCTTGGATAATATTGCTTCAGAAGCCCGTATCTTTGCTTTTGATGCTCAAGATCTTGGTTTTGAAAAAGCATTACAAGAGTATAACCTTAAAGCAGATACCACAGAAATGGGAATTACTGAGGATAACTATTTCTATCCAGGTCTTGGTTTTGTTCCAAACTTGACGCAGTGGGCTTATCGCAATAAAGTGGGGACTATAACAGAAGAACCCCTTGAGACAGAACAGTACTTTATTGTCGCACAAATTATTGAAGAAAAACCAGAATCGTATCAATCTTTTAAGGAACTTAGTCCTACATTGGAACGGCAACTCCGCCAAAAAAAGAAGGAAGAAAAAAGTCGTCAGATTGCTCTTGCTTTGGCGGCAGAAAACAAACCTCTTTCTGAATTGAAAGAAGCGAATCCTTATGTTTTGTATGGACAAGAAAAAGGCATAATATTAAAAGATCCACCTGCTGCATTCAAGAATAATCCTACTTTTAAGGATATTGTTTACAATGCCCCTCTGGAAAGGGTTGTTGGGCCTGTTAAAACGTCAACAGGATTTACACTTATTCAGGTTATGAGGAAAGGTAATTTCGATGAAAGTGCCTTTCAGAGTCAGCGTGAAGCCATTTATAAGCGTCTCCGTCGCGAGAAAGAAGGGACGCTTGTTGAAGCATTTCTCAAAGAATTGAAAGAAAAAGCTGAGATTAATGATTATCGCTCCAAGTTTTTTTAAGAAGAATCGGTAATTATTAAAGGACTCTTTCTGAAATGGCAAAGTGAAGGTTTTTCCATCCTTTTTGGATTAAAAAGATAGGAAACATTTTAAATAACAATTTTATAGGATAACGTACTTCTTTTTAGCGGTTTTGGGTAAATAAAGAGGATAAATAAGGGGCGAGTTCACGCCTTATCTATGTTAAACGAAAGATCTTAAGTGCATTAATTGCCGCCTGAAATCGAGTCTCTACTTGATTATTTTCCAGTCGGAGTTTTTTTACGAAAGGATTTTCATCGTAAGTCCCGCGGACTATTTCAAAATCGATTTTCCGAAGCGCTTCATCTCCATCTAAGCCATACCCAATTTGACTTGTAGGATCAAATTCTTTCTCTGCATCTTTCAAAACCATGTTGTTCAGTTTTACGGTATTTGTTTTCCACGACTCCAAAAGTTGAATGATGAGCTCTTTATTCAGTTCCGAAGGATAAACACCATATTCCTTTTTTAAAAGGTGTCCCCACCAGGAAAGATTATCTGCCTTATAATGAGAAGCTACTTCATCAAAAATCAATAAAAGGGTCTCAACGGAATCAGTCTTGCTGGATACAATTTTTTCGAAACATGTTTCTAATCGAGATTTTGGAATCAGCATTCCTGCTAAATCATACCACAGTTCAGGTTCAGTATTCTCTTTTATTGGAATGGAAAAGAGTATTTCTTTCAGTTCTTTTTCGGATTTTGTCTTTTCCAAGATTTCCAGTAAACACTGACCAAGATAGATTGCAACAGGGATTTTATAATATTTTATTCCTGAGCGAATTAATAGACGTTTTATCACTAGACCTTTATAGGAGACGAATTCCTGTTCTTTTCGACTTTTTTCTCCCAAGTTTTGAAGGATTGAAAGAGCGTTTAGAATTTTTCCAATAGTACGGGGATTAAAAAGATCAAAATGGAGGATATCAAATGTTTGGGGATCTTTTCTCCTATCACGAGATGGCCATTTTTCGCTATCTCGACGGGTTCCAACGGTAAAGAGATTCATCGCCGGTGTGAGTTGACTTTTTCCTTCTTCTGCTGTGATATAGGAAAAGGGGAAATCAGAAGCATCAAAATTCGCTGCGTGTTTTCCTGTGACAACACTAAAGGCACCCACACTGCAGGGCCACATCATGTAAGAAAGAGACCCTGTTTTTGCCCCTCTCTCTAAAATTCCTTGATGGAGAGGACCCAATTTATACATATGGTTGCTTTGATTCGTGCCACTTCCCGCATTGTAAAAAGAAAACATACCAGCAATTAGGAGTGTTGATTTATGATGAGTCACGGTATAAGGTCCAGCGAAAATGCTCACGGCTTCTCCATGATATCCCTCACAATTTGCAAAAAAGGCCGATCCTTCTGCAGAGTACTGTTTCCCCAATCGTACTCCCTGGCCAACAAAACATTTCTCAAGAAGTACACCGTCGTCAATATGGGAGCCTGACTGGACAATAAAGTGTTTAGCAATTACGCCGTGCCCTATTTTTACAGGATCTTCTTGGCATCCTGCTAAGGTACCATCTTCCAGCAATATAGCCCCTTCAACAAGAGCGCCTTCGCCAATAGTCATGTTTTTGATGATCTGACAATTGTGAATCTGTGCATAGGGACCAATATGGCCAATCGTCCCCACCTTAGACTCACAATAGTCTGAAATAAGGCGCTGCAGTTTATCTATGAGATTTTTCTGATAGCGAAAATGGACAAGTAGATAAGCAATTTGTGCAGAGAGTTTATCATAGATAAGGAGTTCTCTTCCTCCCCCTTCGTTAAGAATCTCAAGTTCTGTTCCATTTCCAAAATGCGTTTCACCCGTCATCGTGACCGTTTGAACCGTATTAATCACAGCGTGATGAGATATGTCGTAATGGTATAAATTTTGAACATTGGAGATCAAAACATTATCACCAATGCGACAATCTTTCAACGATGCATTCCAAATCCCTGCAGGATGTTTCCCGAGGGAGGGAATGGTTAACGTTTCTGAATATACCCCAAGGGTTACTTTTCCAGAGAAATGGGCATTGAAAATCTGCTCAGGGGTAAATTTTTCATCAACCCAAAGGGTACCCCATGATTCTGATGAGCATCCCTGCTGTTTAAGTTTCTCAATTTCCTGGGATGTAAGATTACGATATGCCATCATATCACCTTATTAGTTTAGTTTTGGTAAATGATGGAGCGCATCATATTCGATATCCTTAAAATATTTAACCGTTCCTACCTTTAACTCCATCGTTGATTCTTCATCACAGCAAATAACCCCATGCCGGTGCATTTGAAGCATGGAAACAGTCCACATGTGATTTACGCCTTCTTCAACCACTTTTTGAAGAGCTCTGGCTTTTTTATAGCCATTGACAATAATTAAAACTTCCTGGGCAGCCATCACTGTTCCAACACCTACTGTCAGGGCTTGTTTTGGGACTTTCTTAATATCATTGTCAAAAAATCGAGAATTTGCAACAATGGTATCGTAGGTAAGGGTTTTGACCCGAGTTTTTGAGGAGAGAGATGATCCTGGTTCATTGAAGGCAATATGACCATCGGGACCTATTCCTCCCAGAAAGAGATCTATTCCTCCTACCTCTTGAATCTTTTTTTCATAATCATTGCATTCTTTTTCAAGATCTGGGGCGTTGCCATTTAGGATATTAATATTTTCTTTTGGGATATCGATGTGTTTAAAAAGATGCTGCCACATAAAATAGTGATAGCTTTGGGGATGATCTTCTGGAATTCCAACATACTCATCCATATTGAAGGTAACAACATTTTTGAAAGAGACTTTCCCTTCGTTATATAATTTTATGAGCTCCTGGTACGTTCCAAGTGGAGAAGAACCTGTAGGAAGTCCTAAAACAAAGGGTTTTTTCCCTGTCTTTTCAGCTTGATAAATTTTTTGTGCCACATAATGGGCAACCCATTGACTTAAAAGATCATAGGTTTCATAAATCAAAATACGCATTTAAAACCGTCCTTTCTTTATTCACGTTTTAATATAATTCGTACATCAGCCACGTAAGCTCCCATACCTTTCGGCTGAACAATAAGGGGATTAATATCCATTTCCTCAATGGATGGATGATTTACGGCAAGTTGAGAAAGTCGAAGCAGACACTCGATAATTTTCTCAACATCCCGGGGTTTTCGGCCACGAATTCCATGCAGAATTGCTGAGGCGCGCGTTTCTTCTATCATCGCCTTTGCATCATGTTCTGTTAAGGGAGCAATTCGAAAACTTACATCCTTAAATATTTCCACATAGATTCCCCCCAATCCAAACATAAGAATAGGTCCAAAACTTTTATCTCGTTTGAGCCCTAAAATAACTTCTTCACCATCTAAAATCATTTTTTCAATTAATATCCCTTTCACAGATGCGGTTGGATTAAATTTTTTGACGTTTTCTAAAATCGTATGAAAAGCTTCGGTAACTTCGGTTTTATTTTGAAGATTGAGGATAACACCTCCTGCTTCAGACTTATGAATAATTTTATCGGAAACCACTTTCATCACAACGGGGAATCCAATATCTTCCGCTTTTTGAATGGCTTCATCCACGGTGGTTGCAAGGGCTGTTTTTAAAACCGGAAAGCCATAGGCTTTTAAAAGTCTGATAGATTCATCTTCGGTAAGGAATTGTTTTCCCATGGAGATCGTATGTGTGATCATTTCTTCAACATAGGGTGCATTTATATCCTCATACGTTGGAATGGTAGTGGGTACATTATGGCGTGTTTGACTAAACTGATAGACTATTGCAAAGGCACGGCACATTGATTCTGGAAGAAAATAGTGGGGGATTTTATTTCGTTGAAGGACATCGATGCCTTGAGAGACATCTGCTTCACCCATAAAAGAAGCGTAGATGGGTTTTTCCGAGTGATGGGCGACTTTTGCGATTTCACGGGCGATAAGATCAATTTCTGTCATTGATTGGGGGGTTAAAATGGTAAAAACAGCATCAACAGAGGGTTCATTAAAAGCCGCTGTTAATGCCACATTATATCGATCCACACGAGCATCACCAATAATATCGACAGGATTTTTGATATTTGCCGTTGCTGGAAGATTTTTTTTAAGCATTGAGAGGGTTTCTTCTGAAAATTTTGCCAATTCAAGACCTTCATGGATTGCTGCATCTGTTGCTAAAACACCAGGTCCTCCCGCATTCGTAATAATGGCAATACGGTTAGATTTTGGCATGGGTTGATACGCAAAAGCAATGGCAATATTAAACATCTCTTCGACGTTTTGGCAACGAATAATACCTGCTTGACGGAAAGCAGCATCACATATTTCATCATTTCCTGCCATAGACCCTGTGTGTGAAGCGGCAGCTAAAGCACCTTCTGGCGTTCGTCCAGCTTTTAAAATTAAAATAGGCTTCCCAGCACGAATAACGGTACGAGCTGCTTTCATAAGGCCTGGCCCATCTGTGATTTCTTCAAGGTACATAAGAATAACTTTTGTCTTGGGATCATCTTTTAAATAATAAAGAAGATCAATTTCTGTAACGTCTGCCTTATTGCCAAAGCTAATAAATTTAGAAAATCCAATGTGTTTTGCATAGGCATAATCCAAAACAGCTGTACATAAGGCTCCGCTCTGAGAAAGAAAAGCAATCGTCCCTTCTTCTGGCATACGACGAGCAAAGGAGGCATTTATTTTGGATCGGGCATCGGTATTAATCACGCCAAGACAATTTGGACCAATAATTGACATGCCATATTTATCAGCGATCTCTTTTACGCGTTTTTCCCGTTCAATACCTTCTCCTCCTACTTCCTTGAATCCTGCTGAGATAATAATAACTCCCTTTATCCCTTTTTGGCCACACTGTTCTAAAGCAAGATGTGTTACGGAGGAAGGGAAAACAAGAATGGCTAAATCCACAGGATCTGGAATATCGCTTACATATTTATAGGCTTTTATGCCTGCAATAAAGCGTTCTCGTGGACTTACTGGATAGACAACGCCATTAAAATCGGCATCCAGAATATTTCTGAGAATGTCATAAGGAACCGTTCCAACAACTTTATTAGCACCCACAACCGCTATCGAATCAGGATAAAAAATTTTATCTAAATTGACTTTTATGTTTTTTTTCATCGTGTCTGTTCTCTTTGCTACTTATATTAAATTATTTCAAGTATGAAGCAATAAAATTCACGGCATCTGCAACAGTCTGGACCGATAACGCTTTGTCCTCATCCAGTTCAATGCCAAATTCTTCTTCAAACGCTGCAACTAATTCCAAACTTTGCATAGAATCTGCACCCAGATCAAAGATGAAGTTGGCATCGTCACTGATTTCTTCGGGATCCATTTTTAATACATTGGCAACAACTTTCTTTACCCGTTCCTGAAGTTTTTTTGTTTCCATGTTTTCCTCCTGCTTTTTGTTAGATTCATGTTCAAACATATTTTACAAGGGAGATGATTCGCCCTTTTTTACAGGAATATCCCACACGATCGTTATTAAGGTTGAAACGTGGGGATTTAAAGCACCCCCTTTTTACATTTTAGATGAATTATAAAAGAATTGTGAGCGACTTGCAATAGATTCTTGTGTATCAACGCTGGTATAAAAGATCGATTTATCAGTTTATGGATTACTTTACTTTTGTGACTTATTATTGTCTATTGTAAATTTTTGAAAATTTACTGAGGGAACGAGAGTGAGATGAACGAAAAACGATCTATTGTATCCTGGGCTTTCTATGATTGGGCAAACAGTGCTTTCGCGACAACGGTTATGGCAGGTTTTTTCCCTTTATTTTTCAATCAATATTGGGCGGATCCTACAAGTCCAACGCGAAGTGTTATGTATCTAGGGTGGGCAAATTCTGCAGCTTCCATTGTGGTTGCGCTGCTTGCCCCTTTTCTTGGTGCTGTAGCTGATCGAGGAACCGCTAAAAAGAAATTTCTCCTTCTTTTTGCCTTTCTTGGTATTGTGATGACGGGGGGACTTTGGTTTGTTGCGCAAGGGATGTGGAAATTTGCTGCGCTCCTTTACGTCTTAGCTACCGTGGGATTTTCCGGTGGAAATATTTTTTATGATGCCTTGCTTCCCGGTGTGGCGTCAGAAAAAAAAGTAGATTTTGTAAGTAGTCTTGGATTTGCCATGGGCTATATTGGTGGTGGTTTGCTCTTTGCCATCAACGTTGTTATGTTTTTGAAACCAGAACTTTTTGGGATTCCTGATGGGGCAACAGCTATCAAATTATCCTTTTTAAGTGTTGCAATATGGTGGGCTGTTTTTTCTATCCCCATCTTTCTTTTTGTAAAAGAACCACCCCTTGAAAATGCCGTTCCTTTAAAAAAAGCTTTTACTCTTGGATGGCAACAACTTGTAGAAACCTTTCATCATATCCGCCATCTGCGTGTCGTAGGCCTTTTTCTTTTAGCATACTGGTTGTATATCGATGGCGTAGATACTATTGTTCGAATGGCTGTGAGCTATGGGGATTCTTTAGGATTCGACAGCGCAATTCTTATAACTGCCTTATTAATTACACAATTTGTCGCTTTTTTTTGGTCTCTTGCTTATAGCCGGATAGCTAATAAAATTGGGGTAAAAACAGCTATTTTAGTGGCTATTGGTGCCTATTGTGTCATTACCCTTTTAGGGTATTTTATGAACCAGTCCTGGCATTTTTTAGTCCTAGCTGTTGGTATTGGACTCTTTCAGGGGGGCATTCAAGCTCTTAGCCGAAGCCTTTATACACGCATTATTCCTAAGAAAAAATCTGCAGAATTTTTTGGCTTTTATAATATGCTAGGGAAATTTGCCTCCGTAATTGGTCCCGTACTTGTGGGAACTATTGGTTATCTTGCTAATAGTCAACGGACTGGCATTTTGTCCCTTCTGATACTTTTTTTTCTTGGCGGCTATTTACTTGTAAAAGTAAATATTGCTGAAGGAGAAATGATGGCAAAAAAATATCTGGCGGAATAATCTCTTTCCAACCCTTTCTTATAAAAAATAAAACTTGCCACATTTATAAAATTTATCTTGAACGAATTGCCATTCAACAAGGCTGTAAGTTCATGGACTTTTCATCTAATGAATCAGAATATTCTAAAAAGAGTAATTTCCATAATACCTCTGTTAAAGAGGGAAAGACCCTTGAAATGTATGTTCTGAAACAAAATTCTCCCAACATCTTCAACCCGGTTTCTTCCCTTTTTCAATCTGTCCAAAACAGTGAATGTCTATAAGATTCTCTCTGGCATTCTTGGAAATTATGTGAAAACATTTTATATAAGGTAAGCTGATGACTGAATGATTCCTTCCAAAAAGAATACCACGACGTGGAGGAAAAATTCTGTCAGCTTTGGAGTGAATTTTTATGAGCAAATAGATAAAATATTCTCTCTTTAGTAAGAATATAAATTTGCTCTGCTACATGAGGAATCGTATGGCGATAAATGATTGTGCCCAGGGCGAGATTCGAACTCGCATGAGAGGTATCCCACTAGACCCTGAACCTAGCGTGTCTGCCAGTTTCACCACCTGGGCATCTCTCAAAAAACGTAAGAATTTATTCTGATTCATGGTGGTTGACAAGGGAAAAGATCATAGGGATTTAGCTCCAAGAAGGGCATGAGAGGTTTTGAACGTATGTCTTGGTTTCACTAAAAGACAAAAGTCATGAAAAATGGATATAGAGTATTTTGTGTAACTTTTATGTCCTTGGATCAAATGAAGTGATTCACTATGAGTGAATGAAAGATAGAAAATCTTATCAAGGGAGTACTTTCTAACTAAGTTAAAAGGATTTAAATGGGATAACACTATACCCTCAACGAGAGGATATTTTTGGGAGTGAAAATTCCCTATGTTAAAAAGCTCAACGTTTTTCACATTCGTGCAACTCACTCATGAAAAAAGAACAGAGAGTCTGGAAAAGGTACGATGATTGTGAGGATGTCATGAAACACTTCATTGAAGAGGGGCTGGAAAAGTTTCAGGAAAGCCTGGGGATGCTTTATCATCAGGCAATGCTTTTGGAATGGTTTTTGTGTCTACCCTTATAGTCAGATAGATGCTTGGTGAGGTCGAACCAACGGATTTAAGCCCAAACGATTCACCCGCGGTGTTGGAACGCTGGAGTTACAGTCTTGTCTGGGGAAGAGGCATTAAAGTTCACCAGGGCAATGTATAGCCTTCTAAAATCTAATTGCAGAAAAATCAGGAGATAGATGGCAGCACGCGTCACTTTTTGATTAGCAGTTGATTGTGGCGAGGGAATTGTTTTCCCTGTGAAATGGGACCCAATTTATTGGGATATTTCACGGAGGATTGGTTGATTGATTTGATTGATTCGATCGAATGACTGGCGATATTTTGTTGCTTAGATTATGAGATTATAAGAAAGATAGGATATATGATTTCGGTTAGATAACGCCCCCCACCCCGGGGGTAAAATACAGCAGAATTCGTCATGAAGCAAGATAATATTGTTATCCTTGTATATGACGTTTATTA
>JAQUPD010000030.1 GCA_028716785.1 Fidelibacterota bacterium
TTTTATATTTACCTCTGAAATTCTGTATCACTTGTACAGACTGACTTCCAGAATGATTTCTACTTTTCTGATAAACATGATGAAAATTTTGTAACACCCAAATTTAAAATAATAATATTGATTATCAGTGAGTTACGCGGGTGTTGCAAAAAATTGTGGAAAACAGGAGGTTTTTTGATAATGATTGAATTTCCTTTTCATAAGAATACCCATGAACCTTCTTGAGGGAAGATTTCCTTTTAAAGTAAACATGTTGTGAACAAGGGGTGGACACTTATTTATTATTTATCCAGGGAAGGGAGATATTCATTGCCTGCATTTTTTCTTCAAATTCTAAGCGTTCTTGTCTATTTTTAAGTATTCCTTTTGAATCGCGATCCAGCCATCCATAGGCTTCAGCTTTTTGAAGGGCAACATCTGGCAAGCCCTGAAGGAGATATTTTACAATTTCTTTTTCCAGCTGCGAAAATTGCACTGCATAAAAAACATAGTCATTAAAAGCTTCCCAGGTTACGGGAACCCATCGGCGAACAATTTCGTGTCCTATAGTATTGGCATAATCCCGAATTTCTTTCTGGGCATTGGGGGCCATCCGTAATTTTAAAAAATGGAGTAAATTATGAAGATCAATTTTCCAATATGCTTCTGTATAAGTAGAAAGAGGTAAATCTTTTCGGGCTTGTTCCCGGGCAACCCCTGCTTCCAAACGCTTTAGGTAAATATCCCGTGCTAACTGATGAAGGGTAGCCTCTTGTTGTGAAAGCTCACGTCCTGTTACAGGGTCAAGAAGCCCCTCGCTTCCTTGATGATTTATGTGTGATTGTCCTCGCCAAGCATCAGGCGCTGTTTTTTGAGTCGCTTCAATGGCAATGGAATAGCGCGTGGAATATTCATTCACACTGGCTGTTCGATGCCGAATCCACTGGCGCCAACAGTCCATGGGAACCCGAACATGCAGTTTTATGGAACACATTTCAAAAGGACTCGTATGTTGATGTCTTAAAAGATATCGAATTAGTTCACGGTCACGACTAACTTTTTTAGTTCCTTTTCCATAAGAGACACGTGCTGCCTGAACAATACTGCTATCATTTCCCATGTAATCAACCACCCGGACAAACCCATCATCCAAAACATTAAAAGGAATCCCTAAAATTTCATCCAGCGCTTCACTCTTAACTCGCTCACTATGCGATAGTTTTTCTTCCATAATATCCTCACCTTTGTCTTTAGAATAAATTAAGAAAAAATTCTTCGGAATAGCGTGTGAAATTCATTTTATTTCCAAATTTTGGTTTTGTATCTTTCTGAAAAGGAGATAACGATGAAACCCTATTATGTTGGTGCCCATGTGAGTTCAGCGGGGGGAGTTTCAAATGCTCCAAAAAATGCTGCAGAAATAGGTGCCACGGGTTTTGCCCTCTTTACAAAAAATCAACGCCAATGGCGTGCAAAACCCTTGGAAAAAGAAGAGATTAAAGCGTTTAAAGAAGCTTGTGCTTCTCTTCAATATCCACCTGAAAGTATCTTACCACATGATAGCTATTTGATTAACTTAGGACATCCAGAGAAAGAAAATCTGGAAAAAAGCCGTGAAGCATTTCTGGACGAAATGAAACGATGTGAATTGTTAGGACTTGATCGCTTAAATTTTCATCCGGGAAGTCATTTGGGACAAATTTCTGAAAAAGCGTGCCTTTCACGCATTGCCGAATCAATTAATCAAGCCCTTGACGCCACCCAGGGCGTAACAGCTGTTTTAGAAAATACAGCAGGACAAGGAAGCAATGTGGGATATTCTTTAGAACAGTTGCAGGATATTATGGCACAGGTCGCCAATCAAAATAGAGTGGCTGTGTGTCTTGATACATGTCATGCCTTCGCTGCAGGATATGATTTAAGAACCGAGGAGGCTTGCAATACCTTTTTTGAGAAATTTGACACACTTCTCGGATTTTCAATGCTCTATGGAATGCATCTTAACGATGCAAAAGCTGGGTTGGGACTCAAAAAGGATCGTCATGAATCTCTTGGTAAAGGGGAATTAGGACTAACAGTCTTTCGATACATCATGACGGATAATCGATTTCGGGGTATTCCCCTTATTTTGGAAACAGTGAATCCCGATATTTGGGCAGAAGAAATAAAGATGCTTCTCTCCTTTACAAAAGAATAAGAATTCTCTTAAATTATGCCTCAACGATGTAGAGGTCATTGTGCATTTACATTCACACCATCATTTGCATCTTCATGCTTCAACGACTGGGAAAATTTTGGTGGTTTTTCTCTTGAATGCCATCATTACTTTTACGGAATTTATTGGCGGACTTTTATCAAACAGTCTTGCTCTCTTTTCTGATGCGGTTCATAATTTTCAGGATACTTTGGCAATGGGAATTAGCTATGGGGCAAGGATTCTTTCAAAAAAACCGGCAAATACTCGCTACACCTTTGGCTATCATCGCACAGAAATTCTTTCAGCTTTTATCAATATGTCCCTTTTGATCGTGATTGCTTTTTTTCTTGTACGAGAAGCTATTCAACGATTTCAGCAGCCTGAAATGCCTAAGTTGCAAATTATGTTACCTGTTGCCCTTATTGGTTTGGCAGGAAATGCCCTGAGTATTTTCATTCTTAATAAAGATAAGGATGAAAGTCTTAACATTCGAAGTGCTTTTTTACATCTTTTTTATGATACGCTAAGTTCTGTGGTGGTTCTTTTTGCGGCCTTGGGGGTGTGGTTGTGGAATTGGACCTGGATTGATCCTGCAATAACCCTTGTGATTGCTATCCTCATGATTGTTAGCAGCGTGAAAGTGCTTCGATCTTCCATACGAATCCTCTTAAATGGTACCCCAGAAGACCTTCATCCTGAAAAAATTGTCCAGGAATTGGAAGAAATTGATGAAATTATTAATGTCCACCATGTTCATATCTGGAATATCTCAGAATCCTATCGGGCTATGAGCTGCGAAGTCATTATTAACGACAGACTTTTATCAAAAACAGAGAGTATCCGACAAAAAATGCTTGATGTATTAAATCACCATTCCATTTCACATTTAACGGTTCAGTTTGAAACGGAATGCAGTGATGAACGCATCATATATTCCATAGAATAACGATCAGGAATTTTTTTAAACGCCTGCATGTTGGATTATGATATCCTGCATGTTTATAGGGTATGAAAGGAAAAAGAGAAATAATGATCAAACGACATAAAATAGCACTTATTGGTGCTGGGCAAATTGGGACTGTTTTGAGTCATTTGATAGCGCTGCGACGTATGGGAGATATTATTTTTTATGATATCGTGAAAGATCTTCCCCAGGGAAAGACCTTGGATATGCTTGAGGCATCGTCATTAGATGGTTTTAATACGAGGGTGGTAGGAACTAATTCGTATGAGGATATCAAAGATGCTGATCTTGTGATTGTTACAGCAGGTGTCCCCCGAAAACCAGGAATGAGTCGTGATGATCTTCTTACAGTTAATAGTAAAGTTATTCGTGGCATTGCAGAAAATGTTTCTAAGTTTGCACCTTATGCCATTGTTATCCTGATTTCAAATCCGCTGGATGCAATGGTTACACTTTTTCAACATGTTTCAGGATTTCCCGTTAACCGTGTAATTGGTCAAGCTGGCGTTTTAGATAGCGCTCGTTTTAGTTTTTTTATTGCTCAAGAACTTTGCATGAGTGCAAAAGATGTTACAGCTATGGTGTTAGGAGGCCATGGGGATACTATGGTGCCCTTAATACGTACTGCCAATGTACATGGGATCCCTGTTATGGATTTATTGGAACAAAAATATGGAAGTCTTCAAAAAGCAGAAAATGTCATGGAAGCCTTGGTTGAAAGAACCCGACAAGCTGGAGACGAAATTGTGGAACTCTTGAAAACAGGATCTGCATTTTATTCACCGGCCTCAGCAACTGCTGTGATGGCTGAAGCGATTCTTCACGATGAACACAGGGTTCTTCCTGTTTGTGCCTATTTGAATGGCGAATACGGCCTTCATAATCTCTATATGGGTGTCCCAGCTGTCTTAGGAAGCCCTGGCGTTGAAAACATTGTGGAAATGTCTCTTACACCTGACGAAAAAGCGTTATTTTTAACCTCAGCAAAACATGTTAGAGATCTTGTCGATCGTTTAAAAACACTAAAATTGTTGGATTAATAATATATTTATATCAGCTAATTTGTAATACAAAACAAATTGCTATTCCCTTGAAATGAAGCTTGGGTTTATTTAATATTTCTCATGGGGTTTTTATCAAGTTTGCACAAAAAAGTGTGGAGAAAACAAAATCATAAATGAAGGATCTTTCGGAAAAGGGATTTTTCAGGAAATAAATGACAGACATGAATGTTTCATCGGTGGAATTTAAAAGTGGCACTAAGGCGATGTTTTACATGTTGAAAAACTTTCGCAATTTCTCAGGATGAGGGATATAGAATTTCCTAAGGAGGATTAACGTTACTAAAGAATTTTACAATCAAGAAGGAAGGCTATCCTTGAAAAGAGATAAGCAGTATGCCCCATAGAACGATAGAAGACCCCAGAAAAAAAAATCGTATAAAAATATATGAAAAATGGAACTAAAAGGGTGTTTATAGATCAAAAAAAGTACAACATGTATTATGTAAGATATATGGTGAAGAATGGTTTTGTGTAATAATGTTCACCAAGAAGATAAGGATATAGGTCGATGGAATTATCTGTTTCTCAATTAAAAGGTTTAATGAATATTTTTACAGAATTAGAGCCTGAAGAAATTCTGCGGAAAAGTGTTGAACAGGTTTCTGAAATCCTGGAAGCAAAGGGATGCACAATTTTTCTCTACAATGAAAGTACTGATTCTATTGAACTTGCTGAAACAACCAGTCCCTATGTTCAGGATGCAAGCATCGTCCGGTATAGTCGAGGCGAAGGACTCACAGGGTGGGTATTTAAATTTCAGAAACCTCTTTTGATTCAGGATTTTGATGAAAAATCGGAAAAGGATTTAAAAAAAGAACATGGTGAAGAAATTTATTGGATTAACAAATTTTCCGATGGAGATCAGCAAATCGCCAAATCATATCTTGCTGTTCCCATTATTTCAAAAAGTGGACGTTTTTATGGGGTTATTAGGGCATCCAGTAATGAGTATAATTTTGATGAATCTCACCAGGAATTGCTTATTCACATTGCAGGATACATCAGCATTGCTTTAGAAAACAGCTATCACTACCTGCAAGAGCGAAAAAAAGCGGATTATTTTAAATTATTAATGGAATTTGGGACGCGACTTCATACCCATTATAACCAAACAGATCTTTTAAATTTCGTAGCAGAAGCAGCCACGCGGACCTTTTCAGCAGAGACGAGTGAAATTTATCTTTTAAAAGAAAAAATTAGCGATGTATTGGTTCTGCGTGCTGGCTACGGAGTTCCAAAAGAGCTTATCAACAAGGCAGAGCATAAAATTGGTGAAGGACTCACAGGAACGTTGGTCAAAGAAAATCGTATCATCCGCCTAAATAATGTCCTAACCTTTCCTCAATATAAAGGGAAATACCGCTCACAAATGAAACAAAACTTAAAACATGGTGATCGGCTTGCTTTTTTGGGATGCCCCATTGCGTTAAAAAGTGATGTCATTGGTTGCATAAAACTTTATAATAAAATTCCTAAATATCCTGGTGATCAGGCAATTTTTTCAGAAGATGATGAAAAATATATTGCTATTCTTGCTGATATGCTTTCGGTGGCATTGGAAAATCTTCAATATTTGGAAAGCATGAAAACGTCAGCAATTCAAATGTTTAAAACGCAGCGATTAACGGCGCTTGGAACCATGGCAATTCGTCTTCCTAACGAGGTTATTAATCCCTTAACTACAGCCCAACTGAATGTGTTGAATTTGAAACGAAAAATTGAAAAGAATAACGGGATAAAATCGGAAGACATTTTAAAACGTTTAGCTATCATTGAGGAAAAATTAACAGAAGTTGCAGATGGCATTAAGGCACTCCAAGTTTTTTCAACTAAAGCAGGATTTTTGAAAGTTCGAAAAACGTGGACTGATATTATTGATGAGAGTTTACTTTTTTTAAGTGATGAAATTATACGAAAAAAAATAACGGTTTATCGTGACCGCGAGGCAGAGCGATCTATTCCCAATGTTGTTGTGGAAACGAATGAAATGATGGAAGTGGTTATTAATTTATTACTGATAGCCATTTCGCAGATTCAGCACTATTATGGGAGTATTCACATTAATGTTTCTTATGATGATGGTAGCGACGTGATAAAGACGACCATTGTTTCTCAAGATAACGAATCCATGCAGCCTCTGGGGTCAGCAATTTCTATGTTACCCGATGGAAGCGAAATCGTTACGCCTCAGCAATTTATGTTCACTGTCGCCAAGGAAATTGTTCACACCAATTATCAGGGAATGATTAATTTAAAACCTGAAAAAAATGGTATCTCTATTACTCTTGAGATTCCAGCGGGACGTAAAAATGTTTAAGGCTGACCTTCTGATTGTTGATGATAGCGAACCCTTTTGTGAAAGTATTGTAGATCTTCTTGAGGATGAAAACTGGAAGATCGAATATGTTTTGGATGGGACAGAAGCTATCAAAAAATTAGAAGAAAATGAATATCGCGTAGTTTTATTAGATTTAAAAATGCCAGGGATGAGTGGTATAGGTGTTCTGAATGAATTAAACAAAAAAAACATTATTGATAGAAATTATATCATTGTTCTTACAGGGGAAATTACGATTGAAAATGCTGTGGATTCTCTTCAATATGGTGCCCGTGATTTCATTCAGAAACCGGCGGTGGTAGAATTCCCTGATGAGTTTATTAAGCGGATTAAACGAGGATTTAATTGGCAAAAAGAACGATTATTAAATGAAGAACTCCTACAAGAACGGCGAAAAGCGATTGAGGAATCTCAGCTCATTGTAAAAAGTGTCGGACACGATATGTCGGGTTCATATTATGGCTCTCTTATGCTTCGCCTACAAACACTTCGAAAAAAAGTTAATCAACTTCAGGAAATTAGCAGGACGCTCATGGAAACCTTGATAAATCCTGAAACTGGAGAAGTAAACCTTGGCCACCTTCAAGAGACGTTAAAGACGATTAATGATTTGTCAAATGAAAGTGAAGAACGGATTGTAGGCATTATTGAGCTCATGAAATTTTTCAAGGAATTGGGAGAAAAGCTGAAACATTTAGGCAATGCCATTGCCATTGATAAAACACATGTAAAGAAAGTCGACCTTACTCAAATTGTCAAATCGGCTATTCAGGTTTTTGCAGAATCGAAAGTTCATGAAAATCCTCAGGTTACAATTGTAGAGGATTATGCAGATGAACCGTTGTATATTTCCGCCTCAGAAGAAGATCTCCTGAGAGTTTTTCTCAATTTAATTGAAAACGCTTATAAGGCAATGGAAGGAAAGGGAACCCTTACACTCGTGACATATCAAAAGGGAGATGACGTGATTGCAAAAGTCATTGATACAGGATGTGGAATCCCTGAAGATGCTATTGATAAAATTTGGCGACCTGATTATACTTACTGGAAATCAGCAACGGGAATAGGATTGGGATTGCTTATTTGTCGTAAAGCCGTTGAAAATTCTGGTGGGACCATTTCGGTAGAGAGTAAAGAAAATGTCGGAACAACCTTTACTTTAACCTTTAAAAAGATAGAATCATAGGAGATAGCTATGCAAAAAACTATATTACTGGTAGACGACAAAAAACTTCTTCGCGACACACTTATTGATTATTTGGGCAACGACCAGTTTCGTTTTTTAGAAGCAGAAAATGGTGAAAAAGCCCTTGATATTTTTCGTGAAAAATCACATGAAATTGATGTTGTTCTCCTGGATGAAAATCTCCCAGGAATTAATGGCATCAAAGTCCTTCGTTTTATGAAAAAAATTAATGATAGTGTACCAATTATTGCTCTTACAGGTGAATTAACTGTTGATATTCGAAAATCCTATCTTGAAGCAGGGGCATTTGATGTTCAGACTAAATCTGCTATTTATGAAAAATTAATTCCCTCTCTTGAGGCAGCCTTGGAAGGGAAAAAATCGGATGTACATCGGGGAGAATCTGCCATTGATTTTGAAAAAATGGCCGAAATCCTGAAAAATGATGGTCGCTGGGAAGAATCTGCCCTTTATTTACGAGAAGCAGGAATGGAACAAAAGGCTTTGGGTAATTTTGAGAAAGCAGTCGAATACTTTGAAGAAGCAATTACACGGTATAAACGAGCTGGCCGGTCCACAAAAGCAAAAGAAGTTGAAAAACTTCTGGATGAAATTAGTTAACGGGATGAATAACCCTTCTTAGAGAATAGAGTTTATTTTAGAATTTTTGATATGGATTGAAAATGGAGGGGGACATTTAAATTCATTATATTAGATACTGGAATAATTTTGTATATTTATTACCTAAACTGGAAATAAGATGTTAGAACAACTTCGTGAAAATCTTGAGGGTGTGTTAAAAAAGCTTCGGGGACAGGGAAAGATCACGGAAGCCAATATTCAGGATACCATGCGGGAAATACGTCAGACCCTTTTGGAGGCAGATGTAAATTTCACAGTAGCCCGTGATTTTATTCAACATGTTACAGAAAAAGCTCTGGGAGTTCAGGTTTTAAAGAGCATTACTCCTGGTCAACAGATTATCAAAATTATTCATGAAGAGTTAATTCATCTTCTTGGCGAAGAGAATGTCCCCTTGAATTTAAGTGGACTTCCTCCCACGGTGATAATGCTTGTTGGTTTGCAAGGATCAGGAAAAACAACATTTGCGGCAAAACTTGCCAGACATTTAAAAGAACAAGGGAAAAGGCCGCTTTTAGTGGCTGCAGATGTTTATAGACCAGCTGCTATTGACCAATTGGTAAGACTTGGTGAGCATATTGATGTGCCGGTTTATGAACAAAAGGGTGTTACACCGGCTAAAATTTGTCGACAAGCCATGGAAAAGGCACGGCAAGATAATACCAATGTGGTGATTGTGGATACAGCAGGTCGGTTGCACATCGATGAAAAGATGATGAATGAAGTGAAGGAATTACAGAACCTTCTACATCCTCGAGAAATACTTTTTATTGCTGATGGCATGATTGGTCAAGATGCTGTAACGGCAGCCAGGGACTTTAATGATCAGCTTTCAGTTACGGGGGTAGTATTGACAAAAATGGATGGGGATACCCGGGGAGGTGCTGCGCTTTCTATTAAAACCGTAACAGGAAAACCGATCAAATTTATTTCTTCGGGTGAAAAGCCGGAAGATTTAGAAGCCTTTCATCCTGCACGCTTTGCTGATCGTATTTTAGGAAAGGGCGATATTGTATCTCTTGTGGAAAAGGCACAGGAAGCTGTTGATGAAAAAGAAATCGAAAAACTTGAACAACGATTGCGAAAAAATCAGTTCACGCTGAAAGATTTTCAGAAACAATTAAAAATGCTGAAAAAAATGGGTCCCTTGAGTTCAATTCTGGAAATGACCCCTGGTTTTAGCCGTTTAAAAAATGTCCAAGTTGATGAAAATCATTTTATTAGAACGGAAGCAATCATAAATTCCATGACAATGCAGGAACGGGAGATACCGCATTTGATTAACGCTAGTCGGCGAAAGCGGATTGCCCGGGGAAGTGGGACACAGGTAGCTGATGTCAATCGATTATTGAACCAGTTTGAGCAAATGAAAAAGATGATGAAAAGAATGAATAAAATGAACGTATCGGGAAAGGGGTTTCACATTCCCGGTAAACAGTTTTAAGGAGGAAAAATTTGGCAACTCGAATTCGTCTCACACGTATGGGTAGACGGAACCGTCCGTATTACCGTATTGTTGTTGCAGATTCTAAAAGCCGTCGTGATGGCCGTTTTATCGAACAGGTAGGGACGTATGATCCTTTAAAAAATGAGAATCGTGTTAGCTTAAAGGAAGATAGAGTGATGTATTGGCTGGAGCAGGGTGCCCAACCGACTGATACCGTCAAGAATATTTTATCAAAAGTAGGGATCATGTTTAAATGGCACTTAAGAAACTGCAAATCGGAAGATGTAAAAAAGATTGAACTTCAAAAATGGGAAATGACACAGAAGGTAAAAAAGGAAGAACCGTCAAAAGAATCCAAAAAATCTAAAGAAAAAGAGAAGCCTTCTGATGAAGTAAAACGTGCTAATGTTGAAAAACAAGTGACGGAGATTTCAGCTGAAAGTCCTGATGTGACCTCAGAAGATGCAGTGAGCGATCAAGAGACGCCCGAAAAAATTGAAGAAAAATTGGTCAGCAACAGCCCTTCTGGAGACGTTGAGGACGAAAGTTCAAAGGAAGAACCAGAGACTGAAAAAGTACAAGAATTTGAAACAGAGACTGAGAAAACAGAAGAAAATCCTAAAGAGTGAGGTAGAAAATGAAAGAGTTTGTTGAATTTATCGCCAAACATCTTGTTGATCACCCCGAGGATGTGAAGGTTACCCAAATAGACAGTGAAAATAATATCATTTTTGAACTGTCTGTAAATCCTGCAGATCTTGGTAAAGTCATTGGTAAAAATGGACGGACAGCTCAGGCATTGAGGACACTCCTCACGGCTGTTTCTGCAAAGGCCGGACATCGTCGGGCAACGCTCGATATTATCGATCGTTAATTCGACTGCCAAATGATGTAAATATGTCCTTCAAAAAAATCGGTGTTGTTGTTAAACCGCTGGGTCTTGAAGGCAAGCTTATAATACGACTTGAAGGTGTCGAAAGAGATTTTTTGTGTTCTTTGAAATATATATACTGGGGAAAGGGTTCTGCCCCTGAAGAGGTAAGTGAAATTGTTCATTTCACGATGTTATCCAAAAAAAGTATTCTTAAACTTAAAGAGGTTACAACGCGTGAAATGGCCGAATCAATGCGGCAAGCAAACCTCTTTGTTCCTTCAGAAATACTCCCCCTGGATGAGAAAACCCAAAAGCCATATCTCGCTTATGAGGGATACCAGATTGTCGATGAAAAAGGTCACTTTTTAGGGAAAGTTCTAAGGCTCGAATCTTATCCTGCTCAAGAAATGCTTATTATTAAAAAAGATTCTGAAGAAAAATTGATTCCCTTTATTAAAGACTTTTTGATAAAGGTGGATCAGGAAAAAAAGGAACTCGTTATGGCATTACCTGAAGGCTTGTTAGATGAAGATTGATGTATTGACGACATTTCCCGAGATGATTGAACCCGTGATTAAAAGTAGCATTGCACGAATTGCCATCGAAAAGGGACTTGTATCGATTAAACCTAGGGATATTCGGGTATTTTCAGAAGAGAAGCATCAAAAAACGGATGATTATCCCTTTGGGGGTGGAGACGGGATGGTTATGACACCAAAGCCATTGTTTTCTGCTATCCGTCACTGTCTGGAAGAAGCAAAACCAGAGGTACCCCGAATTATTTTTCCAACACCTGATGGAAAAGTGTTTACACAGGAAATGGCAAAAGATTTTTCAAAGGAGTCCTACCTTCTTTTTATTTGTGGTCATTACAAAGGGATTGATCAACGGGTAAGAGATGTGTGGGTCACCGATGAAATTAGTCTTGGCGATTACGTGCTAACGGGAGGAGAGATTGCTGCACTGGTTATCATTGATGCCGTTATTCGTCTTATACCAGGTGTTATTGGAACCTTAAATTCAGCCCTGAGCGATTCATTTTCTCATCCTTTATTAGATTGTCCCTGGTATACACGCCCTGAGGAATTTGAGGGGTTAAAGGTCCCGGAAGTCCTTTTAAGTGGACATCATGCCAAAATTGAAGAATGGCGACTTGAACAACGAATAAAAAAAACCCGAGAAAAAAGGTCGGACCTTTATGATAAATGGCTTATAAAACAGACAAAAGAGAAAAAGTAAAGGGATTTTGTGATGGATAAATTACATGATAGTGTTGCTCATCAAATGCGAAATGATATTCCTATGTTTAAAGCTGGCGATACTTTGGTCGTTGATGTGAAAGTCCGCGAAGGAGAAAAGGAACGGATTCAGCAATTTAAAGGTATTTGTATTGCTCGAAAAGGGACGGGCATTAATGAAACATTTACTGTACGAAAAATTTCAAATGGTGTTGGCGTTGAACGAATTTTTCCTGTTCATTCTCCCAATATAGCAAAAATTGAACGTGTTGCACTCGGTCGGGTCCGCAGAGCTAAATTATATTATCTCCGAAACCTGAAGGGTCGGAAAGCAACACGTATCAAAGAAGTGCGCTAATCCTTTTCTCAATATCCTTATGGTTAAAGGGCTCTTCCTGACTGTGAAGAGCCCTTTTCAACACTTATTGGTTTTTATTCTTTTCTATGTATGTCTTACTCTTATCTGAATCATTGTTTCATGGCTTGTGGCTTTATAAATTGAAGCATGAAATTCTTTTATGGGAAAAGTTGTCTGCTGGTGTTTGTTTCTGTATCTCTTTTTGCGGCATCTCCAAATCAAATAAATGGCTGGATCCATCGGGGAAATGGCGATATCTTTCCTGGAGAATTGACGTTTTCTGAGAATCGAATTGTATCTGTCCGTCGCGTTCCCTTACATACAATCGACACAACCCGTCATCTTATGCCTGCAATGTTTGATTTAAATTTGTATCCCCTGTCCCAAACATCCCATGTTGATTCTTTCATGATATCTCGGGGTATTGGCTTTTATCTTGCGGATGAACCGCCGTATGTTTTTTTAAAAACTATAAATAATATAATGGATTTAGATACCCTTGGCTTGCTAATACCAGTACCAAAAGCAGAAGGCCATATTTATGCTTTGTATCAATATATCTATGATTCTTTTTCTGAAGGATTACAGGATACCTGTCGCCTTTTATGGCCCTTTAAATCCAAGAGTAGCACAAAAATTTGGTGGTACGACATGCCTGGAATGTGGATCTCTGAATTTGAAACATTACTTGATGATAAACAGATTGAAAATGTGTGGATTGTTCGAGAGAAAACACTTACTTCTGACATGATTTTTGGGGATATTCGTATGATCTTAACGTATGAGGACTTAAAACACTATGAAGCAGGCAAATCTTCAGAATTTGATTGGTTTGAAACGTTAGGAAATACAGGAATCCAGTTTCCACAAACGTGGATTTATAGCATGCAAGATTCTTTTTTTATTGCGAATAAATTATCACGTGAAATATTTCTTCAGCTGATGACGGTGCTTCCTACGGAGTTTTTAGACATTGAGCACCGCTTTGGTCTCCTTGTTCCTGGCTATTCCGCTTCAATTGCTATTTTTAAAAAAGACTCTAAAACATGTGAACATCTTCTTATTGAAGGGAAATATGTCTATTAGTTGTACTAAAAAATTCTGGCTTTTGCTTTTTATTTATTCAAATTTTCTTTATGCACAGCACGATATTCTCTTTATACGATGTGGTTATATTTATCAAGGAGATGGTACGTGGAGCACACCCGGTGACATGTGGGGAGCAACATCTCATGAATTCTTTCCTGTAAAAAAAGAGGATCACAAAACAGGTTTTGTGGATATGAGTCAATTCTGGATGATTCCTTTTTTGCAAAATTTTTGGGTGCCACTTACGCTTGATAGTTCGTATCAGCATTATCCCTATGTCCAAACAGCTATCCCCCAAGAGAAAATAAACAAACTCTATGTTTCTATGGAGAAAAAGGGAATTAGTTCTTTTGTTGTGTATCCAGAAGCCCCTGGTATTCGATCGGGAGATGTCTTGGAGGTACAGTTTCCGGGAACTTTCTTTTTAAAAGGACTTATGATTTTTAAAAAAGAAGAGGGATATGATACCTCTGTGATATCACTTATTGAAAAAATAGAACATTCGTGTTCTGCCAAAGAAAAGGAAAGAATCTACCAATGGAAGAATCACGAATTTCCTTTATATTTTCTTGATACAGATTCCTTAAATAGACCTTATCTTCTTGAGATGTACTATTCTGAAGATCAAATAAACGCATTTTCGTATATCATTATTCAGAATCTTGCGGAGATGAATAGGCTTAAACAAGATGAGCCTTATCTTATCAAATATCAATATCCAGAGAATTTGTTTAAAAATTTACATGCGCTTGATAAAGAAACAAAGATCCGCTTCCTCGATGATCTTACCGTGAGCGATTCAGAAGATTCATCTTTACCAAATTTTCTCTTTTTGAATGCAAATCCTTTGTCAAAGCCAGCTGAAATAAAATATATTATGATTAAAGGAAAATTTTTCATTATAAAGTAGAGGAACATACATGCGTAAGCGCCAATTCATAATATTCTTTATACTTTTCATTTTCAGTGGTTGTGCCTACTTTAATACCTTTTATAATGCAAAAACCTATTTTTCGGAAGCGACGCGGCAAATGGAAATAGATCTTAACAAAAGTGGAAAAATTTCACGATCAACCTATACAATTTTTGAAAATGCGGCGATTAAAGCTCAAAAGGTTATCGAAAAATATCCCAATTCTGATTATGTTGATGATGCCATGTATATTTTTGGCGTGTCGAATTATTATCTTCAAAAATATACCATTGCTCGTTCAATGTTTTCCCGACTCACCCTTGAATATCCTTCAAGTCCATATTATTCAGAATCACAGCTTTGGATTGCTCGGTGTTATTATGAATTAGGAGAAAAGGACATTGCCTTTAAGTTATTGGAGGAATTCATTTCAGATCCTAAAAATAAATTTTTTCATAGTGAAGCTATGTCTCTCGCAGGCCATTTAGCTCTGGAAGATGGCCAGGAAGAAAAAGCTTTTAATTATTTTAGACAAGCGTTGGAGTTAACCCATGATATTCCAACGAAGTGTAATTTAATGTACGAATTGTCGCAAATTTATATTGATCGTGCTATGTTTGATGATGCAATAACGATGCTGCAGAAGATAGAAGAAATTTCAATTGATCCCTTATTATTAACACGAGTCCAGCTTCAGTATGCGAAGATTTATAGAATCTATCAGAGGTATGATGAAAGTGAAGAATTAATAAAGGAAATGTTAGCAAATGAAGAAAATCGAGAGGTTTTTCCAGAAATGGAATTGGAACTTGCTGAGGTGTATAAACATCAAGGAAAAATTGATCAAGCAATTCAACGGTATATTACTATCACGGAAAATTATCCAAACACCATTCAAGCAGCAAAAGCATCATATCAGCTTGGTGAGCTTTATTTGAACGAACTTCAGGACTATGAAAATGCACGCAATGCCTTTGTCAATGTTCGGCAACATGATCGAAATTGTCCAGAAGCAACCTATGCCCAGGAAAAAATAAATCAAATTGGTCAATTTGTTTCTCTTAACAAGGAAATAGCGTCTTTAGAAGAAGAATATCCCTCTCTAAAAAATCCCACATTTGAACCAGATTCCACCTTGACAGATAAAGTTGTTAATGATTATATAGAGAAAAAATTTAGCCAAGCTGAATATCTTGCCTTTAATTTTCAAAACCTCGATTCTGCTTTATCGATCTATCAAACGCTTATTTCGAATTTTAAAGAAAATCCTTTAGTTCCTCAAATCTTAAATACCTGGAGTTACGTGGCAGAAGAGGCTGGTGATTCTATTAGGGCTGAATTATTAAAAAATCGTCTTATTCGAGACTATCCCTTTTCTCCGTTTAGTCTTTATCATTTAGGGTGTGAACATCCAGATTCCTTAAAAAGGAAAGAGAATCAGGCGTTGATTTTTCATATTGAAGAGGAATATTTTAATCAACATCGTGAAAAAGAGGGAATGAAAGCCTTAAAGTCTGTTTTGGATACAGCCACCTTAGATTCTCTGACAACCGCGCAAATTTTATACCGCCTGGGAATGGAATATGATGAAACATTTTCAAATTTGGATAGTGCCATATATTATTATCAATATCTCTCAAATCACTATAAAAACACAAAATATGCAAAAAATGCGGAAAGTCGTTTAAATAAATTAAATCTTCTTATTGAAAATATGTTGACATCAGAAGGCCATGTAGATGCTGATAAGCAAGATTCATCGTCCTTCTTTTTTTTAGATACATTAAAGGATGTTGTTATCTCAGAAATGGATACAATATCCAACCCGGAGACAGATGAATAAAACAGCGATTAAAATTCTCTCTTTTATGGTATGTTTTGTGCTCATGGCAGGATGCAGTTCAGCACCGCGTTATGGAACTCAGAATATTCCCAAAAAATCCTCGCCACCCAAAAGCACTCAAACCGTTCCTTCTAAACAAATCCCTGTAGAAAAAAATTATGAATTAAGTTATCAGCGCAGTTGGATTGGACTTTGTTCTTGGTATGGGGAAGATTTTCATGGGAAAAAGACGGCAAGTGGTGAAATTTATAATATGTATGACCTAACAGCAGCCCATCGAACATTGCCTCTTGGCACAAAGGTTCGTGTGACAAATTTAGAAAACAATCGCTCTGTGATTTTAACAATCAACGACCGTGGCCCTTATATAGAAGGACGAATATTGGATGTATCGTATGCCGCTGCAAAAGCGCTTGGGTTTGAACACATGGGTACTACAAGAGTCCACATCCAGGTTATTTCGTTCGGAGATAATACTAACGTTAAATAGCTCATATTTTTAAACATAGAGGCTGTATAATTAGTGATATTTATGTATTGTTGTTAAGATTGAGAATTTCAATCATTTCGGCGTGAATATAACCATTGCTTGCTAAAAGACTCGGAATATATGGTGAGTAATTTTGTCCCTCCACTGTTGTTACATGTCCACCTGCTTTCATGACAAGATAGGCACCGGCAGCACAGTCCCAAGGTTTTAAGGTAAATTCCCAGTATCCATCAGAGCGTCCTGAAGCAACATACGCAAGGTCAAGTGCTGCAGCACCTGATCTTCTCACACCATGACTTCTTTCATACATGCGCTGAAAGCGCTTGAAATTCTGATAAAATATTTCATCATGTTTATAGGGGAAACCTGTAACCAACAGACTATCCTGGACTTTTTTTGTGGTTGTTACATGAACGGGCTTGTCGTTGAGTATGGTGCCTTCGGTTTCAGCATCGCTGTAGAATAATTCCTGCCGTAGGGGATCATAAATAACACCTGCAATAACCCCCGCCTTTGTTTGAATGGCAATGGAGATACAAAAATAGGGAAAGTTGTGTAGAAAATTTGTTGTTCCATCAATGGGATCAATAATCCATGTTACCTCTGAGGTGTTTTCTATGGGGGCGCTCTCTTCAGCAAGAATATTGTGGTCAGGGAATTGGCTTAAAATTTTTGCTTTTAAAAACTGTTCACAGCGAATATCAATTTCTGTTACAGGATTTGTTTTTTCTTTCATTGTGAAACGATAAGATTCCTCACGTCCTTTCATGACAAGATTACCGGCAGCCACAATCCATTCCCTTGCTTTTCGTCCAAAAAATTGTGTATCAGACATTTTTTACTCCAATTTCTTTTATGTACCAATTTTGTTTATGGGGATAAGGGTTAAACGCTAGTTTTTTTAAAAAACGAATATGTTTTCTTTCCATCCCGGGTGTTATAAAGAATTTTTTTCCTTCAAGATTAAGGCATTCACATCCTTTTTCGAAAAAATAGAGAGAATTTTGCAAATCTCTGAATTGGGGATGAGCAAAATCAAGAATTATTTCTGCTTCTGGTCCCTCGGTTTGTCGTAAAATCACAAGACCTGCTGGCAATACATCCCGCATAATAATCACCGTTTCATACGATTCATCCTCTTGAATTGTAAAATCTGGGAAAATACGTTTAATATCCTCCTTAAAAAAATTCAAATAATATTTAACATACCACGATTGTTTGATATCAACAACTTGTGTTTTAAATACCGTATCCCGATGGCTCAGAGAAATTAATTCTCGAATATTGATAAGAACAATGAATCCATTTAAGATAGCAACAGGCCAGGCGCCAATCAAGATACCATAGATGGAAAAGAGTCCAGAACCAATCATATTATAAAGACGCAATTTTCGAATTTGATGCATCATCAGTGAGATTGCGATAATTACCGTGGCGATATATCCAAAGATTTCAAAGGGAGTCAACATAATCAATCTTTCATAAAATAATATTTAATTGTAGCGCTCCATTTTGATTATAAACCTTTTTTTGTCCTGTTTGTTGGATAGCTTCAAAGGTATATTTAAAATGAAACAGATTTTTGATTCGGCATCCTCCTGTAATTCCACGTCTGTAAATATAATGGATTAAAGTCCATTGGTCATTAGCACTTTTCTGATAAAACCATCGTTTTGAAAAGACGGGCCCAGCAAAGACGTTAAAATTTTGCTTGCGATATGAAATCAAATATTCTTGATTTACCTGATATCGTTCAGTTGCTTTATCTTGAATAAAGTGTTGCCAATCTAACAAACCATCATCTTCAAGTCTACCACTCACCCGAAGGGAGATTCCCCATGGAGACGAAAAAAAGTATTCAATATGTTGGTCAAGATACAAGGAGCGAAAAATATTACTGTTCACATTGACAAAAGCAGAATCTTCATAGTCATAAACAAAGTAATTGGTGCTTAAGCTTTGTGTTGAGGACCAATTTAAACGGGCGGGAATGGAGAGATTTAAGTGTGAACTGATGGAGTAAACGCGATTCCAATGATTTTGTCCTGACCGCCTTGAAGAAAGATAAATTAAGTGATGGAGATACATTTGTCCTGAAACATTCCACCGAATATAGGGAGAGAGTTGAAAATTTAACTGGGGATTTAATACATAGCTTATTTCGTCACGATCATCGGTATTGTTTGTATCGGGGGTATCATAGTGGAACACAGATACCTGATAGCGCAGCGAAAGGCTATCGGTTGGATTTAAAAAATAAGCTGCCTCAGTATTGATTGTTTGTCGGACATATTTATAATCTGCTGGCAGTTGAATTTCATCTCTGTTTGCAGAAGATTGATCCTGGTTCTGATCGGAAGTATAACCCCCTTTTATATGGAGATGCTCCATGTTTTTAGAGACATAAAATTGATTTGTAAATTGATAGGTGTTTCGTTCACGTGTTGCTGAACTGTCTGAAAGATAGAAATTAAGGTTATCACGGATGGCAGCAAATCGAAGATTATAGACAAAGCGAATATCAAATGGGAACACATAAGAAAATTGGTCTTGAAGTTGTTGGTTTCGGGTTGTTCGGACTTCTGTTTGTGAAAGAGCGTTAGGATTGATATAATATTCCCGTCGGGTTTCTTTAAAATTAAGTGTTAAGGTGTTAAAAATATCATCAAAAAAGGGTGTTTTTATTTTGAGAGAATTATCGGTTGTATAATTATCGCGATAGGGTGTTTTATCGTAATTTAGGCGAAGATAAGGGGTGATTATTTGATAGGGTTCTTTATTAAAGAGTTCAAAGCTCGTATACCACCCTTCGTCCTGAATTCCACGCCGTTTTTCCCAAAAAAATCCCCCATTTCCTATAAAAGAAAGTTTCTTATCAAGTTGACCTGTAAATCCAACTCGGCTGTTGGTATAGTTGTTTTCAGAACTATGTTGTTCATCAGAAAGTCTATAATCATGGAACGAGGGACCGACGAAAAAAAGTGGATTTACATGATATAAAAAATTGGTATCAAAGACATTTTCTTGCTTAACTCGATTAGGTTCTCCAGGTTTTGCAAAAATGTTGCTTTTGTTTTTGTAGTTTGCTTTTATAAGAAAGTGATTTGTATTCACGTTTAAATGAGAAAAACCGTCAATGGTATAATAGTGATTAAGTTGGTAGATATGTATAGAAGTTGTATCGGATCCTAAACAGGGTCGTGTAACAGCAAACAAGTATATCATAAGTATCCATCCTGTGGGGAATTTTTTCATATCCTAATATACCTGCTGTCATGAGATGATAAAATTGGATTAAGGATTCTTAGGCGGATTTTCCGGTTCTTTTTCTATCACACGGTAAACAATTTCACCTTTTTTAGCCATGCGATATTTTTCTCTGGCAATTTTTTCCAAATATTGTTTATCATTTTTCAAAAGATCGCATTCGATTGACTTATCTTTTTCCAGGGTTCGAAGGTATTCTTGTTCTTCTCTGGCGTTTTTTTCTTCGAGTCGGATTTTGTAATAAGCATAAAAGCCGTAATCTCCCAAACAAAGAAAGATTACGGCGATAACAAGCAGCAGAACCAACAATTTAATGATGAGTTGTGGCGTTAGAGAGGGTCTTATTTTTGTTTTTTGAACCATTTATTTATAGACGTATTGCCTTAAGTCCTGGAAAAATTGCCTGTTCTTCAAGTTCATCTTCAATACGGAGTAGTTGATTATATTTGGCGATGCGATCTGATCGGGATGCAGATCCTGTTTTAATTTGACCCACACTTGTTGCAACAGCAAGGTCTGCAATAAAGGTATCTTCTGTTTCTCCTGACCGGTGGCTAATAACAGAATTATATCCATACATTTTTGCCAGCTCAACAGTTTCCAGGGTTTCCGTTACCGTACCAATTTGATTCAGTTTAATTAAAATGGCATTGGCACACATTTCATTTATACCTTTTTGCAACCGTTCAGAATTGGTCACGAAAAGATCATCTCCCACAAGTTGGATTTTATTGCCAAGACGTTTTGTCAACAGCTTCCAACCTTCCCAATCGTTTTCATCCAGACCATCTTCCAGAGAAATTATTGGATATTTTTCCAGCCACTTTTCGTAAAAATCAATCATTTGAGAGGAAGTAAGTTTTTTATTTTCTGATGCAAGGTGGTATAATCCATCTTCTTCATTGTAAAACTCACTAGCAGCGGCATCAAGAGCAATGAAAAGTTCTTCACCCAGTTTATACTCTGTCCGTTTACAGGCTTCTATAATAACTTGAAGTGCTTCTTCATTGGATTTCAGGTTGGGAGCAAAACCTCCTTCATCACCGACGGATGTATTTAATCCTTTTTCTTTTAGAACTTTTTTAAGATTATGGAAGACTTCCACACCCATGCGAAGGGCATCAGAAAAACTTGATGCTCCGGCTGGGTAAATCATAAATTCCTGGAGATCGATATTATTATCTGCATGAGATCCCCCATTTAAAATATTCATCATCGGTGCTGGCAAGCGACGAGCATTAGAACCCCCAAGGTATCGATATAAAGGAATTGCCAAATAATCGGCAGCAGCACGAGCTACGGCCATAGAAACACCCAAGATAGCATTTGCTCCCAGATTTTCTTTATTAGGTGTTCCGTCCAATTCAATCATAATTCCATCAATATATGCTTGATCCATAGCATCTTCACCCACAACACGTGGGGCAATAATATCATTTACATTTTGGACAGCTTTTATAACACCTTTTCCCATGAAACGAGAGCCACCATCCCTTAGTTCAATGGCTTCATACTTACCGGTAGAAGCTCCAGATGGAACAGAAGCACGCCCAAAAGCACCACTTTCAAGTAAAACTTCAACCTCAACAGTCGGATTTCCTCGCGAATCCAATATCTCTCGGGCATACACATCAACAATTGTAGACATCCTTGTTCTCCTTTTTTATTTTGAAAGTTACATTTTTTACTATACATTGTCAATAAATATAACAATTATAATTAATTAAGTTGTTAAGAAATTCTTTGGAAGTACTTTTGCAGAACATGGGGTTTTTTATCTTTAAAAACAGCTAAACGTTTTAAGATAGGAATAGAAGGGGGCATTTTTAATTCATATTTCAAAAGTCATCAATCATAAAAAGGGAGCTTATAAACTCCCTTATATTTGTACTAAAAGATATCTACGTATGACATTATAACCCATACACTTTTTTCAGATACTTATAAAAATCGCTTTTGGTGGATAAAATCATGGTTGTAGAGGTATCCATGGTGCTGGAGTAAGTATCCATTGTTTTCATAAATTCATAAAATTCTCGACTCTCTTTAGATTGGTTATAGGCT
>JAQUPD010000031.1 GCA_028716785.1 Fidelibacterota bacterium
TACCATCTCGAGACAATAATCCATGATTTTTATGAAGATGGAGATGGTAAATACATTTTTTCTAAAAGAATCTAAATCGTTTCAATTTTATCTCAAACTCCACTAGAAATCATATCCTGATTTGTCCTTGGATAACTCAGAGAATATCATTATAATGATATATTAAAGAAGCTAATAGACAGAAACGGAGTAATTATTTATTAAATTTTCGAAAAACAATGTGAATTTATTCATTAAGAACGTTTCATGAGCATTTTTAATGAACATCGAAGAGAACCTGACAGTAAAATTTCTGAAGATGTTAAATTAAAAAAGTGAAAAGATTAGAAATGGCAACTGCGTCATTCTATTCGGGATATTGATACCTTTGAGACATTGCTAGGAATGAACTTCTCACAAGAGAAGCGAAAAAATTCGATGAAACTGTTGAGTGACTTTCCTTACCCATTATATCCAATTATTTATCACTCATTGATACAGACAACCTATAAAATGATCCGATATGGATGCAATCGTTTCCAAGACCCACTGAGTTAATTCATATTCCCTATGAAATGACAGATATGTGGAATATGTAGGCAAGTCCTTAATTCAATATAGACCCTTTAGCAAACGAATTTATTTTATTGAATGGGGAGGTGATGATCCAGAATTCCTTGTGACCTTTATCCTTAATATTGCAAAAAAGAATTAACATTCAAAAATCTTTGTAAGAATTCCAGAAAAACCACTCAGTCCTTTATTGAAAAGGATTTTTAACTGAAGCCGTGATTCTATGTCTATACAAAGGAAAAGAGAATAGGTATTTTTTAAGTTATTTTCTTGATTCTAACCGTCAAAAAGAAAAAGAGAAGAATAGTTGAAAAAAGTTCTTGAAACGTCACTGGAGAAAGCTATAAAGGCCATTTATGGGACTCTGAAAAAGGAATTAACGCTTCGAAAGGCAACAGAAGATCCTTGCTAGCGTTGGCAACCATGTATTATAGCATTTTTCCTGAATATTCCTTCCCCATGGGAATCCCTCTTTTCTTAAAGAATTTATAGCATCTGGTCATCATCGTTATTATCCATGATAGGAAACGCATTCTTGCAGCCTCATCGGCAGAAATGTTGTGGGACTTTTTCTTTTTAGAAATGACTGATTTTGCAACAATGCCCGATTATCATGTAAAATCTTTGGCATGATACCTGTTGAATGCAATAGGAGCCGATTGTAAGCAAGAGGCTTTACTACAGCTTATACTATCGCCCGAGCTGTGTCGTTTGGAATGAATATTACTTTCTTGCCTTAGCTATCACTATATGGGAAGACAGATAAATAAGACACAGATTGGTAAAGGCATTTTGAAAGCATGAATGTATGGTATAAAAAATTATGATATGCTCTTTCAGAAACCTGGCAATTTTCTACCGGTATTTCTAAGAAAAGATGGTTAAACACAATTTCTTCGCAATATTCTCAATACTTTATAAATTTCGTTAAAAATGTTATTAAAAGAATGTAACATCACAGTCCTTGATTTTGAAACAACAGGAACTGTTGCAGATTATCCCGATGAACCATGGCAACTTGGCCTTGTTGTCCTTGAAAAAGGCATTATTAACCCCCAAAAAAGTCTGAACCGCTATCTCTATATTGGTGATCGACCAATCAGTCCTTACGTTCCAGGTCGACATGAACAACTCCGTCCCTTGTTAAAAAAGTCGCCTCGGCTTATTGAACTCTGGTATGAAATTCGTCCCTATCTTGAAAAAAACATTTTAGCAGCCCATAATGTTGGGACAGAAAAGAAAATATTGAGACAATTTTTCCCTGTTCATTCTCACAGGATTTGGATTGATACCCTGAATTTGAGCCGACAGGTGTGGCCAGGTCTTACAAAATATAATCTTGAGAATTTGCTGGATATCTTAAATCTTACAGAAAGTGTGCGAACTATTTATCCCCAAGGTCATCCCCATGATGCTTATTATGATGCAGTTGGCGCAGCCCTAATCCTAGAAACAATTTTAAAACAACCAGGATGGGATTCCCTTACTTTTAAACAAGGTGAAAAGCTATCAAGAAAAAATAAATAACGTTTACCCAAGAAACTGAAAAGAATTTCTATTCCTAAGATTGTCAATTACTTCGATGTTCAATAAATTCCAAAAAATATGAGAGACTAATGATTATTGCTGTAGATTTTGACGGAACCCTTGTTGAACATCGTTATCCGGCTATTGGAAAAGAGATTCCCTATGCCTTTGAATCGTTAAAGATCCTGCAACAAAAGGGACATAAGCTCATTTTATGGACCTATCGCACGGGGGATATGCTTAAAGAAGCTATTGACTATTGTAAAAACAAAGGCATTGAATTCTGGGCTGTGAATGAAAATTATCCAGGCGAGAATAAAACTGACATTAAATCTCGTAAAATTAATGCGGATGTCTATATTGATGACCGAAATATTGGTGGTTTAATACCATGGACTGAAATTTTACACATCCTTCATCCAGAAGACTATGATCTCGACTCTCTTTATGAAAAGAATGTAAAACGACATGTCTTCAAACGTTTTTTGAGTCGCTTTCGGTAAAAATCCCATTTTATCGATTATTCATCGCTGTTTATATGGTTAAAACGTATAAATATTCAATAAATATGCAATAATTCTTAATAATCATAAAAATTTTCTTGATAACTTTTAAAAAATATCGTTATCTTAACACTGTTGAAAGAAAATGATACTGGAAGTACCTTTTTGGGCTTGCTATAATCATCTTCTCTTTCATCATGCTTCTCTCTCTCCCCAGTCCCGGTTAATTGCCGGGACTTCTAATTTATAGAAATAAATTTTTTTAAACTGTTATTAGACAAGGTCAGGATTTAACGCTAAAAGTTCTTGAAGAATCATTGAAACACCACCAAATGCGCCACCTAATTGGTTAAATGTCGAAGGCTTTAAATCAAAAGATGTGAAAAAAGGGCTCAAGGAATATCTTTCGATAACGTTGCGAATTTCTGTGTAAAAAAGAGGATTATTTTCTGTGATTGGACCATGAAAGATGAAAGCTTCAGGATGAAACATGTTAACAAGAAATGCTAACCCTTTCCCTAAATCGTCCATTGCCTTTTTAAAAATGTTCACAGCAACACCATCCCCCAATTGGAGTGCTTCTATAAAATGTTGGAGCGATAAGGGCTGGGGATACCGGGATAGCATCGTGGATTCTGGGCTTTTTTTTATCCATTCTTTCGCTTTTGTTAACAGGGCATGATCCGAAGCACTCTCTTCCAATTTTTGAAAACGTGAAGACAATTCAGAATCACCCCCAACAACAAAACAACTTTGTCCTAGTTCTCCTGGAATATCCAAAAGTTTATGTTGATACACAACGCCACTTCCAATACCATACCGAATGTCCACACAAATAAAATTTTGATAGTTCTTTCCAGAGCCAAAATAAAGCTCTCCTAACGAAAGCAAATTGGCTTCATTATCAATGAAAACAGGATATTCAATCTCTTTTCTGATTGCGTTGACAAACTCAATATTATGCCATTCAAAGGTGTGAGAATAGATTACCTTTCCTGTATAACGACTCACCAAACCAGGAAGCGCAATACCAATTCCTCGCAAATAAGCGCCCGAAGGGACTTTTTCCTCCATTCTTCGGATATGTTTAAGAACATCCGTTATCAGGGCGTGGGGTGTTGGTCTTGAAGGCGTTTTCCACGAAATACGCTCTTTTATATTTCCCTCTAAATCTGCTAGAAGACAAAAAGAGATTTCTTTTTCAAGATCAATACCAATAGCAAAATTTTCCGAACCTGAAAAATAAAACCACTCTGCAGGCCGACCTCCTCTTTTTCCTGTTGTTTTTTCCGTCTCTACCTGAACTAAATGCTCTTTTGTTAGACTTATAAGTGCATGACTTATTGTTGGTATACTCAATCCTGTTTCATGAGAGAGATAATGCCTGGTCGCTTTTTTAGCATCCCAAAGACAGTTTATAATTCTGCTTTGATTATAACGGTTAAGATTTCCAAGTTGACCTTGTTGACTACCTTTCATGTGGTTACCACGTGTAATATAGAATCGAAAAACATGAAGATATATTACTTATATCTACAGAAAAACCTTAATTTGACATTATTACTTTAAAAAAATGAAAATATTTTTTCAAGAAAATAATTTTTAATATCCAACTTTTGATATTTGTAACAATCAGACATAGGGAATTTCACTTTTTTAATGAAAAATTTATCTGTGAATTTATGTTATAAATGCAACTCAAACGGAGACGGGAAATCATTTATCAACGTTCCTAATTCTGGTTTGAATCAGATTGTATAGTATTACAGATATCTCCTGGTTTTATCGATAAACTATCTGCATTTGTTTCACTCAACTCTTTTAATTCTTTGGCAAATATCATTGAGTTCTGAGTTCACCACATAATCCTCTCGCGATGGATAAGACTGATATAGCCTTTATGACTTTCTCTGTCATATCTTTCGGCAATATTTGGGGGATGGGCACCAATGAACGGTGAATTTGGTCACGAAATCCAAAATCTCTACACTTTGAGGTCTCTATACACATCAGTGGCAAGCCTCATCCCTTCCTTTTCCTCTTCCCTCTCCCGACTTTATAAGGTGTCAAGTGTTGCACTTAATAGTTACAATGCGAAATGTATTTTAAAAAATTATAGTATCAAATATAATAATTCCTCTCTTTTTATTTATAAGGGAAGAAATTTATGATACCTTAAAAGATGTGTTTGATAAACGTCCTCTTAACTCACAAGCTGCATCCAGCGAATAATTCCCATTTCAAAAGGATTAAGAAGATCTTTATGCCAGGGACGAACGCGTATGCTATAACTATATGTTCCTGCTTTTGGGATTTCTACAACGCCAGTATAAATATGACGTCCTTCTGTATTTTTGTTTTTTACCTTTAGTTCAACAATCGAGACAGGTGGCTGGGTTTCTTGATATTCTCGGACCAAATATACTTCCACTTTTACATCGTCAGGACTCAGTCCATCCAACATGACATCACAGGTTATTTGAACATGAAGGGTGTTGATGAACTCTTCAATTGGATTAATTTCTGTTACCCATACATCTTTCCATGCTTCTAATACTTTCTTTTTCCATTGAACAAGAGCTATAGCCTTTTCATGGTTATTTTGTACAAGAAATTCTTTGTGTTCAAAGGCTGGCAAATAAAGATTCTTTAAATAATCTTTTACCATTCGATGAGTACTAAAATGGGGAGTAACCGTGTGAATAGATTCTTTCATTCGCCGTATCCAGGCTTCTGAATAGTTCTCTCCATTTGACCGTTCAAAAAATTCAGGAATAATAGCATTTTCTAAGGTATAATAAAGACTTGCACTGTCTTCCTGATCTTGAATATCATTATTTGCATATTCTTTCAGTTCTCCAATGGTCCACCCGTTTTTTCCATTATATCCTTCTACCCACCAGCCATCGAGGACAGAAAAATTAATCCCACCATTGATTGCAACTTTTTGTCCTGAGGTGCCACTTGCTTCACGGGGACGTCGAGGATTATTTAACCAAACATCTACTCCTGAAACTAAATATCGAGCAAGGGTCATGTTGTAATTTTCTAGAATAAAAATTTTTCCCAGAAAGGGTTCGCTCATGCTTAGATGGTAAATTTCCTTAATAAGGGATTGACCTGGACGATCGGCGGGATGGGCTTTACCAGCAAAAAAGAAAGCAACAGGCTTTTCGCGATTGCTTACAATTTTCTTCAGTCTTTCAATATCTTTAAAAAGCAATGTTGCGCGCTTATAGGTAGCAAACCGCCTGGCAAAACCAACAAAAAGCGCATCGGTTGTTAAATTTTCAAGTGCTCGATCAGTAATATATTGAGGAATTCCATTTCGTTCATCGCGGGCTCTAATGCGTTGCTTTACAATATCTACAAGCCGCTGTTTTCGAATTTTGTGAACATCCCATAGCGTGCCAGCAGGAATATCATGGACATTTTTCCATATATCTGGATCATCAATCTTTAGAATCCAATCATCTCCAAGATATTCATTGTATAGTTTTCTAAATTCCCGTGAGACCCAGGTTTCTGTGTGAACACCATTCGTAACATGGGTTATGGGAATTTCACACAGTGGAACATCTTTCCATACATCACTCCAAATCTTACGGCTAACTTCTCCATGAAGTTTACTAACCCCATTACAGCTTTTAGACATTTTCATGGCTAAAATGGTCATGCTGAAATTTCTGTTTGCATCGCGTCCTAGCATGAAAAAACGATCCCAATCCAAACCGTAACTTTGGAAATAGTGATCAAAATACTTGTGCATTAACCCTTCATCAAACGCATCGTTACCTGCAGGAAGAGGAGTATGAGTTGTAAAAATGGAATCACTGGAGACAATTTCTTTGGCAATATCAAAATCTATCCCCTTTTCTACCAGTTCCCGAACGCGCTCTAAAACCATAAATGCTGAGTGTCCTTCGTTCATGTGCCACACTGAAGGTTTATATCCCAAAACACGCAAAGCTCTTGTTCCACCGATTCCTAAAAGCAATTCCTGGGTGATGCGCATTTCATGATCTCCCCCATAAAGCTGAGAGGTCAGAATCCTGTCTTCAGGTAAATTCTCCTGAATATCTGTATCCAAAAGGAAAATGGAACTTCTTCCCGCTTGCATGCGCCAAATTTGAGAATAGACCTTTCGACCCGGAAGAACGATGTAAATTTTATAGGGATTCCCCATGTCATCACACATTAATTCTATGGGGATTTCTCCAAAATCATAGCTAGGATACATGTTTTCCTGATTTCCATCACTATCAATACGCTGATTGAAATATCCCTGCTTGTACATCATTCCTACTCCAACCAGCGGTATTCCCAAATCACTAGCACTTTTACAATGGTCACCTGCTAACATTCCTAAACCGCCAGAATACACAGGAACACTTTCATGAATCCCAAACTCAGCACAAAAATAGGCAACTAAAAAATCTTTCTTTTCCGGGAAATTCGTATCAAACCACGTGTCTTTTCGAGTCATGTACTGAGTAAATTCATCCATGACTAACTTTAACATGGTGAGAAATTCAGGATCATTGGCTTTTTTATTTAACTGATTCTGACTTAAATATTTTAAAAGTTTTAAAGGATTGTGCTCCACCTCATACCAAAGGTCTTCACCAAGAGTTTGAAATAATTTCTGAGCACTGGGTTTCCAACTCCACCAAAGATTATAACTGAACTTTTTTAATTCCTGAAGTTCCTCAGGAACAAAACTTTGTACAATTATTCTTCGAAAATTATTCATAACACCTCCATTTCGGAGAAAAATTATTGGACTTTCAGGAAGGGGACAAGGAAAATATCACCCCTTTTTGAGTGAATAGAGTAAGCACTAATAAGTCAGGCAGTTAGGGGGATTGTTTGTTTTAAGATCTATAATCTTTCAGTAAATTACGGAAAATAATGAGGGAATATGGCAATCAGTCGACAGACATTTCATGATTACCTAACGAAAAAGGTATTAATCATTGACGGAGCCATGGGGACGCTTATAGAAAGTGCCGGACTTACCGCTTCTGATTATGCAGGCTATGAAGGATGTCCGGAAATTTTGAATGTTTCCCGACCTGATCTTATTGAATCTATTCATAAAAACTATTTGAAGGCAGGTGCTAATATTCTTGAAACAAATACTTTTGGCGCTAATGCCCTTGTGTTAAAAGAATATGGCTTGGAAAAGAGAACCTATGAGCTCAATATTGAAGGAGCAAAACGCGCTCGGAAAGTGGTAGATTCTTTTAAGGATTCCACAACATATCACTTTGTTGCAGGTTCCATTGGTCCAGGGACACGGTTGCCCTCCTTAAACCAGGTAACACCCGCTGAAATTTATGAGGGATATAAGCCCCAAATTCAAGGGCTCATTGATGGGGGCGTTGATCTACTCATTGTTGAAACAGCCCAAGATTTGCTTCATGTAAAAACACTTATCCGCCTTATCTTGGAATGGGCAGAAGAAATTCCATTGATCGTTTCTGCCACCATCGAATCGAATGGCACAATGTTGGCGGGTTCGGATATTCCCACTCTTGTAACGGTGTTATCTCCTTTTCCGCTTTCGGCGTTAGGACTCAATTGTGCTACAGGTCCCAAACACATGAAAATTTATCTTCAGCAATTGGCAGAGATTTCACCCTTTCCCCTTTTTGCCATGCCAAATGCTGGGTTGCCTGTCCACAAAGAGGGACACTTTGTCTATGAATTAACACCTGAGAAGATGGCAGAGGATATTAAGCCCTTTGTTACAGATATCCATGCTTCTATAGTGGGAGGATGTTGTGGATCTACCCCAGACCATATTCGCAGCATTTGCCATAAGGTTCAACACATTAATCCCATCCCGTTTACAGAGAAAAAGAGAGAGCCGGCAGTTTCATCTCTTTTTCAGCGTCAAATAATTCGTGTAAAACCTGCTCCGCTGATTATAAGTGAGCGGGCAAATGCAACAGGATCACGCGCTTTTAAAAATGCCCTTCTTCGGGAGGATTGGGATACTATGGTTTCATTTGTCAATCAACAGGAAGATGAAGGGGCTCATGTGGTGGATGTTTCCCTTAGCGTTGTTGGTCGGGATGAAGCAAAAGATATGGAATGTTTTATCCGACGCCTGAATGCTGAATGTCGACTTCCCCTCCAACTTGATAGTACAAGTGATGAAGTGCTTGAAAAAGCCTTGCAACATACAGGTGGCCGATCCATTGTTAATTCGGCGAACCTTGAAAATGGCGAAGAAGCTTTTTGTAAAAAGGTCCATCTTTGCAAAACTTACGGGGCAATGCTCATTTGCCTGACCATAGATGAACAAGGAATGGCAAAAACGACTGAACGAAAAGTTACCATTGCAGAACGTATGATTTCCTTGGCAGAAAAAGGCGGTTTGCATCCTGATGATCTTTTTGTTGATCCCTTGACCTTTACACTGGCAAGTGGCGAAGAGGCCGATCGAAATGCAGCGGTAGAAACCCTTCAGGCAATAAAAATTTTAAAGAAAAAATTTCCTGGCGTACATCTGCTTTTAGGCGTGAGTAATGTCTCATTTGGACTCAAACCCTCCCTGCGCCATGTTTTAAATTCCGTGATGCTCTATGAGGCGGTGCAAGCAGGAATCCATGCAGCTATTATTCATCCAGAAAAAATTGTACCTCTGTCAACACTTCCTCAATCGATTGTTTCCTTGTGTCAGGATCTTATTTATAACAAAACTCAAAAGGGTGATCCACTTTTGAAACTCATTCAAGAAACAGAACCCCTTTTATATCCAGAAATCCTTGACAAAGAAGAACAGAAAACACCTGAAGATATCCTTAAATGGAAACTGCTTCATGGCGATTCGTCAAAATTAGAATCTCTTTTAACGTCTTTAAGAGAAAAAATGAGTCCCCTGGATATTGTCAATAAAATTCTTTTACCTGCCATGAAAGAAATTGGAGACCTTTTTGGAAGTGGGAAAATGCAACTTCCTTTCGTTTTAAAATCGGCAGCCGTTATGAAAAAAGCGGTGGATATCCTAAAGCCTTACATGGAAAAATCAAAAGTAGTGCAACGGGGAACAGTTATTTTGGCTACTGTAAAGGGAGATGTACACGACATTGGAAAAAATTTGGTGGATATAATTCTATCCAATAATGGTTATCTTGTCCACAATCTTGGAATTAAACAAACACCAGAGGCAATATGTGAAGCTGTTCAGACGTTGAAACCCGATGCTGTAGGACTCAGTGGTTTGCTGGTTCGTTCCACCCAGGAGATGAAAAATACGTTGATTGCACTACGGGAAAATAATATTTCCATTCCCGTCATCCTGGGGGGTGCTGCACTGACAGAATCCTTTGTCCATACAGAATTAAAACCAGCATACAGCGGAAATGTTTTTTATGCAGAGGATGCCTTTCAGGGCTTGGCAATTTTGAATGCCCTTAGTGAAAATTCCCTGAGAGACGAAACAATATCCTCAAATAAAATTAAAAAAAAGGATTTTTCCCCTAAAAAACCTCTGCAAAAATCCTCTATAAAACCCTATCATTATCCTTCTCCACCTTTTGAAGATGTGCATATCCGTGAAAACGTGACGATTGAGACTTTGAAACAATTCATCAATCTCAAAACCTTATTTACCTTTCAATGGCAATTGCGGAAAGGAAAAATGACCGATGAGGAATATCAAACATTTCTCCAGCAAGAAGGAAATATGCGATTTGAAACCATGATACAAAATCCTGAAATACGTACTTCTTTTGAACCCAAGGTTGCTTATGGTTATTTTTTCGTCCACAAAACTTCAGAGAATGATGTTGCCGTGAAAATGTCCAAGAGTCACAAACGGATTATTTTGACTTTCCCGCGTCAGCAAAAGGAAGAGGGACTTTCTGTCGCTGATTATTTTTTACCCGATGAAGAAGGTCTTTTGCCTATTCAATGTGTAACTATGGGGGCAGCTGCCATCCGCTATAGCCAAATGTTGTATCACTCGGGAGACTATGCCGAATACTTTTTTTATCACGGCCTTTTAATGCAATTAACTGAAGCCCTTGCTGAAGAAAATCATGCATTTATTCGCTATGAACTGGGTCTTGATACAACAAAAGAATCTACATTTAAAAAACCTGGGCAATATCAAGGTATTCGTATAAGTCCTGGCTACCCCATGGCTCCACCCTTAGAATATCAGAAAGATATTCTCCAACTCCTCAATGCCTCGAAAATTGGTGTTTCCCTTACATCTGGCTATCAGCTTGTCCCTGAATGTTCAACCACAGCCCTTATTTTACTCCATCCCGACGCAAAATATTTTAAAATATAGATATAAAAAAGACTCGAAATTATGCATAATATCCACTATTATATTTATTATTTTGAAGGATAGTTTTGTGACTCATGAAATAAGCCTTATGCTTGATCACGTTCATTCCCATATCCTTGAGTTTTATCTTCAAAAGGTGAAGGATAAAAATATCTGTGATTTTAAAAAAAGCAGAGATCTCTGTGAAGGGGATATAAAATATATTCTTGAATACTTATCTCAGGCTCTTAATTTGGAAAGTCCCCAGCTGTTTGAGGATTTCACAGCATGGTTAATAGACTTGTTGGTATATAGAAATATTCCTATGCATCCTATACTCAAGAGATATCAGATTCTTCAAGAAGGGATTAAAACAGTGTTGCCCGAAATATCATCTGGCGTTGCTCCCTGTTTTGAAGAAGCTTTAAAACACGGGAGTTTTGTTCCAAAAAGCACTGAAACACCTATCCTTCCACCAGAAGATGACCTTTTAGGGAAATATATCCGATTTGTAATTGGTGGAAATCGGAAAGCAAGAGAGCTCGTTTTCAAAGAACTCAAAAAAGGACTAACCATTTTTCACGTATATATGAAAATTTTTGAGCCAGCTCAGCATCTTATTGGTCGATTATGGCAAATAAATGTCATCAGCGCAGCGCAAGAACATTATGCTACGGTGGTAATCGAAACAATTATGTCAGAACTGTATCTCAAAATTTTTATATCGGAAAAAAATGGCTTAAAAATGGCGTCTTTCTGTATAGGAACTGAACTCCATGAACTGGGAATTCGCATGGTAACAGACTTTTTTGAAATGGAAGGATGGGATACCTCTTTTTTTGGTGCACATCTCACAATTCCCGATATGCTTAAAACTTTACACGAAGAATCGTTTGATTTGGTAGCCATTTCCACAACAATGATAGCTCATTTAAAATCACTCCAAATGTTTATCCAAAAAATCCGGGAACAGGATTTTTCAAAATCAATGAAAATAATTGCTAGTGGATATCCTTTTCTTGTAGATAATGACTTATGGGAAAAAGGATATACTGATATAAAAGCACAAAATGCTCAGAAAGCCATTAGACTAACAAATACATGGTTTAACGTATGAATAAAGAATCTTCAATAATTTATTTTGCACTCATAACAAATAATCGCGGAAAGATTAAAAAAATTCTTCGGGATGATCAGGGGTATCTTCGTGACAAATTTACCACCTTGGAGACGTGTGTTGAGGATAAAGAAAAACTTATCCATTTTTATCGGGAAATCGTTTGTCATGGTGCTGCGATAAACTGGGAAATAAAACTTAAAGAAATGTCAGTTCCTTGTCGATTCTTCGGGGGAAAAATTAATGATCAAATTGTTTTAGTATGTTCTGCTGATAATATCGATCTTCTATATTTTATTCAAGAACTTACTGGCATGAATTCTTTTTTCACAGATTTCATTCGTCAACGATTAAAATTATTTTCTATCACGAAGCCTGATAAAAAAGAGTATTTGAATCCGTTTTATGAAATAAATAACGAACTTGTAACTTTACATCGTAACCTTGTTGAAAAAGATGAAGCCCTTACTCGTCTTACCAACCAGTTGGATACTGTTTTTAAAAACGCGGGGTTGGGATTTGTTTTTTTTAAGAATAATGGTACCATAGATTTATTTAATGATATTGGTAAAGCCTTTATGGAGCGCATGACGCATGCTTCTCTGAAACAGGGGATGAATATAAAAGAGTTGTTTCATGATGATCATCAAATAGTGTTTAAAGAAATACTTTTAAAAAGTTTTAAAGGTGATTTTACCACACAAGATATCTCATGTGACGGTTGGTATGAAATACGGACAACACCTATAAATAATGAAGCAGGAAAGCAGGAAGGATTTCTTTTAATTACCAATGATATTAATCGGCGAAAAGCATACGAAAAAATAATAGAAGACCAAAAAGAATACCTCTATTTGATGAACAGGATTTTACGCCATGATTTATCCAATATTTTTATGATTGCTAAATCTGCGACATCCCTTTATCGTAGAACGTCGAATGAAGAAATGCTTGATAGCATAGTGGAAGCCTCTAATAGGGGAATTCAAATTATAGAGAGAATAAAAAATGCCGAGAAAATTCTTTATAATCCTGAAGATCTTTACCCCATTTCTTTACGAGAAGCTATTCAAAAAGTTATGATGGATTATAAAATGATAAAGTTTACCTGTCGAGGTGATGGGATAATTTATGCCGATGATCTCCTTTATTCGTTAATCAATAATCTTGTTTCAAATGCGATACGTCATGGGAAAGCAACAGAAATGCTCTTTGAAATCTCAACAGAAAAAAAGGGAGTTATTTTTAATGTGGCAAATAATGGTAAGCCAATCCCCAATTCAATAAAAGATAAAATTTTTGAAGAACATTTTAAATTTGGCGAAACAATTCAAGGGGGATTGGGACTTTTTATTGTTAAAAAGACAGTAGAGCGCTATGGTGGACACGTCCATGTAGATTCTTATGGTGAGTGGCAGACATGTTTTAGATTTATGTTTCCACAAAAGAATCGTACAGAGAGCCCTGAATTCTAAAAATCAAGAATGATTTTATAAAGGATATCGCATGAAAGAGGAAAAAGGAAGGTGGACTCGAAGAGATTTTATTAAAACAAGTGTGGTAATGATAGGAGGATTATCGTTGGGTTGCTCAATTCGTTCCCGATTTGATGTGCTTATAAAAAATGTCCAGATTGCTGATGGCTCAGGAAGCTCCCTTTTTCCGGGTGATATTGGTATTCGCGATGGAAAGATTGTTGCTGTAGGCTCATTGAAAAACGCATCAGCTCATTACGTTCTTAATGGACAAGGTCTTGTAGCAGCTCCTGGTTTTGTGGATATTCATAGTCATACTGATCTTGAACTTTTAGTAAATCCTCATGCTGAAGGAAAAATTCGCCAAGGAATTACCACAGAAGTATCGGGAAATTGCGGTTCATCTCCCTTCCCTCTCACAGAGAGTGATAAAAAAGATCTTCAAAAAACATTAGATGAAAAATACGGCCTTACGGAAAGTTGGGACACATTGGATGGCTTTTTTGAAAGACTTGAAAAACAAGGGATTTCAGTTAACTACATGACCCTTACGGGACATGGAACGCTTCGCAATGCAGTTATGGGAGCGTATGACAGGCCACCCACACCCGATGAAATAAAGAAAATGAAACAAATCCTGGTTGAAACCCTTGAAATGGGGAGTCTGGGGCTTTCTACAGGCTTGGAATATGCGCCTGGAAGCTATGCCAAGACAGATGAACTTATCGAATTATGTAAAACAGTGTCACATAATGATGGACTGTATGCAACTCATTTGCGGAATGAAGATGATAGGGTTGAAGAAGCCGTTGAAGAAGCATTAAACATTTCCCGAGAATCAGGCGTTTCTCTTCAGATTTCTCACTTAAAAGCTTGTAATAAAAACAATTGGCATAAAATTGATGCACTGCTTGATATGATTCAGAATGCTCGACAAGATGGCTTACCCGTCCACGCAGATCGCTATCCCTATAACGCCTGGTCTACTGGACTTTTGACCTTTTTGCCACTCTCTGCACGTCAAGGAAGCCGAGAAGAGATTATGAGCAAGCTATCGAAACGAGAAAATGAAGAAGAAGTACGCAAATATATTTTAGGTCGAGGTCAACGCATCGGGGGATGGGACAGAGTGCTTATTAATGCCTGCCGCGGCGAAGAGGGGAAAATTTATGAAGGAAAAACTCTCCTTGAAATTAGCCAAATGCTTGATTTAAGTCCCTATGAAACTGTAAGGAAACTTCTCATTGATTTTTCAGGAGAGGTTTCTACCATTGGCTTTGCGATGGATGAAGAGAATCTTAAAAAGGTGTTAAAAGCCAATTTTGTAAGTATTGGGTCTGATGGCTCTGTAAGTGCGACGTATGGACCTCTCTTTACTGGAAAGCCACATCCTAGGTGCTATGGTTCATTTCCTCGAGTGTTAGCTGTGTATGTTCGTGAAGAAAAGGTTCTTACTATCCCCGAAGCAATTCATAAAATGTCTGCCCAAAATGCGCTGAAAGTCGGGCTGACAGATAGAGGCTTTATTCGAGAAAACTATATTGCTGATATCGTACTTTTTAATCCAGAAACTGTTCAGGATAAAGCGACTTATTTAAATCCTCATCAATATCCAGAGGGGATTCCCCACGTTTTTGTCCATGGAGTTCCTGTTATTAAAGAGGGTAACCATACGGGGAAACATCCTGGGAAAATTCTCAGACATAAAAGCTGAAATGTGAAACGTTCTTTTAGCTAGCCCTGAAAAGATATTTCCTTTGGTTGTAACGCTCTTTATCTACGCCCACTAAATCCTTAAAAACAGAGAATGTCATAAGATTTTTTTCAGAGAGTAATAAGCAAATAATCAAAATACATCTTTCGAGAATGGCGTATCCTCTCCTTCTTGTCATGTAAAATAGATAAAAATTATCGATATTGTCATAAAATATGGCAACTTTTGATGGAATTTGCCGAATTTTCAGACGAAATTTTTATAGATATTTATGATTTTGATAAGGATAAAAAGGAAATTATGACTTTATGTGTTGAGCAGGTCCCTGCTATTTGCATTTTAAATAAATCTCAGGAAGATAGGGGAATTTGTTTTCATGGGATTCGAAAGGGCTATGAATTTCATTCTTTTCTTGGAAGTATTCTTGTTGTATCAAAAAATTATATAGACTTGCTAGAAAATTTAATAAAGAAAGTTACAGACATATCAACCTCTTTGAAAATTCAAACATTTGTAAGGCTTACGTTCCCCTATTGCTCTTTTGTTGTTAGGCTGATTTATAAAATGGTTTTTCTCAATCCTCACATTCAAGCTGATATGATTGATGTCGCTGAATTTCCTAATTTAGCAAAAAAGATGGATCCTAGACGTGCCAAAGATGCGAATAAATGGTATATTTAATATTGAAAGAATATTGCCTAAAGATCAACTCATTCATAAAATTATAGATAACAGACAGATATGGAGGACTTGATGAAAGTAACACTAAAAGGGATTGGAGACCATTTAACCTTTATGGCAAAAGGAGATTCTGGGCATTGGGTTCCAATAGATGCAGATGAATCCTTGAACGGTTTTAACGCAGGAAGTCGCCCCATGGAACTTGTGCTTGAAGCACTTGCCGGCTGCACTGCCATGGATGTTTTATCGATTTTACACAAAAAACACATGACGTATGATCGTTTTGCCATTGATATTGAAGCAGAACGTGCGAAAGAGCACCCCAAAGTTTTTACAAACATCCATGTGATTTACAAATTTTGGGGAGATAACCTTTTAGAATCGGCCATTCAACGTGCAATTGAACTAAGCGAAACAAAATATTGTAGTGTGAATGCCATGTTACGGAAATCTGCAAAAATTACCTCAGAATATCGATTGAATGAAAAAGAGTGATAAGTTATTAAATCTCTCTTTTTTTCTATTATAACTATAGATATTTTTTAGCAGGGAAAACAATAGAAAATGAGTATGTAATGACCCTAAGGAGAAAGATCAGAAGGGGAACCATCATATTTTAAAGGAGAGAGAAAAGACTTATGAAAATTTTAACAATTTGTCCTGGCTCCACATCTACAAAAGTCGCGTTATTTACACCTCAAGGTAAAATCGATGAAATTACGATTCCTGTAGACAATTTTAGGATACGAAAAAATATTCTTCAGGAATATGCTTATCAACGGGATGCATTAAAACGATATTTAGATAAAGTAGATCTTTCTGATTTAGCTGCAGTTGTGGGACGAGGAGCTCCTTTAAAGCCATTGGAAGGGGGAGTATATAACATTACTCCTCAGCTTCTTTCTGATTTACGGGAATGTCGATATTCAAATCATATTAGTAATGTAGGAGGATTGCTTGCCTTTTTCTTTGGCAATGTCTATCATGTGCCAGCATGGATTATTGATCCCATAAGTGTTGATGAATTTGATGAAGTTGCACGTATTTCTGGTGTCCCTAAAATTAAACGAAAAAGTTGTAGCCATGCCCTGAATATCAAAGCAACATCACGAAAACTGTGCGAACAAGAGGGGTGGAATCTAGAAGAAGAAAATTTTGTAGTTGCTCACTTGGGAGGAGGAATTTCAATTTGCGCTCTGAAAAAAGGAAAAATTCGGGATGTCAATGATGGATTACTAGGAATGGGTCCTTTTTCACCCGAACGGGCAGGAGCTTTACCCATTAAAGGATTGTTAGACTTGGCTTTTTCAGGTGAATATACACAAAAAGAACTGGAACACTATTTATCTTGTGAGTGTGGACTGAAAGGATACTTAAAAACAAATAAGGCTCAGGAAGTAGTTCAACGCATTCAAGAAGGGGATGAGTATGCACGCTTAATACTGGATGCCATGATTTACCAAATTGAAAAGGAAATAGGTGCTATGTTAGCAGCATGTAAGTTTCACGTAAAAGCCATCCTGATTACAGGTGGATTAGCTCACAATACGTATATTACCGAGAGGCTCTTAAAGGATTTCTCTCCTTTTAAAACATTTATTTTTCCTGGGGAGAACGAATTAGAAGCGATGGCTGATGGTGGTTTTCGGGCGTTGAAGGGAGAAATTCCCATCCTCAACTATACGTGAGAGAACCATGATATTTAAGGATTTGTACCAACAGATAGTTTCTCAGAAGCCCAAACGATGTCATGTTGTTTATCCTGAAAAGGATTCCGTGTTTGAAGGGCTTCAAAAAGCAGTTGAGAGAAATTTTATTACTGTTCAATTATTTGGCCGTGAGGACCTTCTTAAAAAAAAGATGGAGCACTATGGCTTGACGGAGGGGACGCTTTATCCCTGTTCATCACCCCTTGAAGCCGCAAAAGCGGCTGTTGAAAATATCCGCAAAGGAGGAGGAGACCTTTTAATGAAAGGGGATATTTCCACGGCAGAATTTATGAAGCCGATTCTTGATAAAAAAAATGGTTTACGGACAGGGGAAATTTTATCTCATGTGGCTGTTTGTGAAACGCCTGCTTATCCAAAACTTCTTTTTGTCGCCGATGGTGGCATTCATATAACTCCCAATAAAGAAACAAAACGAGAAATCGCAAAAGCTACTGTTGCATATGCTCAAAAAGTACTAAGTAAAAAACCCATCATTGCCTTTGCAGCTGTTATTGAAAAGGTCAATCCTAAAATACCTGCAACAGGAGATGCTTTTGACCTTGCAAAAGAATTTCATGAAAGGGGTTATCTTGCTGAAGGACCTCTGGCTTTGGATGTTATCTTATCTTCCGAGGCTGCCCAAAAAAAGGGTATATCTTCACAAGTATCCGGAAAGACAGATGTAATTATTCTCCCAGAAATGACAACGGCAAATTTTATGGTAAAACAGATGATTTATTTGGAAAAGGCAAAGGTGGGAGGAGTGATTCTCAATGCATCGGTACCCATAATTGTGCTATCTCGCTCTGATTCAGCAGAAACAAAATTGAATTCTATTGTATTAAGTTTATTGTAAATTGTAACCTCGCATAAAAAAATCATCTAAAAGGATGAAATGTGAAAAACGAACTTGAGCTCATTGAAAAAGCACAAAACGGAGATCAAAAAGCCCAAGCACAACTTGTCCTAAGGTATGAGAAAAAGGTCTACAATCTTGCACTGCGAATGATGCGGGATAAAGAAGATGCCGAAGATGTGATGCAAGAGACGTTCTTAACAGCCTTACAGAAACTTCATACCTTTGAAGGAAGGTCCCAATTCTTTACTTGGCTATATCGAATTACCATGAATATTTCACTCCAAAAGCTAAGGGAAAGAAATAAGGGAAATGCAATGGTCTCTTTATCAGACCCTGATATTGAGTCGATCCATGGGCAGCATCTTTCTGAATGGCCAGCTTTTAACCAAAAAATGATGTCTAACGAAGAATTTCGAAAATTGCTGAATGATGCTGTAAAAGAACTCCCCGCCATCTATCGCTCCGTTTTTATTTTGCGAGATTTAGAAGGCTTGTCTACGTTAGAAACACAAAAATTGTTAGATCTTACAGAATCAAATGTCAAAGTAAGACTTATGCGGGCTCGGTATTATCTCAGGCAATATTTGCAAAAATATTTTCAAGAAGGTCGTTTCAATGAAGACTAAAGAATCGAAAAAACAACTTACTCCCTTTGAAAAACTTTGCCTGGGCCTCTCCCAAGATATGGATGAAAAAATTTGCAAAAAAATTGCAGTGGAATTAGAAAAATGTCCTGATTGCCACTTTTTCTATAATTCGGTAGAAAAAACAATTGAAATGTACCGTGCAGTGGAAAATGAAAAAGAGATGGATGAAGAAATGGAACTTCGCCTTTTGAATATTTTGAATCTGAAAGACTTTAAAGAATAAAATAAATTGAAAAAAATTAAGGTTCTTGTTAAATTATTATGATAAATATGTTTTTTGAAAAAACCGGATAGGTAGAAAGTATGGAACAAAAACGCGTGATTGTTTTTACAACACCTACATGTACTTATTGTTACCAGGTAAAGCGGTATCTTACTGAACAAGGAATCCGGTTTAAAGAAGTAGATGTGAGTCTAAACACCAAAGCGGCAGATGATATGTTTCGTAAAAGTGGACAAAAAGGTGTTCCGCAATTATGGATAAATAATAGACCCATTGTAGGTTTTGACAGACCGAAAATAGATAAACTGTTAAATTTAAAAAAATAAGCGTCGGAGGATTTCTATGAAAATTAAACCACTTGATGATCGCGTACTTGTAGAACCAGCTCCCCAAGAAGAAAAAACTGCAAGCGGGATTATTATTCCTGATACAGCTAAAGAAAAAAAACACCTTGGAACTGTCATTGAAGTTGGAACAGATGAAGAGTTGAAAAAACTGGTTAAAAAGGGCGATAAAGTACTCTATGGAAAGTATGCAGGAGAAGAAATCAAGTTTGATGATAAAGAATATGTTCTTCTCCAGCAGAATGATGTTCTCGCTATTATTGAAGACTAATTCATAATCTCAAAAAATTGATGAGTAGAAGGGTGCTTTTAAAAGAAGCACCCTTTTTTGTTCCCTAAGTAACGTTTATTCCTTTTTCACTTTTTAAAATGTGCTATATCCTTGTATATCAACATGAAATCTTTATCAATAATTGAATTAAATTAATGTATCATAGAAACGATGGTTAAGGTAAAATTCTATGGATAGAAAGTTAAACAGCATAATATCGTTGATTTAAATATCATACATCCGCGTAGAATCAATAACAAAACGCCGCTTTTCATGATCTTCCAGTTCAGAAAGATTTGTAAAAATTTCTCTGATTTCAGGAATGTCGCTGTTTAGCACGATTTTCTTGTAAATTTTAATTAAACAATCATCAAATTGGATAGCCATACGAATTAATTCTTCCACAGATATTTCATCAATACGATAATGCAGTAATTGCATATCTTTCCGTAAATCTTCACATAAAGTGTATTTAAACCATGTTTTTAGCACCTTAGGAGGTATGGTTTCTTCGATACGTTCGATGTTTTTTTCCAATTTTTTCTCATGATCCATCAAATAATCTAAAAGCATTTTAACGCGAATTTTATCTGTTTTATTGTTGAGTGTTTTATAATATTCA
>JAQUPD010000032.1 GCA_028716785.1 Fidelibacterota bacterium
AAACATTTGCCCATTTATTTTGCCACAAGTTGCTTGTGGGGCCACTGGTAAACAACCACTGATAAGTTCCTCCAACAAGATCGCCTCCACTTTCTGCCACATAAAGTGTTGTCTGCCAGCGGGGTGTGCCTGTTGTAATTTTGGTTATTTTTCCGCCAGGTCTCTGATTACCATTTACCAAGGCTAACACAGTGGGAGGATTTGCCCAATCATTCCAGCTCCCCGGCATATTGATTCCTTCTGGTTCATAAATTTGAGCAAATACAAGGGCAGGGAAAAGCATTGTAAACGCGAGACCTTTTTTCATCATTTTATTTTTCTTTGTCATGTTTTTTTACCTTATATCACGTTGAAAGTGTCCGTTTAAAAAGACTTTTCAGGTAAAGTCATAAAATTTTCAAACGTATCCTTATTATGCCCATCGTCTAACACTGCTGCATTACTTATTTCAAATAAACCATTTTTTTCTCTGCCTGCCACTCTTCTGTTACCACAGAGAGGATATATATGCCTGAAGCAAGATTTTGGGGATGCCATAGCCATTGATGGGTGCCGGGCTGAAAATTTCCTTCAAAAAGGTTGGCTATTTTTCGTCCCGTAAGGTCATAGATAATCACATTTCCATAAATATTTTTAGGGACATCCAGGTGAAGTGTTACAGAAGGATTAAAGGGGTTGGGATAGGGGTCATAGAGTTTAAAATCGTGTGGAATTGTTGATTCAATACGATTTGCATGCTGAACGGTGATAGTAACATTCAGTGTATCGGAGGCTGCAGTAAGAATGAGGGGTGTTAGAAAAAGGCTAAGGATAAAATATCTCTTTATTAAAGATGTCATCGTTGAGCTCCTGGTCGTCCACGTGGGGGTGTAATTCTCACAACAGCTTTACTTCCTTCTTCATCAGATACGATAAAGAGAATATTTTCATAGCTACCTGCTTGGCCAATCGTTGGAGTCCAGGTAAAAGAAGCTGTTTTATCACTGTTATCTATAAACTCTGCGCCTTCTGGGAGATTTTCGGCGCTCCAGATAAGTATTTCATCATCCACATCATTTGCTGTGAGGGTAAAAGAGAGTGTTTCCTCTTCATACACAGTTGTATCTGTCAATGCAAAAAGAATGATTGGTGGATCATTTACAGGAATCACAGTCACTTTTATGAGAGCTGTATCTGCCCCTAGATAGGGATCAAAGGCTCGGACATAAATATCTATGGTATCACCGGGAAGAGTAAAAAAGTCTTGAGCTGGGGTAAGGGTAAGGATTGAATCCCTGGAAAGTGATGGCAAAACAGTTTCTTGTGATCCGCCCCAGCAAGCGAAGGATACAGGATCATCATCAGGGTCTGTTGCTCTTAAGATGAGTTGATAGGGAACATCTTCTGTAATGGCAAGATGAGGAAGTACATTTAACACGGGGGCATCATTGCCACGTTGCACGGTAATTTGAATGCTCACATTGGTTGTTCCATCCCAAAAACCACCACCACCGGCATTATAGCCACCATAGGCCCAATTGGTACTATCCAGTGAAAAACGTGACACTACATAATACACACCTGTTTCAGAAATAAGATCCTTTAAATTCAGCATATACTCATCATTATTGCTCACATCTGTATTATAGATAGCATCGAACCAATTCCAACCTTCTTCTGAGGGGTTGGTATTGGTTGTAGAGATACCAAATTGGGCATACATGCCAGAACCTTGTCCTTGAGCATCGGTTATGCCGGGTTCATACACCTGGGCGTAGACAGTAAAATCTTCTCCTAGCAGGGCTTCTCCCCCATCGGGCCACTGAAAATTACACCAATCGGGTAAATTTGTCGTAACGGTAATAGAAAAAGAGAGCGTATCACTTGCGGCAAATGCTGTGCCCATATTAAAGATAAGAAAAGCGCTAAAAAACTTTTTAAATCCTTTCATATCAACACTCCTTGTTTTTTGAATTTACGGATTTACCTCTTTTAGCAATTCATCCAGACCATTTAAGTGTCCATTCATCATATGCGTTACAGCCTCAGATACATTAATGTGGCGTCGTTGACCTAAAAGGGTGATATCCAAAATGATATAATTCGTTGCAATCGTTATAATCGCCTCATTATCAGTCCAGGCGCCCCGCTGGGGAAAGCGCTTATCGGATCCCCCCATTAGGACCTCTTCCTTATCAGCTACCACTACAATTTTGTGATTCCAATTTTGTTCTAAAAGGTGTTCATCAATAGCATAAGAATAAAAATTGGTGTGCTTCATGGGCAGTGGGTTAAACGAAAAAATTATCACTTTCACATCGCGTTTTAAGGCATCCTTGATATCTTGTTTCAGAAATTCAATTTCTGATTCCCAGGCGGAGATATACACAGACTTTTTTGCTTTTTTTATTAACTCTCTGGCTTTTTGCATAATAGTATCATAGCCATTGATATTCCAGAGATGTCCTGAATTTCCGCCGGTAGAAAATTTTTCCAGATCACGTTTTAAACATTCAATGTTAGAATAGAACTGATTATTCAACATAGAAATCAGTTGGTCGGGTGGCAGGGGGACATATTTTTTGGGTTTATCGTGGACAATTCCAATAATGCCACTTCTTTCAAGTTTACGTAAGATATCATAAATCACACTCCGTGGAACGCCAGATTCCTGAGCGACTTCATAGCCACTGGCAGGACTTATTTTTAGGAGGGCTAGATAGGCTTTGGATTCATAGATTGTAAATCCCAGAGTATTCATTTTTTTTATTAATTCTTCATTCATGGTCAATATCAGCTTTTCTTGAGGTATCATGTACCTTCCGTTAAAGGGTTATTCTTTTACAGTGTCCTTTCCTTGATGTCTTCGGGGAAGATGAGGTTTTTCAGAAAGGTGTCGAAACCAGTTAAAATAGAGTCCTAAACTAAGGAGAACGAGAAGCACAAGGAGGATAATAAACTGATTCCAGACTTTAAAAATAATATTCATCATAAACATAAAGAGAACGATTTGCCAGGGAACAGCGATAAAGGTTGAGATGATATCTCGTTTATTTTCTTTATCGATTTTTTCCACTTCTTTTTTAGGAAGAGCCTTTTTAAAGCGTCCCCATGCGCCAAAGGGACGGGTCTTGTTATAAAAATCCTGAAGCACCGCATCATCTGTTGGTTTTGTAAGAAGGGTTCCGACAATGGTACCAATTAAAGAAATACTGGATGCAAAAAGGAAAGAGTAATATTCAGGGGTTGCTTGGGGCATAAAGGCTTTCCAGGCGATAGCGGCAATCATTCCTGCTGCCATCCCAATGGAATAGCCATAGCCATTTAATCGCCACCAATACCATCGCACAAGTTGCGGGATGATGAGTCCTGCCCCCATACTCATAGTTATCCAAGCCCAAATTTCATTGACATTTTTAATAATGAGCATGAGTCCAAGACCAATCACAACAATGATAATAGAAGACCACCGACTTTGTCTCATAAGTTGTTTGTTATTAGCATGAGGATTGACATAGACTTGGTAAATATCTTTCACCCAGTAGGCAGCGCCAGCATTTACCGTGGAATCGAAGGTTGACATGGCTGCTGCCATAAGTCCTGCAACTAAAAATCCCTTAATGCCCATCGGAAAAGTATTCACCACAATGGGGAGCACCATTTCGGGATCGGTTATTTGACTCCCTAAGGTAATTCCCCATACGGCTAACGCGCCAATAAAGGGCCAGCGAAAACTCAACAAGACGGTCCAAAAAAGAGATAAGTATCCTGCTTCTTTATCATTTTTTGCAGAGAAATAGCGTTGAATCATATAGTTGCCGGTTCCGCCACTTCCTTCGATAATTGTTTTAAAGAGATAGAAAATGATTAGTACTCCAAACAGGTTGTACATAGAATAATCGCTCTCGGAAGGAATATTTAATCGCCATTTTGGTAGCAGGTTCGCCCATTCTGAAAAGGTTGTTGGGAAGCTGGCAAAGGAGCCATCTTTCATGGGCATAACGACAGAGAAGGTTTCAGGAATATTCAATGCCATGGTTTTAATCACGATGTAAATAATAACACCAAAAATCAAAACACCTTGAAAAACATCGGTCCATACAACGCCATAGAGTCCTGACGCTACAGTGTAAATCATGGCAAGAACAATTAAAAGCGTCGCAGCCAAAAATGCACCAGAAAAGCGGCCAATAGAAGGAATTCCCAAAAATTCATCCAAAAATTTGCCACCGCCGATAGCAAAATAGGTCACCATTGCTATGGTTCCAATAATGCTCACAATTGCGGTAATCGTTCGGGCAAGATGGCCTTCTTTATCATTGCCAAAACGGATACTCATCCATTCGGCCATAGTCATCACACCGGCACGACGGTTCCACTTTCCCATAAAAATCATCAAAAAGGCCATAATAAGGGTGACGCCACCTCGAATTTCAATATAAAATCCTTTAGCACCAATCGCATAGACAAGGGCAACAATAATCATTGTCCCACTGATATCCAAATTAGAACTCATCCCTGAAGCACCCAATGCCCACCAGGGAAGTTTTCTATCCCCCAGGAAATAGGAATCAATACCTTCCTTTGCTTTTCGTTGCATCATTAATCCAACGAAAATCATGGCACAAAGATAAACAACAACAATCGCATAATCGAGTGCAAGCATGATGTTAATTCCTTCCTTGAATTAAGTTTTCATAGTACGTATATACTTTCTCCATGTCAGTCCAGACATCTGCATTTTCTCGTAAGTTAAGGTACGTTTTATGAATAAGAGTATTTTTCATGTCACGGGTATTTGCTGTTTGTTCATCTTCATTCAAATAAGGTGGATAGGAAAACGTTATAGTGTCGGTTAATGTGTTAATAAATCGATTACTGAGCCAATCTTTTCGATGAACATTCATTTTCATTTGAACGGTTTTGTGGGAATCGAGTCCTTGTTCGAGTCCCATTTGATACACCAATTCATCGCGGACAGCAAAAAGAACGGCTTGGGAAGGATTTTTGTACAAGAGAACAAGGGGAATATTTTTCAAGTATGGCAGGATTTCACCGATCGTAAGAAACTTATCATCCACATAAACAACAGGGTGATCCCACACATTGATTGATCGCCGTTCGATATCCTGAATAAGGGCATCTGAAGGGAAGGCCATCACATTTTCTGCAATAATTTTCCCTGTATGTTTGCTTGTTACTACAAGTCGGTAGAGGGTTTGAATTCCTTGACTATCGGGTCTGATTTTGTGTTCCTTCACAAGTGATGTATAAAATCCTGAGAGATATTTTTCTTTTTTTACACGGAGAATTTTGCCGCGAATCGATTCTTTATTGCTTTGGAAGTCATCTTCTGTGGGAAGCGTTTCTTTTTGGATGGATTCTACCTTAAGGACATGCCAACCGAAGGGAGTTTGGAAAGGTTCTGAAAGGTATCCGGGGGCTATTTGAAAAACAACTGATTCAAACTCAGGCACCATATCTCCATAGGTAATAAATCCCAGATATCCGCCATGATTTCTTAAAAACGTATCTTGAAAGGCTTCTTGGGAAAGGCTATAAAAGCTTTCAGTGCCATCCAGAAGTTCCTGATACCATATCCAGATTTTTACCGAATCCGGCGAAAAAAGGTGGCGCACCTCTCGATATTCCAGACTTTTCAGGTAGGCATCCCGTAATTCTTCTTCTGGCAGCATATCTAAAGAATCCTTAAGAATTTGCTCAATCATTTCATCAATCACAGCTTTACGTTTGATGTCCTCAAGTTCTGCTTCTAGTTCTTCGATATTATAGTCTGCCCTATTTTCCATATATTGAGCAAAAAGAGTATTTCGAATCATAACGCCACCGTGGTAATTCATCATATCTTTATCAAAAGGATTGTTCATAAACCGAATTTTTTGTGAATAGGTATAGACAAATTCATCGAGAGAAAGGAATTCATCGTTGACTCGTGCAAAGGTATTGGTCGCGGGTTCACTTTTTTGTTGGCAACCCATAATCCACAAGCACGAGATAAATGTTACAAGAATATTTTGAAATTTTTTCATAGCAAAAATGGAAAGATTCTCAACGTTTTATTATGTTACACTCTCCTTAAAAATATAAAACAATGGAAAAATATTGAGGAGACGAGAGATATTCCATCGTTTGATAGGCATAATCGATTAATATTTCCCCCCGAGTACCGTAAAAAAGTCGCACTCCGCCACCAAAAGTCAAGCCACTTTCACTATCTTTCAAACCAAGGTCTTTATATCCGCCTCTCAGATAAAAGCGTTCCAAAAAGGAAAATTCAGCACCCAAATTTAAACTAGCCGAATTATCATTGGGATAGAGGGCATCGGCTGCAATCGTTATTTTAAAAGGATCTCTTTCAAAGGCTGTCATGGAAACTCCGGCTCGAAAAAAGATTGGTAAATTAAACTTATCGGTCAAAAGAACAGCATTGACTTCAGGGTTAGAATCGTAGCTTTCATCAATATCGTGGTTCACGTAAAGGCCTTTCCCTTCCATTTGCATTTTTGTCCCAAAGTTGGAAAAACTCATTCCTATTTGAGTGTCACGAAAATCAAGTTTATAGAGAGTCCCTAAATCAAAGGCAACGCCAGAGGCTTGTTGAATATCAATTTTTTGTGTGATGTATTTCACCGTACCACCAATGGAGAATTTATCACTCATTTGTCGTGCGAAGTGGAGATTCAAGACAAAGTCGTAGGACTCAAATTTCGTCCCATCGCCTTCTTGATGTTCGATAGTAGTACGTTCCATAGTGCCATAATTTAAATAGGTCGCACTCAATCCAACGGTACCTACATACCCCAGTTGATAAACAAGGGCAAAATATTGGTGAGAAATATCGGCAAACCATTTCGTGTGGCTAAAAAGGATTCCATTTTTCTCAAGATTTGCTACGCCAGCCACATTCCAATAAAGGGCAGATGGATCATTTGCTACGGCACTAAAGGCCCCACCAGTGGCTAAGGCGCGGGCACCTTGTCCAATCCCAAGAAATTGTGCGGCTGTAGTAGCCACTTTTGTCTGGGCAGAATAGAGTGAACTATTCATCAAAGCTGTTAAGATAAAAAGTATACCTATTAATTTTTTCATAATCATATCCCTTTGCTCATCTTATCGTATAATTGCAAATTTCCCTGTTTTTGTCCCATACACCCCGGCATCCAAATAATAGACATAAACGCCATAGGCAATTTTTTTACCATCTTTATTTTTTAAATCCCAAAAAACGGTACCATCTTCTAGTGATCCTTCATGTACCAACTCTTTAATAAAAGAGCCGTTAACAGAATAAATGCGAATTTTACTCCCTTGTGGAACATGGATAAAACGTATACCATCACCGTGTCCACCATATTCATCTTTAAAGGTATATAACGATGCTATCCCATAAGGATTTGGTACAACTTTCACTTTATCTAAGGCATTTTTTATGGAATCCTCATTTACATAAGCTTGTTCCAGACTGAATTCAAAAAGGTCTTCACGTCGGTAAGGTTTTTTTGTACGGATTATCAACTGGTCACCTTCAGCAATTGGATAGTAAGGGATAATGGAGATATATGAAATCTTAAGGATAGTGCTGTCGGTTGTTTCAGGATACCAGACTAAAGCAAGAGAATCTTCTTCCATCAAAATGAGTGAATCGATATGAACCTCTTGCCATGCTGGGTCTTGAGAAATAGTAAAAGTTTTATGAAATGTTCCTGATTTCGTTTCAAAAGCCATTGTTACGTCCTCGTTGGGCGTTAGGACAAGAAAGTATGCGCGATAATATCCTGGATCAAGAAGATAGCGCCGCCAGTAATAAAGGGGATTGTTCGTATACGTTTTGATTTCTGTCATCGAGAGGGCACGATTCCCCATAATTGTTGGTGGTCTTCCTGATATACGTATCTCTGTTTGAACAGCCGTTGTATCGCCCGTCCAATATCCTCGCCCTCCGAGCGTTTCATTTTGAAGGGAGATTACATTCTTCCCTTCCGATTCCATCTTTACAGACCATGTAGGTCGATAAATATTTGATCCACTATAATTAATGGTATCTTCATAAAAAAGATAAATAATAAAATTATTGTACGTATTTGCAATTTTTGTATAGCCTGTCTCCACCTTTTTTCCTGTAATCATATCTTCCACAAGATACGTAACGGGAAGGACATCTAATCGATCGAAAGTTGACGCAAATTCTATACTGCTATCCACGGTATCTGAATAAAAAGTAATTTTATAATCGGTGGGATATGGTCTTCCGGAAAAATTGGGGGATGTTGAAAAGGATAAAAGAGGTCGTTTAAAAACATCAGTGGGTAGCCACGTAGTACTATCATTCCAGATGCTAATTGTTGATTCATTGTTAACATTTAACCGGAATCCTTCTACAACGGGTGACAGTTGATTAAAGGTTTTAGAATTTTTAATGAGGGTATCTCCTGTTGTTATATTGAGCAAAGAAAAATCCCAGGTATAGGGAATAACCCGTTTATAGGGGAAATCGGTAATGGATGGATCCACAATGTTTGTATCTCGGGTATCCCGAAAGACAAGGTTATAGATATTGTTATCCGTAATTTTTAAAGGATCCATAATCTCGATAGTAATATCAGAGGTCCCGGGACCTTGAATGTGAGGAATGGTATTCCCGCCTCCCTGGAGTTTTGGTGGTTCATAGGCTGCTGCTTTTGAATTGGGTACAAGGGTCGTTACATTTTTAGAGAGTTCCATGGATCCTGTAAGGGGATCAAATGTAGAGGTAAAGCCCGATTCAGCTGGAAAGATATTATAGAGGGTATCGCCAGAATCAAACGTTGTTAAGGCATAAAAATAGCGTTTCCCATTCACCACATCATGATCTTCCCATGCATATTTTAAACCAGAATTTTCTCCCAAGTAATAGGTCACCCCAGCGTCGCCATAAATGCTGGGGATATATTCTCCTTTCACAAGATCAATGGTTGTACCTGAGGGAGATTGGAGGGAAATATCCAGCATATAAATCCAATCATGTGTCATATTTAGAGTTAAATTCATTGATGAAATGGATTGAGATGTAGAAACATCAAGGGTATCCGTTATGGTAGTAATAAATTCGTCTCCAAAAAAGCGATTTCCTTTAATCTTTACATTGTCCAAATAGATAGACACTGTATCATTAGACATAAGGCGAACAAAGAATTCTCCAAAGAGATAATCGGGATGCAGGGTAATGGTTTGTGTATAAGTGAATTTTTCTCCTCCAGGATTGGAGGTCGTAAATCGTTTAGGATTCATTTCTTGTGAGGTAGATTGTGAAAGTCCGGAGACAATGGAATAGTATTGTCTGAACCCAACATCAGCCGTTGCATTGCTATCCAAATAAATATCTGCCGAAAGTGTATAGGTAGAATTTTGGACCATATAGGGAATTCTTTGATAGATTTCAATGGTATCACGTTGAGGTGTAAGGTTTTTATTTCTTAACAAAACTTGGGCAGCATACATTCCGTCGGTCACATAGAGGGAAGAATCTGTTGGGAAGTAATAGGCATTAGTATCAACAGATTCCCAGTAGGTAGGACTAAACAAATCCCACTCTTCAAAAGAGCCATTGAATTGCAGCTCAAGGTGGTTAACTTTCCCTGAATATTGCTGTTCATTAATTTTCAAATCCCATTGTTTTAAGACTCCCATTTTTGTATCAGCAAAATTATCTTTAAGGGTCAAGATCCATTTACCGTTGGTGGATTCGCCGTTAAATGTTGCAAGGGGTTGATAGGGACGGACATTAGGATAAAAAGGTGGCAGGGTTTCTTCAAAGGGATTATTGCTATCATCGGTAAGCACGAGGGGAAGTTTAATGCCAAAGTTTCCTGTGAAAAGATCTTTATGTCCATTTATTTTATCAAAAATTGCAATGGGTTTATAAAAAATAGGATTTCCATGGACATCTGTAATAAGAAAAGCATCTTGGAAATCATGGCGTTCACTTTTATAGATTCGATATCCTTCAAAATCATTCCATTTTTCCGGTGAACTAGGATAGAGTTTTTGTCTTATAGTATCCAGATGATTTTCTGCTTCGGTTCCCCAATAGAGAGTAATTTTTCCGTCACCAGGCACGGCATTCAAGGTAGGCGCATCTGGTGGAACGGGATGGATAACCTGCGCTAAGAGAGGAAGGCACAGGGTTATGATAAACATGGCTGTTGCTATTGTAAAACGCTTCATTTTTATTCCTTATTTTATCACAGCAAATTTGCCAGTATATGATTTATCTGAGAAAGGAATGGAGACATGAAAAATATAAACTCCATAGGCAATTTCAACCCCATCTTTGGTTCGCAAATCCCAAAAAATTCTATCAGAAACGCTCCCATCATGTTTTAAAATGTGCACTAAATCACCGCGAACGGTATAGATACGAATTGTTGCATTTTGCGGAACATTTATAAAGGCAATTCTTCGGTCTCCTCGGCCGACCAAGGAGCTAGCGGCAGCTGCAGAACCACGAAATTCCCAGCTTGCGGCAGCATAATAGGGATTTGGGACCACCTTCACCTGATCAAGAGATTCTTCTGCAATCTCTTCATAAACAACTGGACCCTGAACGGTAAAGCGAAAGAGATCCTGGTTCATAAAAGGGCGTTTAAAGTAAAAGTGATATTGATCACGAGCATCTGGGTCAATATCATCAGAAAAGGTAATTTCCCATGTAGGATAATATTTATTATCAGGAAGTTTTCGAAGAATGAGAATTTTATCTTCCTTTGACAATCCCATCTCTCCTTGATCATCGTAAGCAAAGGCTAAGGGATAGGGAGAAGTATCATTCAAGAGACTCATATTAAAATTCGTTGTTTTAGAAGGATAATCCTCAAAGGCAAGAGAGGTACCAGAAACACCCGTCATTAAGACCAAGGGATCTCCATTCCGATAGCCATTAGGTGCTTGGCCAACTAAAACAGCCACATTACTTTCACCTTCCCACCCGCTTTTTGGGTTATCGAGTTCAATAATCCAATCATTTTCAAAAAGAATTTCAAATCCTAATTCATTACTTGGCAATCGATAGGCCATTGGAGGTTGCCACAGCGATGCCAAATCGGGTTCATTCATACCGGCACCTATGAGAGGAAGTTTTGATTGAGGCAACATCACTTTTTCTTGGGGATACACCACGGTATCTTCATTGGATGTTGTCACATCTACCAAATACCAACCTGTTGTAATTTGACACAGGGCTTCTGCAGGATCGAGGCTATTAAAATTAGGTTCACCCTCATCGGGATAGTGATTATTATTTAAATCATCCGTCGAGTCTGCGGGAGTCTTAAACCAGTTACTATTATTATCATAATCGTCATTGGATGTATCAAAAAAACGAATTTCCAACTCTCGGGTTTGTCCACTCCAGCGATCTGGCAACTGAGATGAATTAATAACATTAACATGGACAGTACCTGAGCCTAGTCCTTGAGGATGGGAGATTGTTCCCATCACCTGTGCTGGTTCATAGCCAGAAACATAGCCTCCGGGGCGCACAACGACAACATTCGTTCCAAGATTCCATGCACTTCCGGAATAGACAGCTCGTTTGGAGCATTCAGCTGGTGGAATGCCCAAGTGACTCCCTCCTCTGTCGTAGGAAACAACAGCATAAAGATACATTTTTCCATTTTCAACCGTTGTATCTGTCCAGCTATGAACAATGCCTTCATCTGTTTCCAATCCATTATTATCATTGCCCATGTAGAAAGAAATCCCACTGGAAATATTCAAATCTCCCACATAGTTACCTTTGATATTATTTACAAGATCGAATTGAGCGATAGGTTTATAAAATTGTTTATTGCCATAGGCATTAGTAATCATATTAATATCGTTAAACCCTTCCACGGTAGACCGGTAAATTCGGTATCCCTCAAAGTCATTTCCAAGCCAGGGATCTTCGGAAAATTCTGCTGCATCATCCCAATAGAGGGTAATTTTTCTATCACCTATGACAGCTTTAACGATAGGTGTTTCAGGTGGGCGGGTGAAGTTGTAGTTCTCATCATAAATTTGTTGAGCTACCTGTTTATTTTTATATAATTCTGCTTCATCACTTCCATAAACAAGTCCCAATGAAAAACGCTCTGTTTGTCCTTTCCTCAAGGGGAAATAGCCTGAGCCGTAAATAAAATCGCCATCCACCGGTTCCAAGCTAATTTCATCATAGTTTCCGGGTTGCATCCGGTTCCACAATCCTCCAGGACTACTTATATCCCAATTATAGTCATCATTCATACGGACCTTTCCTGGGGGAGTAAAATAATTAAACGATGTGAGTCCAATTTGATCCGATTCATCAATATCGGTTGCATCAAAATTCGGTTCACCTGGTGTCGGTAAGCCATCACCTTCTCCCTCATCACGGGTTCCAGGTTTTCCATCGGCACCCACATCGTCAGTAGCAGGATTCCAGTCCCCATCATTATCAACTCTATCGTCACGACTTTCATCAATCATCTTATTTTCAACGCCTTGGCCAGTAATAAAATTTTTAAATCTCAAAGGGGGTTTAGGGGAAACTTCAGCCCGTAACGGTTTTACACGATATAAATAGTGGGCATTATAGTTTTCATCAATCAATCCATCAAAATCATCATCGAAAAGATTTCCGATAATTTCAGAATAGGATACATTCGGATAAATTGTTACTGTTCTCCCTTGTGTTGTTACCATCAGGGGAAGTTCATCAATGGTCACGACTTCCCGTTCATAGGTATTTTCATCGATTAAGACAATTTTATCGCCGACATTAAATGTAACAGGTTCAAAATCTGCTTCAGTGAATTGAGGGGGAATTGAAGAGGGGTCTTTCCAGTAATCGCCATCATTATCAATTCCGTCATAAGGATTTCCTGGAGATTCAAGGTAGGCATAGCCAACGTAGCCAACGGGGCCATCAAAGCAGGGTGAATATGCAGGGGGTGCATCCCAGCTATAGCACATGTTTTCTTCCATATCAAAGTAAGAAAGATCATCTTGGGCATCGATATGATCATTGCAACGGCCGCCGCTTAGAGTTCCCACAATCATCCCAAAGCTTACTTTATTATAATCTATATCAGAAAAATTCTCAATTTCATAGAGCCAGAAAATCATATCTTGAGCCATAAAGTGTGCCCATTGCATTGCTCGGACCTTGACACGCAAGCCAAGGCCATACCGGGCTGAATTAGAACTATCAGGCAAGAAAACAAGTTGACCTGTCCCATTTTTTTCAAAATTGAACTCATAATCGCTAGCGTCATCCATATAGAAAAAGGTCTCTTCATCAGCGCTAGAAATGCCTCGTCCAAAATAGCCATTCCATTCTGGAATTCCGTTAGCGTCGACCCAATCGGGATGGTCTGGCCAGAGCCATGGCCAGGTATCTGGTTTCCCATCACCCTCCAAATCTAAATCTGTCATCAGAGGAACATAATCTTGATTAGGATCGGCAAATCCTGGAAGAGGTTCAAAGGTCCAAGAAATATTAGCTGCACCTCCCGGACTATCCGTTGCACCACGCGGACCATCATTAGTCCCTACGTAATAAACGGTATCTTGATACATAAAATGCATAAGAGAATCAGGATAAATATAAAGCGATTTGCAGCCATAAAAATAGTGGTTGATATTGTAATCAATTCCTTTAATTCTCAAGGTATTAGGAGAAATGACTCTCACAGTATCAAGATATTCATTCAAATATGTTTGAGCATCAAGAACTTCAAATGTTTTCCCATCAACTACAGCGATAGAATTTGCATCAATTTCAGCCTTCTTTTCCCATTTTCTAGGGAGTTCAACGCCAACCAATATCGAAACATCACCGATATAGCTATTTCCACTTCCGATAGGCCATTCGCCTTCAGGAGAGCTCCCGGTAATATCACCACCAACCACCCCATAATTATAAAAGAGTGTTCGGACCTTATTTCCTGCGATAATCCCCGATTTTCGAGCCGTTCTATCCCCCATGAGATAATCCAAGGAATTTTCACTTGCACTTAGAATTGAACATATTCCCAGGAAAGTTAAAAAGATAACAATGCGCTTTTTTAATAGATATTTCATAGTTTTCTCACACATCAAATTGAATGCCAGCAACGACACGTCTTGGATGACTGAAATTTGTTGGTTGAATCAAATATTCTCTAAGACCGTTAATTATTCTACTGGCTTGTGTTTCGATATATTTATTTTCCAACGTTGTATACGTTGCGCGACCTGTATCATTAAAAACATTGTATTCATTCATCGTATCAAACAGATTGCTTACTTTAACATAAACATTGAGATTTAACCCTGCAAATTTCACCATTTTATCAAGGCGAAGATCAACATTGGTTTTTTGTGGTTTAGTGCCTGTATTTGCAATTTGAGTAAGTTGGACCAATTCGAGATTCCCAATGGTATAAGGCATTCCCGTAGACCATTTTGCAATAATCCCAATATTCCAGTCCCCCGGTACCCCAATATTTGTAGTAAAGTTTAATGTATGACGTTGATCATGATCCAAAGGAATAAATTGTTTTTCAGGATTCATGTTGTTATTAATCGCATTGTAAGCAGCATTTCTATCCACAGAAACTCCTTCAGCAACTTGATAGGTATAATCCACGAAAGCACTGAAATAATTTGAATATCTTTTTTCAAAAGAGACGGTAATTCCTTTCACCTCGGCATAATCGTTATTGCTGTAAATGGAATACATCGTTCCTTGTTGATAGGTCTCAACAATTTTATCACCACTTTGAAGGTTTCGAATATCCCGGAAAAAAATATCAAGTTGGAGTTTTATATCTTCAGAGATTTGTTGTTGCAGACCAATTTCATATTGATTGGTTCTTTGAGGTTCAAGGTTTGCATTCCCCATTTCACCCTGAAGACCTGTTCCTGTACCCATTTGATAGAGGGGATTGTGATACAATTTATCCATTAAAGGCATTTGAAGAAATTGGCCAAAGGAAACATGAATGGTCCCTCTATCGGATATCGGATAGCCAAATCCAATTCGAGGAGAAATTTGATACTTCCCTGTTGCATCTTTATACCAAAAATCAGCCCTTTCACCAATAGTATAGGTATTGCTTTCTACCATTTCATCCGCTTGAAGAATGCCATCACCATTTGTGTCTTTAAATCGATTTTTTGGAGCAATGGGTGAAAAAATATTGGGATCTCGAGGATCGGAAAGGATATGAAAATTTGGATTAAAATAATCGAGGCGGATCCCAGCATTTATGATAAGCGTACTATATTCAATTTTATCCTGAATATAAGCGGAAAATTGCCAGGGGTTTATGGGATTATCATGGACATAGGTAGCAAAGTCCTTGAGATGTGCATTTTTTTGTTCAAGGGTTTCGGTACTATAAAAAAGGTAGTTATAGAGTCTTTCAAAATCACCATCAACAAGGACGTTATAATAATCATTTCCTGATTGACCGTCGAGACCAAATTGAAATTCAGAAAGGTGTGTCTGTTTAAATTCAATTCCTGTTTTAATTTCATGATGCAAGGTAATTTGATTTACATAATCAGCCATTAATCCAGCCACAGAAAGACGTCTATCGTAATATTCATTTTCCATTCCTCCCACATTAAACGTATTGAGAGGTTTTCCAGCATTATTAGTAGCAGTATTTACAATTTCTTCATTGACAAATTCATTAGAGCCAAAGGGACAATGATGGTAATTATTTGAGTAATATGAAAAACCAACAGTAAAATAAGAGCGTGAAGAAATCCCTCTGTGCAAATTAATATTATGTGTTAACGCCTGGTTATATTTTTTATTTAAGGCGTCAGGGGTATAACGCCAATCATGATTATAATCTGTCCATGAAATATAATCACCAAACATATTGGGCAAATTATTACTAATAAAATTATAAGAAATGCGCAGTTTTGGATTAATTCGCCATGTGAATTTTGCTTGAAAATTTACCTCTTCTGCCGTATTCATGGGAATCCATTTACCATCACCTTTTTGATACAAAATAGTCAGGGTATCGTTCACAGGATCCCCCCCATAATTGGGGTTGATGGACATCATATGAGACTGAAAAAAATCATAATCATCTGTAATAATTATAGAGTCAGCATCCTCAAGATGATAAAAATAATTATCTGTATCAAAACGCCGTTTTCCCCATAAGTGTCCTTCGTGAGTATAGTATCTCATCGTTGTATAAAAGAAAAGCTTATCTTTAATAATGGGGCCTTCAAAAGAAAATTGGACATTTTTAATGCTAAAGGGATTGATATTGTCGATATGAGGAAAGTAGTCGGTTCGGTTGGACAAATAATCGCCAAAAAAGGTATGAATATTTCCGCTAAAAGTATTGGACCCGTCTTTCGTAACAATATTAACAACGCCGGACATGGCATTTCCATACTCTGCATTAAAGGAGCCTGTAATAATCTGAAGTTCTGCAACAGCGCCAGCATCAACAACAACCCCTTGATTCCCCGTAAAGGGATCTGTTACGGGAATGCCATCTACCATATACAACGTTTCTCCAATTCTTCCACCCCGAAAGTGTCCCTCAACAATACCGGCCTTTGTATTAATGACCTCATTAACTGTTTCGATGGGCATGTTTGAAATATCATCACCACTTACATGAGAAGCAGAGGATGTACGATCGCGAACAATCATAGGACGTTCTGCAACAACGGTAATAGCCTCTCCTTCCAAGGCTTGCTCATACATCCTTATACCAATATTTGTCGTAAGATCTACTGAGACAACAACATTTTCAACCGTTTGCACAGCATAACCAATCATAGAAGCTTTAAGGGTATATTCTCCAGGAGGAACATTCAAAATGACAAAATTTCCATCCATATCGGAGGCTGCACCTAAATCTGTCCCTTCCACGATAACATTGCATGCAATGAGGGGCTCTCCAGTACGGGCATCAACTATGCGACCAATAATTTTTCCCGTTGTACTTCCATTAAGCATTCCGAAGAAGGCTAAAATTATAACGGATAAAACAAGAATTTTATGCTTCATTGTCTTCCACTCAGTTAATTAGTCAAACATCTTTTAAAAAATATAAAATGACAAAAATAAGAAAACAATCAAAAAGTCACTCAATTCTTAACAAATAATCTTTTTTTAAAAATTTATATGTCTCGAGTTTGATTTTTTAGCCATTTTTTTTCTTTTGGGGATAAATGGGGTGACAATTTTTCACAAACAGTTGCATGATAGGCATTAAGCCAGTGGCGTTCATCCGGTGTTAACAAGGAAGTATCAACCAGAGAGAGATCGATAGGACACAGAGAAACGGTTTTAAAGGCGAAATATCCTTTTTTTGAGGAAGGTTGGCATATCATAAGATTTTCGATTCGGATGCCATAGTTCCCTTCAAAATAGATCCCGGGTTCATTAGAAAGAAGCATACCTGCTTTAAGGGGAACCATTGATGTTGATGAAATGCGTTGGGGTCCTTCGTGGACAGTGAGAAAACATCCTACACCATGACCCGTACTATGTCCATAATTGAATCCCTCCTGCCACAAAAATTGGCGAGCCAAGCTATCAAGATTTGCCCCTGTTGATCCCTCGGGAAAGATGACTTGTGACAAATGTATGAGTCCTTTCAAAACAAGCGTAAAAAAGTGTTTTTGTTCTGCAGTTGGTTCAGACAAAGCAAGTGTTCGTGTAATATCGGTTGTGCCGTCTAAATAATGTCCTCCACTATCAACTAATAAAATTCCATAAGGATTAACGGTAACGGCAGACTCTTTTATTGGTATATAGTGAACAATAGCCCCATTTTCTTGATAGGCAACAATCGTGGAAAAAGAAAGGTCATGAAAGAGGGGTTGTTTTGCCCTAAAAGCGTTTAATTTTTCTGCTATCGTATATTCTGTATGGTGTTCTTTGGTGAGGTTATTTTGAAGCCATACCATCCATCGCACCATGGCAACGCCATCTCGAATATGAGCTTGCTGAATCCCTTTTTGCTCTGTGTTATTCTTAATACTTTTAAAATGAGTTATAGGGCTTTCTGTCTCTTTACATTGTAAACTATTTTTTTTGATAATTTTTGCAAAATGGTAGGAGATTTTTGTTGGATCAAGAGAAACATGTTTCCCCATGCAGAGGCTTAATAAAACCTTATCGACATCGCTATACGGTTTACAGAAAATTTCTTCTTTTGTGAGTTCTTTTAAAAGTGGATTTGGGACTTTTTTAGGATCGATAAACCACACGACTTTTTGTTGATCAATCCAAAGATATGAAAGAACGAGAGGTGAGAAAGGAATATCATTCCCTCGGATATTCAATAGCCAGGCAATTTCATCCAAGAGGACAATAAACATGCCATCGATATGGTGTACTAACAAATCCTCCCGCAGTCGTTTGATTTTTTGTGAGCTTGTTTCCCCTGCATAGGAAAGAGCATAACGAAAGGCAGGGTTCATGGGCAAGAGTGGTCGGTCATGCCAAATCTGATCCACAAGATCTATATCATCTTTTATTTTATAAGATTTTTCAGAAAAAAGATTTGCCCATATTTCAACGAGAGCAGCTGGAATACATTTTCCGTTGAAACCAATCACAGAATGGAGTGGCAAATTTTTAAAGATAAAAGCTTCAACGGAAGGCACACCGGGAATTCCAGAGCGAAAAAGAACAAATTCAGTCCCCATAAGCTCTTTTTCAGCCTGAATAAAATATCGTGAGTCAGTCCATAAACCTGCAAAATCTTGAGTAATGACCAATTTTCCAGCAGATCCTGAAAATCCAGAAAGCCATTGGCGGGTATTCCAATATTCTGGAATGTATTCTCCCAAATGAGGGTCGCTCCCATGATCATACCAGAGAGCAATATGATGCTTCGCCATTTCCTGGCGTAACCTGTTAAGACATTCTTTAGTTAGGAAAGGATTTCTGATTTGTGACAATTTACATGCCTTTTCTATTTCTTAATGCTCTATGTAGTTGTTTTCTCACTCTGCTCTTTTCTCAGATCTCGTAATTGTTTTGAGATATCATTCAATCGAAATTCAATAGAATTCAAAACGTGGAATTGGAAGTGATTAACTTTAATTTGCTTATGAATCATCCATATAAGTTTAATAGATATAAGCATTAATCCAAGTTCAAGAGAGAGTACTGTTGGAATAAAATCTGCAAAATGAAATAATTGTCGAAAAATATCAAAGGTAAACAAAACACATACAAGAACGATAAACAGGATATTAACTCGTTTATCTTTTTTTATAGATTCCACACCTCCTATTTGTCCAATAATTTGACGAATCTTTTCTTTTTCGGCTTTAAACTCTTCAAGTTCTTTTCGTAATTCCTCTTCATTCATATTAAGCAAATCATTTTTTATTTTTTTTGTCATCTTATCTCCTGTTTTTAGATGAAAGAAATGATGATTATTATGGAATATAAATATTACACAAACCATGAAAAACAGCTTTCTCACAGAAATAATATATTCCCGTCTTTTATTTTATGATGAAATCCTTAAATTTCAGCAGAGTTATCACATAAAAGGAGAATTCATGAAAAAGGATTTAAAACCGATTGATGTAAAAGATTTTGAAACAAAAATATTCAAATTATGGGATGATCAATGGTTTTTACTTAGTGTTGGGGACTTTGAGCGGGGATATTATAATTCAATGGTCATTTCATGGGGAAGTCTTGGTTATATGTGGTCTGTCCCTTTTGCTCAGGTTGTTGTGCGGCCAACACGATACACCTATCAATTTATAAATAAATATCAAGATTTTACGTTATGTGCTTTTCCTGAAAAATACAAAGAAGATCTTTCCTATTTAGGTTCGCATTCTGGTCGAGATGAAGATAAGTTATCCAAAACATCCCTCACACCGTGTGCTTCTGATCATGTAAAGTCACCATCTTTTGAAGAGGCTGAACTTATTATCGAGTGTCAAAAAATGTATCAACAGGACATGGATCCTCAAAAATTTTTAAAGGAATTTATTCATACAAAATATCAAGAGAACGATTATCATAGGATATTTTTTGGAGAAATTGTTCACATTTTAACCTGTCAGGGACACGAAGAAAAGAATAAATAGAAACTTTACGTTCTTTGCACAGAATT
>JAQUPD010000033.1 GCA_028716785.1 Fidelibacterota bacterium
GACGAACAGGGGGTTATTTTATCCCAGGGGGTTCAGTCAAACGTACAATCTTTCCAATATATCATAAACGACCTATCATCAGACAATCTCTTCAAGTGTCGCACCCAACGTGCGGCATTCAAGCACCGCTGTTGCAGTATTCAAGAGATTCCAGCTCCTCACTGCGTTCGGCGTTCCAGTGCCGCTGCTCGGCGTTCAATCCCTGCTATCACGAAATTTAAAAGTTTAATTACTCGTTATTTATCTCATATTCCAGATTAAAAATTTTTATCTTTAAAAAATCTCTACGTGCTCTGTAATAGGATATTCGTTCTATCTATATTTTATCCATTTTCACCCGTTAATCGGGCAATTGCCAATAAATGAGCTTGAATTAAGGTCCGCTCTGATAACTTAAGAGGTGTTTCTTCCATTTTAATGATTTGCTGAACATCTCGTATGACCCGAAGGACATCCACAGGAATCTCTGTTTCCTGGGTTGTGGCTTGGCGAAGAATCCGCACGGCTTCCATTAATAACATTCTCAATCGATCATCCTCTTGGACTGAAGGCATTCGCAATACTTGTCGAAAAAGATTGCCTGTACTATTTCCCCCATGCTCTTCTAATCCGCCCTGAGGAAAAATGTTGGATAAAATATTTAATGCCGCTGCAAGCTCATTAAAACTCTTTATTTTTTCAAGAACACTCTCTGAAACAATTTCCCAAATAGCATCTCGATGCTCAGAAATATGCCTCGGCTTTTCTAATTCTTTCGAAACTGATTGAAGCCACTCTTTGGAAGAAATATGATGAAGAAAGCTTAAAAATTGTTCAATATCTCTGTTCATGAAATCCGCCTGCATGAGAACAGCAATCTCAGGATGAAGCGTAGAGATGATATCAGGATCCACAAAACCATCAACAAGTATATCTTGCACAGGGAGTCCCAACCGCCTTAATACTTCTTCCTGTAACAGAGGAATCATTTCTGCTATTAGTTGATGATCTTCTTCGAGAGCAGCAAAAGCAGAATTCCCTGGAGGAAATGCCAAAGCAGCTTCCTTTGCTATCCGTAAATCAGGATCTTGATATAAACGGAGTGTTTTTAAAATATCTAAACAGGGTAATCGACTTAAGATTCTCTCCCTCAAAATGATGGGTCCCTCTCCCTTCCATGTCGGATCTTCTACAAATTGTCGAAATGCCCTGAAAAGTCCTGTTGATAGTTGATTCACACCAATCATAACCGTTTGACTCCGTTGATGACCAATAGCACGGAGCATACTGCCACTTTCTGCCATGGGGATAATCCCAGCAAGCCGCTGTAATACTTCATGCTCCTCTCGGGAACTTACAGGTCGTACGGTCGGTCGATCACGCAAGGTGGGGACAATTCGAGAAAGAAAATAACTCACAAGATGTAGCCCCGTTAAATCATCCTCACGACCATAAAGGATTTGTCTAAAATTTCGCGTATGAAGTTCTACAAAATGATCCATTGCTTTATCAGGTGTATACCCATAAATAAATTCAATCATCTGTCGACGCTGCATCACAGACCGGTTTCGCGTTCGCTGAAAGGTCTCATTCATTTGTCTTACCTGTTCTGCATGTTCACCCGATGACTTAACAAGGTGATAATAAAGAGCAACCCTTTCTTCAAGATTTAAGTTTCTGATGGTTTCACTTACCGTACTTTGAAATGTCCTAAATTCCCGTCCCTGCCAAATGCCACGTAGAGGAAACCGTGCTGACAAAAGCTGTAATTTTAGGGGACCATCAGGAAGAAAATTTAATCCTTCTGGTACAACTAAAGGGTTACCCGCAAGGGGATCATAATATCCACCCTGGCGCTGCATAGGTTCTCCACTGCCAAGTTTCACACGGACATCTGCCGCAAGTTCCCGCATGGCTAGCCACTCTTTAATATCTACCCGCGCTTTTTGATATAATTCCTGACTCCCAGGTTGACCCATTTGCTGACTCAAATCTGATCCTGCAATAAAAAATTCACAGACCATTTCCTTAAAACGGTCTTTTTCACTTTGTGCCACTTTACGAGTCCGCATGGCGTAAGCCCACAATTCGTCCAAATAATCCCGAAGTGTTATAATCCGATCTTTATCTTCAAAAAGAGGAATTAGCCAAACAGGTGGAATGATATCTCCTACATTACGGTTTAACATTTCACGCTGACGAGTAAATTTACGATCCAAGGTAATAAAAGACTTCGGTGTATCACTCATGCTAATTTGAAGTGCTGGAATAAAACGAGGATGTCCTGTTTTTTGAGCCAAATAATTTATTTCACAAATATTATAGACCGTTGTATCAATGGCAAATTGGTCGCGATCTAAAATTTGTTTCTGATGGATTCTAGGTGTAAGGGCAACGCGTTTTACAGCACTTTTAAATTGGATAAAAGGGAGTGTTACGGTAGGATCATCTAGCCGTCCTGCAATCCGTGGAATAAAATCATGAATTTCTTTCCGGAGTTGTTTGTTGAGTGAAAAATAATAATCTAACCAAAATCGCCGCTTTTCCCGAAGCTTTAGCATTTGTTTCTCTAGTTTATCATTGTGCTGCCAAATTTTTTGTGCAGGGTCTTTCCAAAGCCCAACTTTGCCTAAAACCTTTTTATAAGTGGTTGGTGCAACAAAATCGTAGGGCATTAGGGACTGATACCGTTTGGCCAATTCTGCCGTTAAATCGGTAATGCGATTGAGTAATTTCCAAAATTTTTGTGTTGTTTCATCCAGGTGTTGGACTTTTTTCCAGAGAGTTTCATCGGGGATAAACGTTGGATCGATTTTTCGGGCATGTTTTAATAACTGTGCCATGCGCTGAACATCATAAAGCACAACCGCTGCTGCCAACCGATGCCCCTGTCCGCTTGGTCGGGAGCTACCATCCCAGTCGCTCCAAAATGAAAGAAGCACAGGGACTTCCACGCCATATTTTATTTGGAGCCACGATTCCGCATCCTGCCATGCTTTTACATCCAAAATAAGTTCATACGCTTCTTCAGACGATGAAATTGCTACATTTTCCCCTAAAAATTCTTCAACCAGACTTTGAGCAAGATGTTTTTTAAGAGAGGCTGGAACCGACTCTTCTTGGACAATAAGTTCAATAATTTTCCGAAAATCCCGTTCAACAGGCAAGGCATGTATTTGAGTGGGATGAACCGTTCGATCAAAAAGTCGGTGCTTGAAACGATAAATTCGCTCCTCTTCCATTTCTTTGTAAAATTCATCCTGGAGCATTTGCATTAACAGCTGAGATTTTTGGGAACGAAGCCAAAGGGCTTGAACAGCCTTCAGAGAACACGCATCCTTAAATTGCTGCGTAAAGGTTTGAATCCGCTCTTCTAAAAATGGCTTAAAACCAGACACACCCTCAAGGGACAAATTTCGCTTCCGGATGGGATTTATTCCCTTTTTAAGACTTAAATCAATAATCTCTTTGCAAAGAGTATTCCACTGAGAATTTTGGAATATTTGAAAGTGTTCATAAAGTTGTGATTTAGGAAGGTCTATCCGTTGCACCGACGCTGCCTTTGCTTGAATAATTCGATTCAGATCAATAATCATGCGTCGGGTTTTAAAATGCAGATCATCGGCTGAATCACTACCTCCCAACGTAAGTCGAAACGACTTATACGCTGTTGCATATCCAAAAGATGTCCTTGCAAAAGCTGTTAAAGGAATAAGTCCGATCCCTTGCGCAGCAAGTTCAGTCGCCAATAAATCAATGGAGACCCCTTGAGGCAGTTTTTTAATTTCCAATCTGGGATACATTGCACCCTCAGGACGATGAATCACAATATCTTGCTGATTTCGAAAAGAGGGCAGTTCAATCTCAGCATCTTTCAATGCATTCATTCTTTCATTTAGAATTTGATTTCTTAAAACACGCATTCTTTTTAAATGAGAGGGTGAATTTTTATACAAAAGGAGTCCAATCAACAGGGCTGTTGGATTAGGTTCAATCTTGGCATTTAATGCCTGAAATCGCTGCCGTATTTTTTTATCGGGGATATGAGCAACGGCAAGGCGAACACCAGCAAGACAATCAGTTTTTGAAAGGGAGTGAACAGTAATAATGAACGTTAAAGCCTGATTAGAAATAATACCGCGCTCATTAAGTTTTAATGCACGCTCACGAAGTGATGGCTCGGGTTTAAAATCCTCCGAGGGTGCAATGCCATAATACGAAAGATCATCAATGATTCGAACATTCCGAGCCGTTAATTCTTTAATGAGGAAATCTAAAACATCCCCTCGCCATACAAGTCCTGTTGCATTGTGAGGCGTATTCACGATAACAGCGCCTTTATTGCACCACGTAGGATCCTTTTGCAGACAAATATCAATAGTTTTTAAAATTCCCGCTGCGTCGGGATATAGATCTGGTAAAGAAGGAACAGGATGACAAACAGGAAATGCATGTTCATAATTCCAACTTATATCTGAAATAACAACTTCTTCAATACCACAGTGCTGGCCTAAAAGAGAAAGGGCTGTCCGTGCAGACCCACTTACTACACAGCACTCATTTTGGGAATAAAATGGATAAGACCGAAGAAATTCTGCCAAAAAAGAATTCTCTAAATCTACAACTTTTTCAGGATTTTGACTCAAGTGTCCATAAAAATCCAGTAATTCTTCCCGATTCAGGGGTGCTAAGGGATTTGCAATGGTATTATTCTTAAAAATGAATGAATTGTTTAAAAGTCTCTTTGTGATCTCTTGGGTTCTTTCCCAATAAGCATCAAGATTTGGGTTTTTCAAATGTATCCCAAAGAAAGGAGGGGGATCGTCATTTTTTTCAGGAGGAATTTCAGATGTATAAGACAGTTCTGTTTCCCCCATGATAAAAGATTCCATGGCACAAATCTCAGATGTTGATGGTGTGCCTTTAAGTTCAAAGTGAAGGGTTTCCATGTACTGAAGATAGGTGCTATTTCCGAGAACCGTAACGACGGGCAAAAAAGCAAGGCGAGAATCAAACACAGAAGCGCTGAGAAAGCGAAGAACATGGTCACGCAACCCAGCTTCACGAGAAAGAGAAAGATGATTGGGAGCATTATTTATTTCTACAAACATTACAGGAAACTGTAGAGCTAACTGACGATATTGCTTTCGTTCGGTTTCTGTAAGGATTTTTCCAAAAATAAAAAAAACAGGAGTTTGTTCTTTAAAAAAGAGAGATTCAGGAGTTTTTGGATGCGGTATAACACGAAGACGAGAATAATCGTTAGCGATAAGAGATAAATCACAATCAACGGGAATAATACGAGCATATTCAGCATCCAGGGACGTATTGAGCACTCTAAAAAGAACTCGGAGTGTTTCAAAAAAGCCTCCGGAGCATAAAATAATCTCCCTCGGATCTCCATTTTCACCCATATTATATTCCAACCCTTCACGCTCTGTCTCTAGAAGATGAGTATGGATGGCTTTAATAAGATCAGTAATTTTGTGACTTTGATAGCCTCCCCGCGGAGCATAGGGAATGCTAGCTGTTGTTGCTTTCAAAATTAAAGGCCACAGGAAATGCTCACCTGGATTTTCATTACCTGCTAAAAGCGCAAGTGTTACACCTTGTAAGCGGATATCTTGAACAGGATTCCCAATATGAAAATTTACCCGTGTAACATCCGATACACCAACACTGGACGTGAGTTCACTTATTTCGGAGATACGTGACGTCCGTAAAGGTAAAAGATGAGGAATATGTGAGTCTTTTCGCAGCATAAAAACAGAATCTTAGGATTTTTTGCTTTCATTTTTCTGTAAACGTTTCAATACTTCCCGTACAACTTCTTGAAAAACATTTACAGCTTCCCCATCAATCCCCTGAAGATTTACAACTGTCCGGGCATTTCTAAGCTGCTGTGAAGATTCAGCCAGCTGTGCTAATTGAGGGGAGAGAAGAATTAATTCAGGATGATTATTTAAGAGCTCCAACTCCTGACGCTCTGTTTGAATCTGAAGTAACCGTCGTTTTTGTTCTTCACGAACCCGCGCTTCAGCCAAAGTTGCTTCTTTAGCTTGTACCTTTTCAAGGAGTTCTAATTTCTTTACTTGGAATAAATGCTCCTGAGCTAAAATTTCTGTATCTGCTTCAATGCGTGCTTTTTCAGCTGCAACCCGTGCCTGCTGACTTGCTTTTTCTGTTTCTTCCAATATATGATCTGCTTCACGCCGTTGCATTGCTTCTGTAATGCGTTTTTCTAAAGGTTCAATACTCTGAATATGAAGATTATCCAACTCCAATCCCAAAAGCATTGCTGTCTCAGAAACTTGTTTAATTAATTGTTTTTTCAAGATTTCTGTCTGTAGGGAATCAATATCCCTCTGTTCAGTAAATTCACGAATAAGGGCATGAATCCGCCGTTCCAACTCGCGGGTTGCGTGAATCACTACATCCGGTGTCCATCCTCCTGCTCGAACCAACCCATGAAGATGCTCCCGGGCAGGTGCTACCGCTATATCCATAATAATGCGGACTCCCAATTTCCCTCGTGCTTCAGCATCTACTTGGGACTGGATGCCATACACATTTCCTGGAAATGCCAAAGATGTATGCCGTGGATACCACCGCTTTTTGTCCTCTTCAACAATACCCTTCCGCTCCCTTAAAACAATCTGATTCGGCCTACGATATCGATACTCTACCAACCAAATAAGTAAAAGTATGATAATCACAACCCCACATATAATCAAAAATTCCATCTGGGCACCTCTTGTTCCTCTTTTTCATTGATACAAATATTATAATTTAAAATATTTTATCAACTTGTGATAATCTCTTTTGATAATTTTTTCTATTTCTGTTTTTAACCAACAATTTGATAGAAAAAGTGACATTAAACCGTTAATTAGTAGTTTCTTCTTTTTTTATCTTTTTTTGAAGACATTCACTAATAAACCATAAAATAATATCTGAAACTTCCTGATAGAGTTCTGTTTGCATCCGGTCTGTTTTGCTCGCTATCCTCAAGGAATGATCTCCCTCAGGTATAAGTAAAAGATGGCCAAGGGGATTTAACTTTCCCATCAAAAGCTCCAATTTTTTACGGGGAGCAAAAGGATCCTTACCTCCTTGAATAAACAACATGGGGACCTTTGAGTTGTCAAAAATTGTGGTATCTATTGCAAGGGGAAAGAATAATTTTCGAATTTCCAGAGGTGCTCCCAGAAAAATTTTTCCTACTTCCTGTTCTTCAAAAAGAAGTGCAGAAACTAAAGCACTTAACGATTTCCCTCCCGTAAAAAAATAGGCATTTTTAGGAATGAAGGATAGATTTTTTACGTGATCAAGAACTATTTGATAAAGAAGAAGCCATTTTTGGGGATTGGGAAGATATACTTTCCATCGCTTTGTTGCAAAAGGATAGTTAAATCGCACCACCGTTAATCCTTCGCGAACCAACGTGTTCGCTAAATAGTGCAAAAGCTCATCATTCATATCATTATTCAACCCGTGTCCCAAAATAAGCACAACATCCGAATCATGATCAGGATGATCAATCACTAAAGGAAATTTTTTATTTCTCCAAGAATATGTTAGTTTTTCATTCAAAACATGAACCATCATTGCTCCCTTTTCTTGTCAATAATATACAGCTTTTGAAAGTCGGAGTCTTTAATTCAAACACAATTTTTTTATCCATTTTTAGGATATGCCTTTCTTAAAAAATTAATATCTTTTTAAAGGTTCCACGCTCATCCATAAATCCCTACAAAGATCTCCATTTCCTAAAAAAATACAAGCTATTCTTTTAAAAGATGATTTGTGAAAAGATGTGAAAAAATTTGTCAGCGTTTATTTCCTTCGCATATTTTACGGGAATAATCGTAATTTGAACTTTAAAAAAGAGTTACATAATGCGGTGGAATGAATACGAACCATTTGAAGAAGAGAGTCAATCGACGATTTCAACACAAAATATTCTTAAAAAAGTTTATCCTTTTATTTATCCTTATCGAAAAATTTTTATTGGTGCCTTTTTTCTCTCTTTCCTTGGCGTTTTGCTCATGTTGCTTCAACCTCGCATTTTGATGTATCTTGTCGATAAAGCAATTCCTTCTCATAATTATACACCTGTACGCAATGTGGCTTTATTATATCTTGGCACCATAGTGGTTTCTTCCATTGTAGGATTTTTTGCTGCATGGCTTCTTCAAGTTGCCGGTGTAAGAGCTGTAAGTGACATTAAAATAAAACTTTTTGATCACATGCTCACCTTAGGGCTCCCTTATCTTGAAAAATATCCAGTAGGAAAATTAGTGAGTCGGATAGAATCAGATGCTCAGCGGCTAATTTCCCTTACCTCTACCATGATTCAGCGCGTTTTAATGGCTGGCGGTATGCTTATTGGCACTTTGGTAATGCTGTTAATTGTGGATTACCGTCTCTTTCTTATTGTTTTGGCTGTATTACCTATCGTTGTTGGGGGGTCCTATTTTCTTTTTAAGTATCTCCGTCCCTTTTTTAGGGAAGAACGGGGTCGATATGCTACGATTAGTGGGGTTGTGTCTGAATTTTTAAAATCAGTCTCCATTCTTCAGATTTTTAACCAAAAAAAATGGGCTTCTGGCCGACTTCAAAAAGAAAATGAATCCTATAAAAATTTTGCTGCAAAAATTGGATATTTGGAATATGGCATTTTTCGGGGATTAGCTTTTATGGAAGTAATTGTAACCTGTGCAGTTTTACTTTTTGCTTCCCGATGGATTCGAGAAGGGACTATGACAATTGGAGCTTTGATTCTTTTTTCACAATATATTTCACGCATTTACTGGCCAATTATTATGTTGAGTGAACAATTGGGAGAAATCCAACGGGCAGGAGGTGCAGCAGACCGGATTTTTTCCACCTTAGATATGAAACCTATCCTTTTTGAAACACCTAATCCTGTTCCCTTTCCAAAAGATATTCATCACATTGATTTTAACAATGTGTGGTATGGCTATGAACCAGATATTCCTGTTTTAAAAAAGATCTCCTTTACCGTCCGCGCAGGTCAATCAATCGCTATTGTTGGGCCTACCGGTAGTGGAAAAACAACAATTCTTAGCCTTTTATGCCGTTTTCGCGATCCCGATAAAGGGTCTATATGTATTAATGATATCGATATCCGGAATTTTGATCTTCATACGTTGCGTAAACAGTTTGGCTTGGTCCTTCAAGATCTTTACTTATTCCCCGCTAGTGTCAGAGAAAATCTGGTTGCCTTTCGGGAAGATATCCCAAAGGAACAAATATACGATGCTATCCGCTTAAGTCAGATTGACTCAATTTTAGCTCAGCGCAATCTTTCACTGGACGATAATCTTGCTGAGGGAGGAAGTGATCTTTCTTATGGTCAACGCCAACTTTTGGCTGTGGCCAGAGCCCTTACTGTAAATCCCACTATCCTTATCTTTGATGAAGCGACATCCTCCGTGGATCCAGGCACAGAACAAAAAATTCAACGTGCCATTAACACGCTCATTAAAGGTCGGACAAGTTTTATTGTGGCTCATCGCCTTACAACAATTCAGCATTGTGATATTATCCTTTTTATCCAGGATGGAAAAATTATGGAAATGGGAAATCACGATGAACTTATGGCTTTAAAGGGATTCTATTATGATTTAATTCTGCAACAACAAGAAGGGGTTGCATGAAACACGTTCTCCATTGGTTTTTACCCTTTTGGAAACTTCGGCGTAAAGGTATGGGAATCCTCCTGCTGATTACCGTGCTAGCAATGGCCACGAAAACCCTTTATCCCTATATCTTTAAATTTGTCATTGACCATTTGAATCAAGATATTCAATATGACAATATTCTCACATGGGTTTGGATTATTCTTGGTGTGGGGATTGTGAGAGAAATTACCCAATGGCTCCTTCCGGCAACACGAAATCTTATGAATTTAACCATAGGGAAAGATGTTCGACTCCGGTATTTTCAAGAAATTATGGAGAAAGATTACACATTTTTCTCCCAGTACAATACGGGAGACCTTATTACCCGTCTTACCGATGATATTGATGGAGATTTAAAAATTGCCTGGTATGCAGCATCTGGAATTCTCCGACCTATCGAAGCTTTTCTTACACTGGGTTTCAGTATTGCCCTTATGCTTTCTTTAAATTGGCAGCTTACCCTGATAGCAATAGCTCCTTTACCCATTATTATCTGGCTTATTGCAACAACCGAACATATCCAACAGCACGCTTATACGCTTAGACAGAAAAAAACCAGCGAGACCATCAACGTTCTGGAATCGGCCTTTTCGGGTATTCGTATTGTCATTGGCTATGTTGCTGAAAAGGCTCAGGTAAAACTATTTCGTAAGGTTATGAAAGAGCGGGTTCATGCCGAAGAAAAGGTTGTCCTTGTCCGTTCTTTTCTTGAAAGTTTAGGAGCAATGATTAACCAGGTTGGACTTGTAATTGTTCTTTTTGTCGGAGGATACTATGTCCAACAAGTCCGCATGAGTTTGGGAGAATTTTACGCTTTTGTGGCTTATCTCTCCGGCATGACAGAAACGATCTGGACAATTAGTTGGTTTTTTGTTTCTACACAAATGGTTGAAACATCTATAACCCGGTTGGAAAATCTGGAAAAAGGGAAGAATATTGAATTTGGCCACAAAATTCCAGACCCTTCTCAGCCGGTTATTCGTCTTAAACATGTCTCTTTTGCCTTTCCTGATAGCTCAGAGCTAATCCTTAAAGATATCAGTTTTATACTATCTCCCGGTGAAATCGGTGCAGTAACCGGAAGTGTGGGAAGTGGAAAATCCACCTTGCTAAATCTTACAACGGGAATTTATCCTCCTTTAAAAGGAAACGTTTATCTTTCGAATGCAGCTCCTCGTGAAATGGATCAAGAAGCTTTAGCTCAGTTTATAGGATATATCCCCCAAGAAGTAGTTTTTTTTAAAGGTTCAATTCGTGAAAATATTCTTATGGGAAGGGATTTTGGGGATGATGCAATCCAAAGAGCCCTTTATCTGGCAGCAGCAGAGCGTGAATTTACCCTTGATACCATGCTTCAACAGGGCGGTGTTGGATTATCTGGAGGACAAAAAGCACGAGTTGCTCTAGCAAGAGCTCTTGTCCATGATCCCAAAATTCTGATTATGGATGATATCACAGCTGCTTTGGATGCTAAAACAGAAAGCATTTTATGGCGCAGACTTAAAAAAGTATCACACAATCGAGTGATCCTAGTAACAACACACCGGGAAGCCACTGCAAAACAAGCTACTCAAATTATCTGGCTGGATCAGGGAAAAATTAAGGATATTGCTACCCACGAGAGACTTCTTAAAATGTATTCAGAATATTGCCATCTTTTTGCAAAAACTTTATGAATATGTGTAAATTGCAAGCGCTCATTCTACAATAAGGAATTTTTTGTGTGATTACCTCTTGGTTTGTGTGGGAAAAATTGTGTCACGTGATGAATAATCGCTTACACGGCGAGACATTTCGGGAATGCTACTCGTATGTAAAAAATGAATTGGTTATTGAAAATGAGAATCCCCAAGGCCCCTCCCTTCGAATCCATCTTGACCACCCCTTCTCTTTTATTTTTCTTGAAACAGTGCATGCTCCAATACAAAAAGTCCTAATTTTTCCCGAGTTTAATGCTGCTGAATTTATCCGTGCAGAAATAATGCCAACAGACCGGGATATTCAGCTAATATTTAATCAGGATATCTCCATTATTATTCAGTTCCGTCCCCCAAAAAGTAATATCTATTTTCAAAAAAAAGGTATCACCCGGTCCTTTAAAAAAACAGATGAAATAAAAATTTCTCTCGATGATACACCTCGTCAATTTTCAACACTGGCAGAAGATCCTCGATTGAATGACTACTGGAAAAAAAGGCTTTCAGAATTATTCCCAAAAACATCCTGGACAGACTTACAGAAAGACATTGCCCGTGCAAATGGGAAAAGACTTGGCGGACGTTTTGTACTGCTTCCTGAGCCAGCAGAAACCTTTAACCCTAACACCTTTTATGATCTTTACCGCTCTTATGTCATCAATCAGTTAAAAGATTATCATTTTAAACCCGAAAAGAAACGCCTAATGGTCGCCATTTCCTCGAGGGCTAATAAAGTATCCCAACAAATTCATCTTCTTTTAAATTCAGAAGAAAAAACTACTTTAATTGATACCTATCGAACATACGGGTCAATCCTCATGGCAATTCTTTCTGATATTTCACCAGGGCACTCTGACATTCAGATTCCTGAAACCCTACGTCCAAAGGGATATCTTGAAAAAATTCCTTTAAAACCCGAACTTTCTCCTCAAGCAAATGCCGAATATTATTTTAAAAAAGCCCGAAAAATAGAACGATCTTACCAGGAATCCCTTGAAACACAAAAAGCACTTCAAAAAGAATATGAAATGCTTCGAGAAAAAATGTCTGAATTAGCAACAATAACAACTCTAAAAGCCTTACAGACATGGGAAAAAAAGAACAGCACCATAATTTCTCGCCTTTTACAGTCAGAAAATCCAAAAAAACGGAATTCAATCCATCTTCCTTATCGTGAATATGTTTATCATTCATGGCGAATTTGGGTGGGAAAATCTGCAAAAGATAATGATGAAATGTCCTTTCATTATGCCCATAAACGGGATTTATGGTTGCACACACGATATTCAACGGGGTCTCATGTTATTATTCGTCGGGAGGGGAAATCTCATATTCCGAGAGATGTCATTGAATATGCGGCATCCTTAGCTGCACGGTATAGTGAAGAAAAACATGCCTCTCTTGTTTCTGTGGTATGCACTGAACGCAAATATATCACAAAACGCAAAGGAGATCCTCCTGGAAAAGTTGTTTTCACCTATGAAAAAAATCTTCTTATAAAACCTCTTGAGATAGAATGAAAAAGGTAGCTCTCACCCTTTATACACCCCATAAAAGGCATACAATTTTTGTCCCTGCAGGACTTGCATTGCATAAAGCAATTCAACAAGGAGGATTTTCCCTCACAACAACTTGCGGAGGATACGGAACATGTGGTAAATGTCGTGTCCTTTATCACAAAAACCCTCCTCCTCCAACACCCGCTGAGCAGAAACATCTTTCACCCGAGGAATTAAAAAAGGGAATTCGCCTTGCCTGTCAACAAAGTGTTACAAAAGATACTTTTATTGAGATTTTTGAGGAAACTACCAGGTTTGGGTTGCACATTTTATCGGAAGGACTTCTTCCTGATGTACCCTTAAATCCAGAAATCCCTGTAAAAGCATCGAGCCAATCTTTATATGGGGTTGCCATTGATCTTGGAACTACCACTTTAGTAGTTTCTCTCTATGATTTAAAAACTGGACAGCGATTAAAGAGTGTGAGTGGTCAAAATCCTCAGGAGTCTTACGGGGTGGATATTATTACACGGGCGACAGCAGCTACTGAATCCAAAGAGACGCAAAATATTTTACAAAAGCTTATCCTTCAAAAAATAAATGAATTCCTTTATCAACTCACTGAAAATCCAGAAACAATTGTCCATGCCGTTTTAGCAGGTAATACAGTTATGACACATCTTTTTTTGGGGATTTCTATGGATTCTCTTTTAACCGCACCTTATCAGGCACCCGTTACAGATATGCAAATTATTAAGGGAAAATCTTCAGGTTTAGCAATTCATCATCAGGGAATTGTTACCCTTTTACCCGGCATCGGGAGTTTTATTGGTGGAGATATCGCAGCAGATTTACTGATATGTCATGAAATTCTTCCTCAAAATGCGACATACTTATTGATGGATTTAGGTACCAATTGTGAGCTTGTATTAAGTACGCCCCAAAAAACAATTGCAGCATCAGCACCAGCAGGACCTGTGATGGAAGGTGCTGGTATTACTCATGGTATGCAGGCAGAGCCCGGCGCTTTAGTTGATTTATTGGCAGTTGATAAAGAGCACTTTATCCCTATTACTCTTGAAAATAAAAAAATTCGGGGTATATGCGGGAGTGGACTTATTCACACTATTCATACTTTATGGAAAGAAAACATCATCTCAGAGGATGGCCGCTTTGTATCAGGAATTTCTTGTGTTGATGAAAAAAAGGGGGTTAAAATTTCTGAGGATATTTATCTCACACCCCAAGATATTCGTGCTTTTCAAATGGCAAAAGCAGCCATTTCAGCTACGTGGCAACTTCTTTTAAAAGCAATGAGTCTTTCTGTGAAAGATCTAGATTATTTTGTTCTTGCTGGAGGATTTGGACATTATGTGCGTCCCCTTGCCGGTATAGACATGGGCATTTTCCCACCCCTCTCCTCAGAATCTTTTGTCTACCTTGGTAATGGGAGCCTGGCAGGGTGTGAATTAGTCCTGAAAAATAAAACGTACACACCCATCATTCAGCACCTGGCAAAGGAAGCAATACATCATGAATTGGCTGGTCGAAAAGATTTTCAAGAGATGTACATTCGGAACATGCAATTAACGTATTGATCCTTGTTTTAGAGAGAATGTTTCCCTTAAGAACTATTGTGACCCATTACATAGTTGGAAGATTTTGCATAAACAAAGTAGTATTTTTCATAAAATCGATAACACTGTATGGAATTTTTCTTTTATTCAGGGAAAAATCTATCTTATCGAAGAAATATTTTATTAGTAGCCGTTTATCTATTTTTCTTCTTTAAAATCTACGTCTATGATATCTTCTTTTGGAATTTCTTTTTGAGAATTTCCGTCTTCAGGAGTATTGTTGTGAATTCGAGGCTTTTGATTCTTTTTTTCAAGCCATTTAATTATCTCTGGCCGTATAATTCGTCGATAAATCGTAACAACAAGATAAATGACAAGGATATATATTAAATATTTTATCATGATGGCTTCCTCACAGGTCTGAATAATTTTGTTCCTGCCGGGGGAGTTTGTATTGTTTTCAAAATTTCTTTCAAATCATCCTCATTGTGGACAAAGTCTATATCTGTTGTATCAATTATAAGAAGGGGAGTTTCATTATATTTGAAAAAATATTGATTGTACATTTGATTTAAAGCTTCGATATAGTCCTCATCAATATTTTTTTCAAAATCTCTTTTTCGCTGCGCAATATTTTTCATAAGTCGCTTGGTTTCTGCCTGAAGATAAATAACCAAATCAGGCTTGGGAATCTGTCGAATTAACAAACTTAAAAGCTGGTCATAAAGCATGAGTTCTTTTTCATTTAAATTTAGATAAGCAAAAAGCTTGTCTTTTATGAAAAGGTAATCCGTCACCAAATTTTTATAAAAAAGATCCGTCTGAAAAAGTTCAATCTGTTGACGATATCGACTCAATAAAAAGAAGATTTGTGTTTGAAAAGCATATCGCTCTCTGTCTTTATAAAAATCACTCAAAAAAGGATTGTCTTCAAATTTTTCCAAGACAAGTCTTGCGTTGAGATGTTTTGCCAAAATTTTAGCTAGACTTGTTTTGCCAACTCCAATAACACCTTCAATAGCAATGTAATATGCTGGTCGCTGCATTTAAAGTTTCTCCACCCGTGAATGATCAGGACATTCCCTCAAAAAATCCTGAATCGTTTTATCTGTCCCTGGGACACAATAATATAAGGCAATTTCACTCATTGGCTCTAACACAAATTTTCTTTCGGAAAATCCAAGATGTGGAATGACCAATTCTTTTTCTCGGACTATTGATTGATTCCAAAATAAAATATCAATATCAAGAGTCCGTGGCTCATATCTCCGAGTACTCTCTCGTTTTCGACCATATTTCTTTTCAATTTCTTGAATAATTTTTAAAAGTTCAAAGGGTGATATCCCCACGGAAAATTCAGCAACAAGATTAATAAAATCAGGTTGAGAGATATTATATAAAGGTTGTGTTTTATAAAAGGAACTCTTTTGAATAAAAGAAATATTTTTATATACGTCCAAATCATGAATGGCATTTATCAATGTCTCTTTGACATTTCCGACATTTCCTCCAAAGCCAAGATATACGGGTGTTCTTGTTTGTTTCATCGTGTTATTTCAACTTCAACTGTATCCAAAACTCCCTTAATGGGTACATTGGGTTTTCGCACACGCGTTGTTACCTGCTTTATTTTCGGATATCTTTCTTTGACGGATTTGCATATCTGTCCAGCTAGTGCCTCAATTAAATAATATTTTTTCGTTGTTACAAGTTGATAAATTAAGTGATAAATAGCTTCATAGTTTATGGTGTCTGTCAGTTTATCCGTTTCAATGGCCTCTTTCAAATCACACACAAGGTCAACATCTACTTCAAATCGTCCTCCCCACTCTTTTTCATACGCTTCAACACCATGAAATCCATAAAATACCATGTTTTTCAATCGAATAATATCGTTCATCGTTTTCCCCAATTCAATTTTTGGCGAAGCACTTTAAAATAACTATAATCTAAACACCGAATGAGCCTTACTTTGTGATCCGCTTTACGGATAAAAATTTCACCTTTTTTATTTAAGCGTTCAACATGTTGACCATCAGCAGTAAGATATGCTCCTTGAGGCACCTCTTCAAAGGTAATTCTTATGGTCCGCGATGCATCAATAACTAAAGGCCTTTGACTCAATGTGTGTGGACAGATAGGGTTTATAATAATTGCTGGAACATCGGGTGTTAAAATTGGGCCATTACATGACAAGGAATAAGCAGTAGATCCTGTAGGAGTTGATATGATCAACCCATCGCAGAGGTAATTGTTCATAAAGTCACCATCAATATCAACTTTAATTGTCATCATTCGCGGAGATAAACCTTTAAAAAGAACGATATCATTCAACGCAAACTCAGAAGTACATCTTTTTCCATTATGCCCTTCACTTTTTAACAGCATTCGATCATCTATCAGAAGATTTCCTTGCAGAATATCATCCATTTTTTCTTGATAATCATAACGTGAAAGCTCAGCTAAAAATCCAAGTTCTCCCATATGAAAGCCTAGGATTGGGATTTCCCGGGTACCAATTATGTGTGCAGCATTTAAAATGGTGCCATCTCCACCCAAGGTAATAATAGCATGGGAATACTCTAACAATGTTTCCAATGACAAGTGTTTATATTGAGCTAATTCAGGAATCTTTTGAATAAGTGTTTCATCAAGGACGAAATCGGCTCCTTTTTTAGAGAGATAATCACAAAATTCAACCAAAATGGGTCGAATTGAACGAAGTTTCCGTTCATTTGCCAAAATGCCAAAGTTTGAAATTTTATTCAAAAGTGGAGGTGTTTTCATCATTCAATTGCTCCGAGATAACCTGTAATTTTTTTTGGGCATCCTCAAGTACTTTTCTACATGTTTTACTGAGAGAAATGCCCTCTTCATAAAGTTTCAGCATTTCTTCAAGGGGGATATTTTCTGATTCAAGGCGTTTGATGATTGATTCCAACTTTGTAAGGGATTCTTCAAATGTTTCTTTTTTTACTTTTTTTTCTGTCATTTGTCTCCTCTATATAACTTCACCCTGAAAATCACCATCGTGCATTGTTACTGTAAATTGATCGCCAGGATGAGCATCACTTTTTGAAGTATAGACTTTCCCCTCTGACCCTTTAATAATAGCGTATCCTTTTTTTAAAACTTCTTTAGGATGAGTAAGTTTAAGCGTTGTATCCATTTTTTCCCATATATGCCACAGATTAGAAACATAACGTTCCATACAGTCTGTCAGTCGATGAGTAAGTCCATCTATTTTTTCTGTATACCGAGCAATGACTGTCTCAGGAAGTTTTGTCCGATAACGATCAGAGAAAAATTGAAAGCGTTTTTCTGCATCTTTTAGGATATTTTCTGCCGTAGTGGTCAACCTAGCTTCTGCTTGATTAAGATAAAGAGGAACTTCTTTCCAGCCACGGCATGCAATTTCTGCTGCATTTGTTGGGGTACTCGCCCGATAATCAGCAACAAAATCTAAAATAGTAAAATCCATTTCATGGCCAACCCCGGAAATAATAGGGATAGGGAAATCATAGACGTAGCGCACAAGTATTTCACTGTTAAATTCCCAGAGATCTTCAATAGATCCCCCACCTCGGATAATAAGAACAAGATCAACATCCTTTAGGGTCAAGACATGCTTCAGAGCTTTAATAATGGATTCTGCTGTCCCTTTGCCTTGCATTCTGGCAGGAATAAGTATTCGATTAACATGGGGGGCATTTTGCGCAAATATTCGCTCTGCATCCTGAAGGCCTGCCGCAGTTTCGCTGGTAATAATGACAAGTTTCCGCGGATAAAGAGGTATAGATTTTTTATGTTCTTCATCGAAAAGACCTTCTTTCATTAGCTTTTTTTTTAGCGCTTCAAATTGCTCAAATAAATTCCCCACACCTGCCATCTGCATACTTTCTACAGACATTTGGTAGCGTCCATGAGGTGGATAAACACTTAAGCATCCAGATGCTACAACTTGGTTCCCTACTTCAGGTCGAAACGTGAGAGAATAGGTATTTGACCGCCACATAACACACGGTAACACGGCTCCTTCATCCTTTAGCGTAAAATAAAGATGTCCACTACCATGAAATTTTATTTCAGAAATTTCTCCTTCCAATGTAAAAACACCTATCGACTCTAATCGAAATTTTATAAGCTGAGTTATGTCTGATACGCTATAAATTTTATCCATAAAAACAAAGGCAGCACTTTTACAGAGAATATCCAAAAAAGTGCTGCACGTTCTTCGTCTCTTCAGAATCAAAAAGTGTGCCGGCTTCTTCGGATATCCGGCATAATTCGTTAATTCTTTCGTTTTTTATGACGATTTTTTCTAAGACGTTTTTTCCGTTTGTGGTTACGGATCTTTCTTCTTTTGCGTTTTCTACCACAAGGCACTGATTGCCCTCCTTATCTTGACTGTTTCATGTTTTTATCAACAGCTTCTTTTAACATTTTTGAGGGCTTAAAAACAGGCACAAACCGCACAGGTATAGGAACTGCTTCCCCCGTCCCAGGATTTTGTCCAATTTTTGATGCCCTTTTTTTGACGCTAAAACTTCCAAATCCTCTAAAATCGACACGTTTACCTTCCATTAAAGCATCAGAAACCGTTGCTAAAAAACCATTGATGACGGCTTCCGTTTCGACTTTTGAAAGGCCTGTTGCCGTTGCAATAATATCTACAACATCTGCTTTCGTCATAATATTACCCCTCTTACTTATATATCATCTGAGGCGTTGGCGTAGGAAGGATAGAACCAACCCAACGACTTACATCACCAAAAATTATTCTATACAAACTTAATTTATCTTTTTTAGGACGAACAATGGCTGGTGTATCTTTAAGTTCTAATTGTCTTGTCAGCGCTTCAATGGCATCTTGTTCCGTTCCCAAATGGTCAATAAGTCCCAATTTATAAGCTTGTCGACCTGTAAAAATTCTGCCATCTGCAAGCGTTTTTACCTCATTTATATCCAACTCACGAGATTCTGAGACAGCCATAATAAACTGATCATAGACATCATTCACTAATTGTTGATAATACTGTCTATCCTCCTGGGTGAATTCTCGATAAGGTGATCCTGTATCTTTATATTTACCACTTTTCACGACTTCCACGTTGACGCCGATTTTTTCCATCATCTCAAGCCACTGTGGGAAATCCATAATTACCCCAATACTTCCTGTCAAAGTTCCTGGAAGAGCATAAATAGAATCTGCAGCCTGGGCGACATAATACCCACCACTGGCTCCAACAGAGGTAAGCACCGCAACAATGGGATAACCATATTTTTGTTTAATCCGTTTTACTGCATAATAAAGCTCTTGTGAAGCAGCTGCTCCACCGCCGGGACTGTTAATATGAAGAATTAAGGCTTTTAAATCGCGAATGGAAGCAATTTCATCCAAATCTTCAAGAATAGGTTCATTATTGAGGATTGTACCTTCAATTTTTACAATACCAATGGTATTATTCTGTGACCGTGAGATAGCTAATCCCTGCTGCTTTTTAA
>JAQUPD010000034.1 GCA_028716785.1 Fidelibacterota bacterium
GAGGTACTTGAATCTTTGAACGCTGGCTGAGCCAAGCGTTTGAATCTTTTGAACGCCGCGTAGCGACACGTTGAATGCCGTCCGTCTCTTCGATTTATTGTCTGATGATAAGTTGGTTATGATATATGGGAAGGATTGTGTGTTTAATTAAGGCCCCGGGGATAAAATAACGCCCTGTTCGTCAAAAAGCAAGATTATGCTTTATTTCATATATTAAATAAATCTAAACATCCTATTAATTAATGAGGTACACTTATCACTGTCCTGACACAAAAGTGTTACCTATCTCCTGACACAAAAGTGTTACCTATGTCTTGACACACAACACACAACACACATCTATTTACTATAGACTGTCGACTTTAGACTTTCAGCTGCTTTTTCTAAATCCTGACCGTTAAAATTTCATCCCAGTTCGTTGTATAAGCAGGTGTGATATTTTCTCGTTTCATTTTCCAGGATTTTTTGATACCCTGGGACGCAAAACGGAGAGTATCGCTTCCCATTTTCAGATTGATAAAATCTACCACTTGCATACGTTTTTGGTTTTTTTCTCGGGGACGTGTATCAAAAAGGTTTTGCTGTACTCCAGTATTTGGAATAATGTTGCCAAGAATTACTCCGGCCTTTTTATAGCGGTATCCTGGTTTGTAAATACGCTCTAATTCATCTAAGGCATATTCAGTAATTTCTTCGGTACAAGCTGTGGGGACAGGGAGGGGGAGGATACTGAAATTCTGATAAACATCGTCTTTAAAAGGATCTGTGCGGATAAACACAAGGATTGTATTAGCCAGAGAATGTTGTTGGCGGAGCTTTTCAGCCGACCGTGCCGCATAGGTTGCAATGGATTCCTTTAATTCCTGCAGGTTGTCTACCGGCCTACCAAAAGAACGTGATGTACAAATTTCCTGTTTATCAGGTGTCTTTTCTTTCAGGGGGATGGCAGGAACTCCCCGTAATTCATAAACCGTTCTGAGTCCTGTAACCGTGAGATTCTTTTTAATCCAAGAATCATTCATGTTGACAAGCTGCCACGCGGTAAAAATTCCCCGAGCTTTAAGAAAACGCGTCAAACGAGGACCAATACCCCAAATATCCTCGACGCCAGTGTGTTTTAAACAGTCTTCTCGGATCACTTCCGAATCCAAAATGCAAACTCCTTTATAGTCCTCTTTTTTTTTAGCTGCCCGATTGGCAATTTTTGCTAGAGTTTTCGTGGAAGCAACACCAATAGAAATGGGAATACCTGTCCATTGAAGCACTATCTCCCGCGTTTCTCGAATGTGCCTTTCTAAACGATCTTTCGGAAATCCTCGTAAATCTAAAAAAGCCTCATCAATGGAGTATATTTCCATGGCAGGGATTCTTTGTGCAAGAACCGACATAACACGCTGAGACATATCAGCATAAAGAGCATAATTTGAAGAATAAACGGCAATGGCATGTTGCTGAACTATTTCGCGGACTTTAAACAGGGGGGTCCCCATAGAAATCCCCAATCTCTTTGCCTCATTTGATCTGGCAACAATACATCCATCGTTATTGGATAAAACCACAACCGGTTTTTTCTCCAAAGAGGGATTAAAAACCCGCTCACACGAAACATAGAAGTTGTTACAGTCCGCAATACCAAACATGTGTTTCTCAGGGTTTATGGATTACATAAGAAACAATGCCCCAGATTCGAAAATCGTCGTCTTTGGTAATAACCATTTCAGGAAATTCAGGATTCTCTGGCACAAGGACAATCTGTCCACCATTTTTTTTGAGCCGTTTGACGGTAAATTCACCATTCAATACACATACTGCAACATCACCATCTTTGGGGTCAAGAGATCGATCCACAATTAACATGTCACCATCGTAAATCCCTGCATTTACCATCGAATGTCCTCTCACACGAACATAAAACGTTGCAGAAGGATTTCGAATCAAGTGCTTATTTAAGTCAAGTGTGAGTTCTATATAATCATCTGCCGGAGAGGGAAAGCCCGCTTCTACTGCCGATTCGTAAAAAGGAAGCGATAAAGATGGGGCCTTGTTAGGAGTATAAAATTCCAACATATCACTCTTTTTTATTTGAAAAAGTTTCATAATTCTTCCAAAAGGGGTTTTATAAATTTCCAGACTTTCTCCAACGAAGAAAGACTCATTTTTTCTTCTGGAGAATGAGCATTAACAATCAAAGGACCAAAAGAAATCATGTCCATCCCAGGATATTTAGCTCCAATCACTCCGCATTCTAATCCTGCATGAATCACTTCAATAAGCGGCTCTTTCCCATGGACACGTTTATAAACGGCGATACATTTTTTCAAAAGGGGAGAATCCATATTAGGTTGCCAGGCGGGATATCCAGTCCCAGATACCACATGAGCATCAGCTAAAAAGCCAACACTCTCAATACGTCGGGTAATTTCATCCAACCGGCTCATCACTGAACTTCGTTGACTCGTATGAAGGGTAAGGTTGTCTTCATCCTCTGTAAGGGTTGCCACATTTGAAGAAGTTTCCACACGATTAGGAATAGTGGCAGACATGTTGGCTACGCCATGAGGTAAGGCCATGAGTGTATGAATAATACGCGTTGTTAAGGGGCGTGAATATGCTTTTGGGGGCGATTCTGTTAATTGTTTAATTTGAATGCAAAGCCCTGGATCTGTTGTTTTATATTCCTGCTGAAGGGCTAAGAAAAAAGATTCATAACGTGAAGCAGGATCGGATATAACAGAAGGAAGAACAAAAAGTGCTTTCGCATCCCGAGGAATGGCATTATGGGCAGATCCTCCTGAAATCGAGATGAGTTGCAATTCGTTAACGTCCCGATAGATATGATCCAAAACACGCCCTAAAAGTTTGTTTGCATTTGCTCGACCCTTATGAATATCACTCCCGGAATGTCCACCCGAAAGGCCCGAAATGGATATTGAATATGCCTTAGAAGAATTAATATCCTCCATATCCCGCTGAAATGTTATGTTTGTATCTCTGCCTCCTGCACATCCAATAGTGAATTTTTTATCATCTTCTGAATCAATGTTCAAAAGAATCTTTCCCCTTAAAAAATCAGAAGAAAGTCCACTGGCCCCAGTAAGCCCCGTCTCTTCATCAACAGTAAATAATAATTCTAATGCAGGATGTTTTATCGAGGGATTAGAAGCAATTTTCAAGGCTATGGCGATGGCAATACCATTATCTGCCCCCAGAGTTGTTTGATCAGCGTGGACCCAATCGCCATCAATGAGAACTTTTATGGGATCTTTTGAAAAATCGTGAGAGGAATCTGGCGTTTTTTCACAAACCATATCCATGTGCCCCTGAAGAATAACTACCGGCCTATTTTCATAACCCGGCGTAGCAGGAACGTTGATAAGGACATTCAAAAGTTTATCACGTTTTGCCTGAAATCTATGTTCTTTTGCCCATGCCATCAACCAATCTGAAATCTGTTTTTCATGCTTCGACTTTCTTGGTATAGCGTTGATTTCTGTAAAGAGATCCAAAATGTCCTGAATTTCCTTATCCATACAGACTCCTTTTGTTGTTGTTCCATTATAAAGTACAAAATTGCAAGATAAATTTCACGGCCAAAGAGAAGAAAGAATGGGGGATAAGAACACCCTTTTTGAGGACTATAATACGTTTTAAGATAACGTATCTAAGAAAGAAAATGAAAAATTTCGTTGAGAATGAGAAAAATTTCTTCTTTTTTCCCACTCTTTTGCAAAACTCTAAATGTTTCCAAATCAGTATGATGGGGTGTAACTTGTTCAATTTCATCCAAGTAAAAGGAAGCGTGTTCTGGCCCTTCCTCCACAAGAACTAACAAAAACAGAAGGTCTCTTATCATTAGGCGGGATGCCCTTGAAGAAGAAGGAAAAAGAATGCCAAGAGCTTCTCCAAAAGGCTTTTCTGGTTCAAAATAAGGAGATTCTAATATTTCTATTAATTTCCTTATATCCTTCAGACCGTTTTTTATGCTCAATAAAAGGGTATTTCGGGCTTGGCAAAAACCTTCGTTATCTTTTTTTAATATGTCATCATAGGGATAAATTTCTGAAAATCCTGGAACGATTATGTGGCAAGCGGTATGGTCCTCCCAAAAAATATCTCTCGTAAGTACAGTATACCCAGATTTTTCAATTAATTGACATAATACATTCCATTCTTCCTCGGATGTTCCCTGAAAAGTCTGAAAATATCCGGGGTAAGAGGGGACTTGTTTAAAAATATTTTTATGCAAAAACCCTGTAGAATTAATGAAATGGGACTCTAAATTTTCCGGAAGGCCAGTCAAGGTTTTATCATTTACAACGGGATTCAAAAAGTCAATCCCTGTTTGTGCTAAATTCCTTCCTTGAAATGCTTCACTTATCGTTCGTTGAATGGCAATCTCTTTATCGGGATGGGCGCCAAAGGATAGAAATGCATCCTTGTGCGTAGGTGTAAAAATGAGGAAGGCTGTTACAGGAAATCCTACTCCCAACGAGGCATCCAATAGCTTGCATTGGAGTCCGTAATGCGCCAATAATGCTTTGGCATGTTGATAAACAGAAATACTATCTGTCTCTGTTTCTGGAATTTCTTGAAGAGACAATCCGTTACGGATAACCTGAAATTTTATATGCCGTTCGATAATTTCACAGAGGGCTTGAACCCGAGCTTCATAGAGATTATTTCCGTAAGCAAGCCCATTGGATGTATAGAGTTCCCGCCAAAAGGTAATAGGAATGGGATATAAACGATTATCCCATGTTTTAAAAGGGAGAAAACAGTACGCGTCACCTTCTTCAGATTGATTGATATCGTAACAATATTCAGGTTTGAGGATTGTGTCAGGATAAAAGGGGATCAAAGATTGGAGAAAGAATTCCGGGGTGGATGTCCATATTTCACTGGAATCATAGACCCAGGGTAAAGGATCTTCTTTTGTTAACCATAGATCATAGATATAAAAGCGGGTCATAAATCGTTCCATAAATTCACCATAAGCACTTGCTAGTGCCAATTGCCGAGTAATTCCCTTGCCATTAGCCACAAATCGGTTTGATGATTTTATCCCAATAAAAATAGAATAGAATCCATTGGTGTTTTGTTCAGATAAAATTTCGAGGACATAGTTTTCAGATTTTAACGTTTTTTGAATTCTTTCCAGGGTTTCTTCTGGAGTGCTGTCTTTACCAGCAATAATATGAGTGTGCATTGTGTTCTATTTCGCTATCGCTTCAGAGGTAACAGTCAATTTTATAAAAAAATTCCGATCTTCTCTACAATTTCCCAAGAAAGAAGATATAATCACAGGAAAGATCAACTCCAAAAAACAAAAAAATCTTTTAGACTTTAAAAGTGTGAATTTCCCCACAAAAGATTTCAGATATCCTATCGATGCACTGCTAAATTCCTGTAAAAATAGCTTTTAATATATCGTATAACATCTTGCAATTCAATGAATTATAGCTATTCATTCGTGTTATTTTATAGAGGAAAGTAAGAGAGGTTCCTTTTCGTGAAGACCCTCTAAAATGTTTTGAAATCAAATCATGCTGAATTTTCCAGAACGTTCTCCCGATTTAATCTATAAAATGGATGAACTCTATATCACCAATGGAATGGACATTGCTTTTTTAGTATTTGAACATAGAAAAACGTTAGTGGAGATAAAATTTTACACCTTATAACAAAAATCGATGTCATATCTATCTGACATCCCAGAGATATTCTATTATCAACAAAACAAAAAGAAAATTATTAATTTTTTCATATCTAAATTATCCATGAATTTGAGCAGAAAAACAAAAGATGAAACTAAGGGGGATAAGAGAGGATAAAGAAATGAAAAACTTTGAAAGAATTGTGTAAAGTTGAAACAACAAAAGGTAAGAATTTTTGAAGGAATTAGACATTAAATCCAGAATAATAAAGCGATCATTTAACAACAAGAAAAAAATGACTACAATATTTATTGATTATGAAAATTGACCCTTAACATACCTCTTCATTGTCTCTTTACAATATATGAAAATGATTATCTATAAGATCCCCCGGGGATAAAATAACATGGGCTTTGTAAATAAGCAAGATAATATTATTAATGATATATTTATGAAGTGTTTAAAAAAATTGTTGAGTTCAAATATCCTGTATCTTTCCATCCTCTTTCTTTTAAATCTCTTGTTCATCTCATGATACACTAATGAAAAGGTCGTTTTTTACAAAAGAAATTGCTTTGTTTGGACATTTGGTAAGGCACAAGCCACAGCCTTTGCAGGTATTTTTGTCGACGAAAAAAGTATCTGAAATAGCCTCAAACTGGCAAGAATAAACACAAATACCACAATGATTACAACGTTGCTCATCAATAGTTGCAACATATCCAGTGCCTTCTATGCAGTCAAAACCATACTTGTCCGCCAAAATTGCAAGACACGCACATTTACAGCAATTACACATGGCAACAGGAACGTTTAAGACAAAAATTGCATTGTGAACGAGATTTTTGTCTTCACAGCTTTTTATTATTTCTAAGGCTTCATGTTGTGTTATTTTTTTACCATTGGATACTTTTCCAAAAACCATACATGTAAAAATTGGATGGTCGCAACTTTTTCTCAATGTGCGGCAAGCGCATTCACAAAGATAAATTTCTTTTTGTTTTTTGATAATTTCATCAGCAGTCGTGAGAGTTACAATTTTATGGTTGTGATCACCTGTCGTAGTACTAACAGTCTGGACATACATGACAACTTTAAAAAAAACTCTACCCATTGCTTTAAGCAGAGGCCCAATTACAGGATATTGACTTAACGTTAAAAAGAAGAGTCCTACTTTTAGGATATTAGATAGAATATGCGTTCTGAACAGTGCAATTCGAAATGTTGCCATGTGCATTTACAAGGTATTTCTCTTTTTTGAGGATGGTATACTTTTCGTATCCTCTTAGAAAGATGTTTAAGATTTCACAATATATGAAAATTTATACTATTTTTTCATCCTATCGATAAGTAATTCCCCTTTGATTCCTACATTTTCGGGTGGATTTTCTCGAATCAGAACCACAATATCATCAATTTCATAAACGTCTCGAGCAGATTCAGTAAGTTTTCTGACAAGTTTTCTCTTTTTGTCCAAACTCTTTATAATGGGTCCATCCACGGTAATTGTCGGCATGATATCTCTCCTTTTTGGTATTTATTCCCTTAATATCACTGTTAATTTAAGAAAATTATCATGAAAAATAATCCTTTCATGCAACTTAAAATTCACACCAGTTTTCTGTTGTATTAATTTTTACGCATTTCTTAGCTACCCATTGTCACACGTCATTCCGCCATAGCATCTCTTCATCCAACACCATTTACATCGTTACTTTTTGTTCTTTATTGACAAGTTCAGTGAAGTGTTATCGTGCTTATGATTCTAGACTGAATTCCAATTTTTCATTCTTTTTATTTGACTTTTATTCCAAAGAACATTTACATTCATCACAAATGAAAAACACACAAAGACATTACTGCAATCATCATCTTCTAAAAACCGTAGGAGGAGCCGGGTAAATCTTGTGTGTTTACCATAAATTTTTAAAGCCCGATTCCTCTGAGTCGGGCTTTTTTAGTATGTGTCTATAAACAAAAGGAGAGATAATGCTGACCTTAGCGATTCAGAAAAAAGGAAGACTTCATGACAACACGCTATCCTTGTTGAAGGATTGCGGGATTCGCCTAAGCAATGGAGGAAAGGAAGGACTTATTGCTGATGCAGACAATTTTCCCATGAGGGTGTTATTTTTGCGCGATGATGATATCCCCGAATGTATCAATGAAGGTGCTGCCGATGTTGGCATTGTGGGTGAAAATGTGATTTTGGAAAAAAAGAAGGATCTAAAAATTATCAAAAAGCTTGGGTTTGCCCGGTGCAGACTCTCTATTGCTGTTCCTAAAAATATGTCTATTGAGAAACCTGCGGACTTACAAGGTCTTAGTATTGCCACATCTTATCCTGAAATCCTGAAAACCTATCTAAAGAAACAAAACATCAACGCTTCTATCTATGAAATTAGCGGTTCGGTGGAAATTAGTCCGGGAATTGGTCTGGCCGATGCAATTTTTGATATTGTAAGCAGCGGAAGCACCCTTTTAAGTAATGGATTGAAAGAAGTGATCACGGTGATGACCTCGGAAGCGGTTCTTGTTGGCCGGGACTTACCTCTCGAAAAACAAACACTTCTGGATCAATTCGTTTTTCGGATTAAAGCGGTGCGCGAGGCTGAACGAAATAAGTATATTCTCCTTAATGCTCCGAAAGAGAAACTTGATAAGATTACAAAGATTATTCCTGGCATGAAAAGTCCAAGCATTATTCCCCTGGCTCGCGAAGGATGGTATTCAATTCACTCGGTGATCAGTGAGGATGATTTTTGGGAGAATATTGAGCAACTGAAAATAATGGGCGCAGAAGGCATTCTGGTTATTCCCATAGAAAAAATGGTGCGGTAAGGAGGATTTTATATGCAAAAGCTCTATAAACCCAACATGAATTTTGTAAAACGCCTTTTTGATCGGAAGAATCCCCCCGATTCTGCAATGCTCAATACCGTTATGACACTCTTTGAGGATGTAAAGCGAAATGGCGATGAAGCAGTAAAAAATTATACGCTGAAATTTGATCAGGTAAAGCTCGAAATTCTTACTCTTCCAATTTACCGTGAGGATTTTGAAGCTTCTATCGATCCATCTTTGAAAGAAGCCATTGCCTATGCTGCTGAAAATATCCGAATCTTTCATGAAAAGCAGATTCCATCATGCAATGAAAATTATACGCTAAATATACGCCATGGCGTGACATGTAGTTTTCACTATTTGCCTATTGAGTCAGTAGGAATCTATATTCCCGGCGGTACTGCCCCTCTTTTTTCCACTGCTCTAATGTTGGTTATTCCTGCTCAATTGGCTGGTTGTGAAAAGATTGTTTGCTGCACGCCTCCTGACAGAAAGGGGAGTGTCAATCCTGTGATTGGCTATACGTTAACTACATTAGGAATCGATACTGTCTATCTTGTGGGAGGGGCTCAAGCCATCGCTGCTATGACCTATGGCACTCAATCCATTCCTCGCGTGGCTAAAATTGCTGGCCCTGGAAATAGCTGGGTTACCCTGGCAAAACAGGTAGCTTTTCTTTATGGTACTGGTATTGATTTGCCAGCGGGGCCTTCTGAAGTAGCTATTCTTGCTGATGATTCTGCTAATGTCCCTTTTGTTGCCGCCGATTGCCTTTCACAGGCAGAACACGGTTTTGATAGCCAAGTGCTGGTCGTTACAACCTCTGAGCGACTGTTCAATGATCTGATTCCCGAAATCACCGTTCAAATATCTCATCTTTCTCGTGGAGAAATGGCTGTTTCATCCTTGGACAACAGTTATCTTATTTACGTTCCAAATCAGGAGGAGGCAGTACACTTAATAAATCTTTATGCACCAGAACACCTAATAATTCACATGGAAAATCCCCACGATGTATCAAACCAAATTAAATATGCTGGATCTGTTTTTGTAGGCCCTTTTACACCTGAATCTGCCGGAGATTATGCTTCCGGAACAAACCATATTCTGCCAACTTCAGGTAATGCTGTTAATACAGGTGGTGTAACAGTCAAAACATTTATGAAAACAATCACAACCCAATCCATTTCTCCTGAAGGATTGAAGGAATTAGGTCCCCACGTAATAACAATGGCCAAAGCAGAAAATCTTCAAGCCCATGCAGAAGCGGTTCAAATTCGCCTAAACGCACTGAAAGGATAACCCATGGATATAGATAGGATTATTCGTAAAAATATTCTCGCACTGAAACCCTATTCTTCAGCTCGAAACGAATTTTCAGGGAAAGCAGAGCTCTTTCTGGATGCTAATGAATCTCCCTGGGATGACGATTCCCGCCTCAATCGTTATCCTGATCCCATGCAGCGAGAATTGCGACGTAAAATTGCAAAATGTTTCTCCGTTCCGGAAGCGTCTCTTTTTATTGGAAATGGCAGCGATGAGGCGATAGATTTGTTAATCCGTGTTACGTGCGAACCAGAACAAGATCGGATTGTCCAATTTCCTCCTACGTATGGTATGTATGAAGTCCAAGCTCGTATTCAGAACGCTGGCGTGAAAAATATCCTCCTAAATGAAGATTTTTCTCTGCCCGTGGAAGACTATATAAAACAGGTGGATGAAAAAGATAAAATTACGTTTGTCTGCACTCCTAATAATCCGACGGGTAATAGCTTTGCACCAGAAGTTATCGAAACATTGGTACATGAAACATCCGGATTGGTTGTGGTGGATGAAGCCTATATTGATTTTTCCGATTCAAAAAGTATGATTGAAAAAATTTCTCATTACAACCGTCTGGTTGTCTTGAGAACGTTTTCCAAAGCATGGGCTGCAGCAGGTATTCGTCTGGGCATCGCCATCGGAAATCCCGAGCTTATCAAATACTTGAATGCCGTGAAATATCCCTATAATATCAATCAACTTACCGCTGAAAAAGCCCTTTCTTTGTTAGAAAGTAAAGGGCCTTATGATGAACGGCGCGAACTTATCCGGCAAGAACGAGAAAAAATGCGTCAGAAACTCTTAGAGATTCGTGGCATTGAAACAGTATTTCCCTCAGATGCCAATTTTCTGTTAGTTCGGGTGAAAGATTCTGCCCATGAACTGGTGAGAAAACTGGCAGAGCGTGGCATCATCATCCGGGATCGCAGTCAGCTTCCACGATGTGAAAAATGTGTGCGTATTACCATCGGCAGACCGGAAGATAATGAACGCCTTCTGACCACTTTAAAGGAGATCCTTTCATGAAAAAAATCCTTTTTATTGATAGGGATGGTACCCTGATTCGTGAACCAGAAGACGAACAGGTCGATTCTTGGGAAAAGTTTGAATTTCTTCCCGGCGTTATTCGGAATTTAGGATTGATTGTAGATTATACAGATTTTGAACTGGTTATGGTTACCAATCAAGATGGATTGGGGACAAACAGTTTTCCTGAAGAAACATTCTGGCCTGTTCAGAATAAAATGCTACAAATTTTTGAAGGAGAAGGGATTCATTTCACTGATATTCTCATTGATCGTAGTTTTCCTGAGGATAAAGCACCGACCCGAAAGCCAGGCACAGAACTCCTGAAAAATTATTTAAATGGCAATTACGCCCTCAAAGACTCCTATGTAATCGGAGATCGGCAAAGCGATGCGGATCTGGCAAAAAATCTGGGGACAAAAAGTATTTTGATTACCCATGATAAAACTCTTCAGGGGGATTTTGTTGTGGAGGGTTGGAAAGATATTCCACCTATCCTTTGTTTTGCTCACCGTAGGGTTGAATTACAGCGACAAACCCAGGAAACTGATATATCCCTAGTCCTCTCTATTGATGGTACCGGAAAAACCAATATTAATACAGGCATTGGTTTTTTTGATCACATGTTGGAGCAAGTAGCTTTTCATAGTAAAAGCGATCTCACACTCACCGTTAAAGGCGATTTGTACATCGATGAACATCATACTGTGGAAGATACAGCTATTGCATTAGGACTGGCAGTTAAACAGGCATTAGGGGATAAAAAACAGATCAATCGCTATGGTTTTCTCCTTCCCATGGATGAATCCCTGGCACAGATAGCTCTGGATTTTTCAGGTCGTTCCTATCTTGTGTGGAACGTGTCGTTTACCCGGGAAAAAATTGGAGATTTACCCACAGAATTGATTCGACATTTTTTCGAAAGTTTTGTCCGTAATGCCGAATGTACCCTCCATGTAAAAGCTGAAGGTGAAAATGAACACCATCTTGCTGAAGCAATTTTTAAGGTGTTTGGAAAAACACTCCGACAAGCCTGGAGCAGACAAATTGATAACACACAAACCGCCAGCACGAAGGGAGTCCTGTGAAAACGGGTATTATTCGCTATTCTGCTGGTAATGTGTATTCCGTGGCCATGGCATTGGAACGTCTAAATGTCTCTTATATAATCAGTGACGATCCAGAACATTTACACTGCTGCGACCGCCTAATATTTCCAGGGGTAGGCGAGGCTGCATCGGCGATGAAAGACCTTGATTCAAAGGGACTTACGAGTATGATCAAGCAATATAATCGGCCTTTTTTGGGTATTTGTCTGGGTATGCAAATTCTGTGTAGGGAAACAGAAGAAAATAATGCTCATGGCTTGGCAATCTTCAATCCAACCGTAAAAAAATTCCAAAAGAGTGTAAAAATTCCCCACATAGGATGGAATACACTGCAAAACCCAAAGTCTGTACTGTTTTCCGACATCTCCGAAGAAATATGTGTCTATTTTGTGCATAGCTATTATGCTGAACTTTCAAAAGAAACGAGCTCTTTTTGTTTTTATGGGAGGATGTTTTCAGCTTCATTAGAAAAAGACAATTACTATGGTGTTCAATTCCACCCAGAAAAGAGCGGAAGAGTAGGATCAAAAATCCTGCAAAATTTTCTGGAGAAAACATGATACTTATCCCGGCGATTGATCTTATGAACGGACAGGTTGTCCGGCTGCAACAGGGTGAATTTGACCAGCGGAAGCGTTATTCCATGGATCCTGTATCCTTGGCGATATCCTATAAAAATGCTGGATTTACTCATCTTCATGTTGTGGATTTGGATGCGGCAAAAGCAGGAAATCCTGTAAACAGTGAGGTAATCCTGAACATCGTTCGGGAAAGTAGTCTTTGTGTAGATATAGGAGGAGGCTTGAAACGAGAGGAAGATGTTGCATTTTATCTTGAAAGGGGCGTTTCTGCAGTCAATATTGGAAGTTTGGCAGTGAAAGATCCTGAAAAAACAGCCAGACTCATTCAAATATTTGGTGAAAATAAAATCTATATCAGTCTGGATTTGTTGGGTGATGAGGTTCGAATTCACGGATGGCAAAAAACGGCGCCGGTTATTTGGCATGAGGTAATGTCATGGTTAATTCAGCAAGGCGCTAAAACGTTTGTCGTGACGGATATCAGTCGAGATGGAATGCTGAGCGGGATTTCTGAAGAGTTCTATAAAAAAATTTACAAACGGTTTCCATCAATTCGTCTTATTGCGAGTGGGGGGGTGGCTGATGTTTCGGATATTCATAAATTAGAGCGTTTGGGTGTTTGGGGTGTTATTATAGGAAAAGCGTTGTTGGAAGGAAACTTGAATCTCAATGATTTAGAGGAATGGCTATGTTGAAAAAACGCATTATCCCTTGCCTCGATATTAAAAAAGGTCGAATCGTAAAGGGTGTCCATTTTATCAATCTTCAGGATGCAGGAGATCCAGTAGAGCTAGCTCAAGCCTATTCGGAACAAGGTGCTGATGAGCTGGTTTTTCTTGATATTACAGCAACCGTTGAAAAACGAAAAACACTGGTTGACCTAGTTCAAAAGGTAGCACGAGCCATAAACATTCCCTTCACCGTGGGTGGGGGAATATCTTCTGTGGAAGATGTGGGAATTCTTTTAGACTCCGGTGCTGATAAAATCTCTATCAATACGGCTGCTGTCAATAATCCTAACCTTATCGATGCCTTGGCGAACCGCTTTGGGAGTCAATGTGTGGTTTTAGCTGTTGATACAAAACAGTGCAATGGAAGTGATATTGTTTTTATTGATGGAGGAAGAACACCCACTAAAAAGAAAACGTTTGAGTGGATGAAAGAGGGAACTGAGCGGGGTGCTGGTGAAATTTTACTGACATCCATGGATCACGATGGGACAAAAAATGGGTTTGCTATTGAATTGACACGCAAGGCTTCAGAAATAGTAAATGTCCCCATAATTGCCAGTGGTGGTGCTGGAAAGATGGAACATTTTGCCCATGTATTTACCGAAGGAAAAGCAGATGCCGCATTGGCTGCCTCTGTATTTCATTATGGTGAAATAAAAATTTCCGAACTGAAAAAATATCTATCAAAACAAAACATTGAGGTCAGACTATGATCGATTTTAATAAATCTGGTGAACTCGTTCCTGCCATTATTCAGGATAATCGCACGGGGAAAGTCCTGATGTTGGGATATATGAACCGTGAAGCCTATGAAAAAACAATCCAGGAAAAACGAGTAACGTTTTATAGTCGAAGTCGGCAAACTTTGTGGACAAAAGGGGAGACCAGTGGTCATTATTTAACGGTAAAAGAAATTCTTACTGATTGCGATAAAGATACCCTTCTCATCAAAGTAGAACCGACTGGACCTGTTTGTCACACAGGAGCAGACACGTGTTTTCAGGAAACGAACCAGCCTCAAAAATTAAATTTTTTAACCGAATTGGAACTCTTGATCAACGATCGAAAAAAAACCATGCCGGAAGGATCTTATACGACTCGTCTTTTTCGAGAGGGAATTCCAAAAATCTCACAGAAAGTGGGAGAAGAGGCTGTTGAAACCATCATCGAAGCGTTAAAAGGCGACAAAAAGTTCTTTTTGGAAGAAAGCGCCGATTTACTCTATCATTTGCTTGTATTGACATCCGCCCTTGATTTATCTTTCGAAGCAATCGTAGAAACGTTGAAAAAAAGACATAAATAAGCACGACGTTTCAACCCTGATGAAGATATTCTACAAATCATGTGAAAATATGCATTAGCGTTGAAGCTTCTTTATTGAGAAGACATAACATCTTCTTTGTGCTTTTTAAAGGTCATGGCAACTGAGTTAATACACTATCGGAGTACTATTTTTCCGAGACCATCCTTAAAAACGTGTCCTAAATGAGCATCACAGTTGGCACATTTTATTTCTATCCGCTGTATGCCATAACGGGTATCAACATCTGTTATAATAGTTTTAGATGCAGGATATCTGTAAAACTAGGCTTGGCGGAACCGAAATCATATTTTATTTCCGAAGAAAAGAGGGGATTCCCACACACAACGCAGCAATAGATTTCTTTCTTTTTATGGTAGAGATATTTTTCTGAAAAATGCGGCTCGGCTGTATACTGTATCGTGCAGTTACTTGATATTCTTGATATACTTCGGGCGAGGAGTCGTTGTATGCATCTTTTTTATGGTTATCGTTCATTGTTCCTTCTAAGGCCATGGTGATGAGAAATAAAAGGAAAATTCCTCACCCAATCTGCATACTTTTTTATTTGTGTTTTATCAAAAATATTCTTTTAAAGCTTAGAGACATAAAGGTAACTTAGTTACTTATTAGATATTGTGGAATCAATGATACATCAGTTTATTGAAGAGAGCACTTTCTGAAAAATGCTAATTGCCCTTTCTGTTTTTTCATCATTGATATGCAGGTGAAAAACAGCGCGCAAGCGGGTAGGAGAGACGGGATTAATAACAAGACCTTCTGCCAACAGGCGTTTTTGAAGGTCACTAGCAGAAAGATGATCCATATCAATCATCACGATATTCGTCTGGACGGATTCCATGTGAATGGAAAGTTCGCTTAATTTATTCAATTCGCTTGCAAAATATTTTGCGTGCTCATGATCCTCTTTTAATCGTTCTATATGATGTTCAAAGGCATACTCAGCGGCTGCAGCAAGGTAGCCGGCTTGGCGCATTCCACCACCGAACACTTTTCTCCACCGTTTCGCTTTTTCAATAAAGGATATCGATCCCAGAAGCATACTGCCAACGGGCGCACCCAGCCCTTTGCTGAAACATACAGAGACTGATTCAAAATAGCGGGCATATTCGTTTAGAGGAATTTCTGTTGCCACATGGGCATTCCAAATCCGTGCACCGTCCAGATGCATAGAAAGTCTGTATTGGTCGGCAATTGTACGGATTTTTTGAATATTTTCGAGAGGAATAATCGTTCCGCCGCCCCGATTGTGTGTATTTTCCACTTCAATCAGAGCTGTTGGGGCATGATGGACATTATCATCAAACCGGAGATTCTCTTTGATTTTTTCTGGATCGAGGATTCCATTTGTGCTAAAAAGGGGGCGGATCTGCACACCAGAAAGAACCGCTGGAGCGCCCCCTTCAAAATTGTAAATGTGCGCTCCAATATCACAAAGAACCTCCTGCCCCGGTTGTGTATGAGTCTTAATTGCTACCTGATTACTCATGGTTCCACTGGGAACAAAAAGTCCTGCTTCTTTTCCAAAGCGTTCTGCTACTTTTTTTTGAAGTCTGATCACCGAGGGATCATCACCTAATACATCATCGCCAACGGGAGCTTTTATCATGGCTTCAAGCATAGCTTTGGTGGGTTGAGTGACTGTATCACTCCGTAAATCAATCTGTTCCATCTTTACTCCGTCAGTTGTTTAAAGTCGTGAATATCCATCTCCCTCAGCACTTTTAACGAGGGAGGCTTACCTGCGTCGTACCAACGAGTTACGTCATGTTTTATGCCATAAACTTTATGGGTTTTAGTCAAATGAAGAAACCAGGGAATAACAGAAAAAACATCCTCAATCGGTGTTTTACTCAACAATTCGGAATTCATTGTGTAGATGCCGCTAAAGGCGAGGGGTTTTAGGGCCTTTTTATTTTCACGTGTGAGGATTTGCTCGCCTGTTATTCGATTTTCCCATCCACAAAGCCTCATGGATTGATCAAAAAGAAGATATCGATGTGTCTGTCTGGAAGTAACCAGGAGAAGAACATCGTACTTTTGGGTAAGACTCTCAGCTAAAAAAGGAAATAATGCCACATCGGAAAAGATATCCACATTATGAACAAGAATTTGGGGAAAATTTTTTAGGAGGGGTCGAGCCTTTTTTAAAGCGCCTCCTGTATCTAAAAGCTTTCCGATTTCAAGGGATAGATGAATGTGTATATTCGGATTTTTTTTTTGGTAATCTGTAAGCCAATCGATGAGTATATTGGCATGGTGGTGGACATTGATAACTATTTCAGAAATTCCAGTATGCCTGATTTTTTGTAAGACCCAATAAATCATGGGTTGGCTATGAATATCTACAAGTGCTTTAGGGATATTTTTCGTTTCATCTCCTAGGCGTGTACCTAAACCTGCTGAGGGGATAAACGCTATGACGTTTTGCGTGTCCATAAATCAATATCTCGATGATTCAAAATCACATGGATGTCGTATTTATCCAAAAGATGTCTTGCCAAGGCTTCGGCGCAGTAAACTGATCGATGTTGCCCGCCGGTGCAGCCAAAATTAACCTGTAAATGACTATAATTTCGTTCAATATAGGACTCTACAGTTTGATCCACAAGTTGATAGATATAGGAAAGAAAATCGTCCATATCGCTTTCTTTGCGAAAAAATCGAATTACCTCTTCATCTTTTCCCGTAAAATGTTTGTACTCATCATAGTGTCCTGGATTGTGGATCCCCCTGCAATCAAAAACAAATCCCCCACCATGACCGTATGGATCCTCGGGAATCCCTTTTTGATAGGAAAAACTATTGATTGTAATCATTAAATTAGATTTTTGAGTATTTTTCGTAAATTTTTTTAAAACTTTTGATTCAAGCATCACTTCCAACACATTGAAAAGTGTCGGGAGTTCGATAGGAAAGTCGACATTTTTCAGAATCCAGGCGATATTTTTAAGGGAAAAAGGAATGCTTTGGAGAAAATGGCGTTTACGTTCGTAAAATCCCCGATATCCATAAGAACCCATTGCTTGCATAATACGAATCAGCACATAGCCATAATAATATTCAGTAAATTCTGATCGATTTACAGGGATATACTTTTCAAGTTGATCCAGGTAATATTCTAGCAGATAGGTGCGAATATCGTAGGGAATATCTGCCTTGCCATCCCAGAGAAGGGAGGCTAAATCATATTGAAGGGCGCCTTTGCGTCCACCCTGATAATCAATGAACCAAGGATTCAAAGTTTCCCCCCGAAGCATAATATTTCGGGACTGAAAATCACGATAGAGAAAGTATTCGCAATCCACCTGAAGAAGAAAACCAGATAAGCGGTTGAAATCATCTTCCAAAAGTTGTTCATCAAAGGGGATATGGGCAAGTTTTAAAAAATAATATTTAAAGTATGACATATCCCACATCATGGACTGTTTATCAAAACTGTCCCGTGGATAACACACACTAAAATCCAGTCCTTTATAGCCTTCAATTTGAAACTTTGGAAGGAATTCAAGGATAGTTTTGTAGATATTGATAAGCTGACGGGGGAAAATTTGAGATGTTCGCACCTTTTGTGAAAAAGAAAAAAGGGTTTCATCACCCAAATCTTCCAAAAGATAACAGGCATTTTCAATATCTTCGTAGTAAAGATCTGGCACGGGGAATCCCTTATTTCTAAAATGTTTAGTAAACGATAAAAAGGCTTCATTTTCCTTTTTATCCGGATTGGTAGCTGCGATAAATGACATCTCTTGCTTATTTTTAAGGCGAAAATAGTGCCGATCAGAACCTGATTGGGGGAGTGGGGAAATCGAGCTGGGATATTCTCCGGAAAATTGCTTAAAGAGTTCCGATACTTGTTCCGTTTCTCTCATCAAAATCCTTTCAATACATGTTTATATTAATTTAAAGAAAACGGAGGGAAGTTCAAAACAGCTTCGTTACCCCTATACCCATGAATCCTTTAACTTATAATTTCTTGAGTTCATCAAAAAATTAACCTATATTTTTTCGCTTTTTGACCTGCGGGTGTAGTTCAATGGCAGAACACCAGCTTCCCAAGCTGGATACGAGGGTCCGATTCCCTTCACCCGCTCACTTATTTATCAGCACTTGAAGTTTTTCTCATAATGAAATAAATTATTTATAAGTTTTAAAACAAATCAAGGGAAGGATTATTGTACAATGAAAAAACATCATATCATCATCATGCTTATCAGTCTTGGTGTAATTGGACTTATTTTCCTTTTGTGGTGGTACATTATACGGAAATCATAATAATTATGTCTAATTAAAGTTAAAGTCTGATTAGCTTTTCAGAAACTTAAAATACTCTTTCAATTTAAAACTCCAGCCTGGGAGTGAGTCCTCAGAATTCAGAAATAAAATAATGTATAAAGAAGATAAAAATCCTCTAATCTACCGTGATGCATACGATTATGACCTGCCGGAAGAACTCATTGCCCAATATCCATTAAAAGAGAGGGGGCATTCAAGACTTTTAGTATTAAACCGAAAAACCGGTCAAATTGATCACGGAACTTTTGATATGTTGCCTGATTTGCTACAGTTTGGTGATTTGTTAGTTTTTAATGAAACGAAGGTTATCCCTGCTCGCCTGAAAGGATACAAGGCAAGTGGTGGTAAAGCAGAAATATTTTTGTTAAACCAAAGAGATGAATCCCATTGGGAATGTCTTGTCAAACCGGGGCGGCGCTTACGTCCAGGGACCATCGTCAATTTTACTGATACCTTCAAAGCAGAAATTGTTGATGTTCTTAAAGAGGGAGAAAGGCTGGTTAAGTTTTATTGGCAAGGTGATTTTTGGAATGTCCTTGAAAAGCATGGCCAGATTCCCCTTCCACCTTATGTCCATCGGGAACCCGAATCATCAGATAAGGAAAATTATCAAACGGTTTATGCCCGAACATACGGTTCTGTAGCAGCCCATACAGCTGGACTCCATTTTACGCAGGATATTTTAGACAAATTATCACAAAAAGGTGTGGAAACTGCTTTTGTCAATCTCCGTGTTGGATTAGGGTCATTCAGACCAGTAAAAACTGAGCGTATTGACTTACACATCATGCATCGTGAATTTTGTGAAATCTCAACTGTCACTGCGAATACTGTAAACAAAGCTCTGGACGAAGGTAGACGGGTTATAGCCGTCGGAACCACCTCTACACGAACCCTGGAAAGTTTTGCGGAAAACGGAAAAGTGAATTCCGGCGGACATTTTACAGATATTTTTATCTACCCTGGTGGAAGACCTATTCAAATCATAAATGGTCTTATCACCAATTTTCATATGCCTAAATCCACGCTCCTAATGCTTGTATCTGCCTTTGC
>JAQUPD010000035.1 GCA_028716785.1 Fidelibacterota bacterium
ATGAGATTATAAGAAAGATAGGATATATGATTTCGGTTAGATAACGCCCCCCACCCCGGGGGTAAAATACAGCAGAATTCGTCATGAAGCAAGATAATATTGTTATCCTTGTATATGACGTTTATTATATCTCAACAGGAAAACACAGGGTGGGTATATTTTATTAAATCTTTGAAAAACCATGTTGTCTGGGATAATGACTCCTAAGAAAAAATTCTGAAACTTCCCGGTTTTAATAAATCACTTTCATTTTTTATTTCACAAGCATCATTTTCCGGATTGCTTTTCTTTTGCCGTATTCGATCTTACACACGTATACACCAGATGGTACAGCGTGATTGTTATAATCATATCCATTCCAATATACAATTTTATAACCGGCGTGTTCATGCGAATTTTTCAGGGTTATGATATGTTTTCCAAGGATATCATATATGGATATATTGACAAAACCGTCCCTCGGAAGATCATATTGTATAGAGGTTGAACTGTTAAATGGGTTCGGGTAATTCTGATGAAGCGCAAATGTACCGGGAAGGGTTTCTTCTTGAATGTTCGAGATTAACAGCCCTTTTTTGTCGCAATAGTAGACATATGGCTCTGAATTGGTGAGATCATATTCCGGATCGAGGTATTCTTCTGTCCAGTACGGCAGTTCAGGGGGTGTTTCCGATGTGAGCATGACGATCCATTCCTCATCCGTCAGTCTGTTGGCAATCGGCTGAACAAATTCATAATATGAGAACATACCACCCACCGTTACCGTGAGTTCTCCTTCAACAGGGCATATAACATAGATCCTGAATGGGTAACCCACGCCCTCCTCAAGGCAGGTGGACGTATTTGGATCGGTGTGGACATCGGCAATAACGGGCATCTCATCATTAATGACATGTGTGTACCAATTGTATTCATCATTATATTCATTGAACGTGACAAGGTCTTTGATTGTTTGACCAAACATGCAAAGGGTTATGTATTCCTCTGTGGTGATTTCACCCCCTGTCAACTCTTTTTCCGATATACTTGTCAGGGTTAAGAGCAGGTCTTCCAATATAATTAACCGTCCTTCCATATCCTCATTGAGTATGGAAAGCCCCGTCAATCCCTCTTTAGTCAATTTTATAAGGGAAACCAGCCGGGCAAAGAGCCAGGGATTGGGTTCCACATAACCCCGGACAAGTATGTTTCTGGGTCCGTCACCAATGGGTGTTAAGCTCTGTTTTGCGTATAAAAGTGTATTATGCCGCAATTCAGTCCAGGAACCCAGAGCTGTATTTAAATCCTTTCGGAGCCATGCAAGATTTTGCATAAACGGCGGGAATCCTCCGTCTTTCTCCATCAAGAGAGGCATCAGACAATAAAGCCAGTTCCAATAGAGATTTTCCACCCACTGTTCGTCCGGATAATTCTCGAATTTAGCTTTCAGCATTGCAAGTTGACCTAAATATCCGGCATAGTTGGTTTCACCCATCTCTTCTAACAGGTTATAGGCCTCGTTTGAATGCAAGACGGCGAGAATATCCAGAGATTTTGGCATGGGTCGTTGCAGGGAAACAAGCTGGTCTAAAATATATGAATCAGGGACGTAGCGTTGTCCCATAAACCGCATGCCTTTGCCTGTCAGTGTTGAGATTTCTGGATCGGGGAAATATTCATCAGCCCAGGAAATGAACTCGGTAAGAACAGATTCATTCAAAATATCTGCAAGATTTTGTGATGCAAAGTTCTGGCCAAAATATTCCAATGCTGCACGAAAATAATCCTGTGGTAACAGATCATCAGCTTTTCCCACAAAAAAGACAGTCGGAAGATATATGTTATTCCAAAGTGTCCATACTTCATCGCTTTTAACCATATTTTCCATGAGATAAATCAGGGCAAGGGCTGAACCGGTTATAATACAAGGTGTTCCCTCACTATCATGTAAAACAAATGTTTGCCTTCCATGCCACATCATGGCCTTGAAATATTTTTCTAGTTCTTTTGTTTTTGTATAATGCCCTCTCGGTTTGTATTGACTGTAATCTTCAAGATAAGCGCCGAAGAGGGGGGATATCTTATATCCTTCATGGGCTTCAATCAGTTCCAGTTCCTGGCGAACCGTATCGGATACGAGATCTGGCACCTGGTAGGTACTATCTAGCAGCTTTAGGGGGACTGAAAAGTAGGCGATGAGGGTTTTAAAACAAGACCTGATGAAATCATCAGAGTGCGTGTGATAGGCATTGAGAGATTCATGGACCAGCATGCTGTCCATGTCTTTCAAATAATGAATGAGATAATCTTCTTCAGAGGTTGAAAGAATTTTATCGAATAGATTGTGGTAGGTGTGTAAAACGGCATCGGTGGTAATAAACTGGGGGATATCGCTTTCACGTGCTTCATTATATATGTCGTAGATCTCTTTATATCCTGAAAGACCTGAATCTCTACCGGGAATCACCACAAAGTGGTTTTCAAGTAATTTTTGTTTTTGTGATTCGGTAAACGTGAAATCACTGAAGTTTGAAACATTGCTGAAATCTGATTCGATAACATATTGTGGCGCATTGGGTTCAATGTCAACAAGATAGGGGATATAGGTACCGAACTCCGTTTCAATCTGTCCTGTAATTTCTGCCAGCATGCCTGTTTGAGCGAAGGAAAGTTTAAAAGAAATCAACATGATTGATAATAATTTTACTTTCATTTTTCCTCTCTTAGCTATAAAAACATTTAAATAAGTATAGAGTTAATACAAATCTTATGCAAGAGAAAAGCTTTTACAGCAGCTTAAGTTAAGGGTACCCCTTCCTCCTCAGCGACATTTCTATTTACACCCGTCATTTTATCTTTTCTTCATAAAATGTGACGAAGATAACTTCTATCCAAAAGCATTGTGAATAGTGTTGTAAAAGATAAATAAATAGCACATTTTTAAGCGTTATTTAAAAAAAGAAAGGAAATATTTGCTATGAAAACTGTCAACGTATGTCTATTTGCACTGTTACTCTTGTCATCTTCATTGCTCTTTGGGCAAGCCTATCAGGTTACCGCAATGAACGGATATGTCGTTGAAACGCCTAAATTAGATGTAGTTGGGGATGAAGCAATGATTACGTTTGCAACCAATTTTAATTTCTACAGTTTCCCGCTAACAGGTCCCACATCACCCATCGAAAATCCAGTTAAACCAGATATGAATGCTTGGGCACCAACCCATGTTGATATAGCCCATGCTAATGGACAGGTGTATATTGTGTACACTGATTACAAAAGGAATGACCAGGATGGCCTTTATGAAGTGCGATATATTACCAAAACTATTGGGAGTTCCGATTGGACAATTCCGATAGTATTAGATACGGTTTCAATTGGATATTCAATTATGATGACTTATACAAACCAGGATCTGCAAGTTGGAGCAAATGGAGCTTATTTATTCTGGAGGAATCAGCTCGATGATAACAGTATTTATTTCTCGAAATCTTATGGCTCTCTTTTCTCTCAAAAGAGAAAAATCCTTGGAGATTCTCTCTCATTGATAAAAGATTACTCTTTTACTGCCATATCTATCCAAGATACTGATCATCTTTTTATGATGTATGCACAAGACTCGTCTCTCTATTTTATTTCATCTTCAAATGAAGGGGATACTTTTGCAGAACCAGTAAAGATTGATAGCTTGGAAGGATTTTGGAGTGAATTTAGTAATCTTCAGATTGTAGGCTTATCCGATGGTACGCTTTATGCTAAAGGGCAGTATTGGCAGTTTGTACATCATTGGGATAAAACAGAATCTCTCGTAGAAGAAGAACCGATGGACATGTTAGGTACGAGGCTTTATCGTTCGACGGACTTTGGTGCGCATTGGACTCTCGTAAATACGTTACCCGAAGAAACGTCTCAGATTGTACTTACTCCAGGTGGAAAGATCGTGCTGACTCAATATCCTGATAGTAATCTCTATGTGAAAACAAGTAATGACGGGTACTCTTGGTCGGATTCAATTCGGGTCAATCCCGTTGAAAATACGGTTACTGGATGGTCTGGAAGTGGTTTTGATGTTTGCATTATTGATGAAACAACGATGGCTGTTGCGTGGGTTGATACAACCACAGGATATGACGAGATTTGGTATCGTACGCTTACAATTCCAACCCCACCAATTGTTTCAATCGAAAAACATGAAATGAATATTCCTCAGCACGTTGACCTAATAACTAATTATCCCAATCCTTTTAATCCGGTCACCAGATTTGAATATCAGTTGCCATCAGATTCTTTTGTTGAACTGTCTATTTTTGATATGACGGGTAGACTTGTAGATAAAATAGTAAACCAGTTTCAACCTGCTGGTCACTATTCAATTCAGTGGAATGCAGCTAATTATAGTTCAGGTGTATACATGTATAAACTTCAAGCCGATAATCTCCAGCAAGTTGGAAAGTGTTTATTGTTGAAATGAATTTATAACTATAATAGCTCTGTTGGTGTAGTAAACACCGATAGATTAAAAAGCATGACGATTATTGACACAATTTAGGTGTTTAAAAGCCTTGCAATATTCCAACGTTGAAATGTTGACATATTCAAGGCTTTTCTGTAATTGGGTGCTATTTTGCTAAGAGTGAAGGGGTGGGAAGTAGAAAAATTGTAAAAATAGTCCCCTATCATCTAAATAAATTAAGACCCCCTGATTGGTAAGCAGTTGACGACAGTTAAAGGTTAAAGGGGACATGAAAAACCAATATGACATTAAAATAGCGTCTTTTTAAGTTAGGGAAATCGTTTCTCTACGGTGCTCGATAATATCTTAACTGCTAGGTGATTATGCTTAATCTAATCACTATCTTTCCAAAGAAGACTGAGAGGCTCTGGGAATTGTAGAAATTATATTCCTCAAAAAGTACTTCTTTCTTAAGGATTAACTATCAAAAGTTGGTGCATAAATGACTTAAAGCAATATATAACAGGTTGTAAATCAGAGTTCGTGAAAAGTATGTGAACAGATTATATAACGTTTAAAGGAGGAAAACCACACGTAAGGGATGTGTTTGAGGTAATGTTATCGCCAAGAGTATTCTAGGGGATCTATAAATCGTACGGCGTTGGTTGTTTTGGAATGGGGTATTTTCAGTGAGTGGACTGAGAGGGGAAATGATTTTTCGTAAGGTTTTATCCAAAGATAATCCATCATGTTTGGGTAAAAAGCTATAAAACCAAGCATTCTCTTTATCCTCCATGAATTCTCAAAACAATCATTGTTTAAAAATCTCTCACAGATTAAATTCTAAAGCTGGTAAAACAGGGTGAAATATGGGTAAGGTTGTTTCAATAGCCAATCAAAAAGGGGGTGTAGGCAAAACGACAACAGCCATCAACTTGGCTGCTTCTATTGCTGCCATGGAAATTAAAGTTCTCCTGATCGATATAGATCCTCAGTCCAATGCTACATCTGGACTTGGTATTGATGTTAACCATATAAAATATACGACTTATGAGGTAATTATTGGGAATGAACCGACAAAAAATGCCGTAATGTCAACGAAATTTCCTTATCTTGATATTATGCCTGCAAATCCCCGATTGGTAGGTGCTGAAATTGAGTTGGTCAATATGTTAGCCAGGGAAACCCGCCTAAAAGAAGCAATTCGTCCACTTATTTCTTCGTATGAATATATTTTTATCGATTGCCCTCCCTCCACGAATATTTTAACGGTTAACAGTTTTACTGCGTCCGATTCAGTGCTTATTCCTATCCAATGTGAATATTTTGCCTTAGAAGGACTTACTCAACTATTAAATACTATTCGACTTATTCAAAAGAGTCTGAATCGAAAACTCGATATTGAAGGGATTGTCCTAACCATGTATGATTCCCGATTAAATTTGAGTCACATGGTAAAACATGAAGTGGAACAATATTTTGGGGATAAGGTGTATAAAACGGTCATAAACCGAAATGTCCGCCTTGGCGAAGCACCCAGTTATGGAGAACCCATTATTACCTTTGACATTCGTTCAGTAGGCGCTCAAAATTACATGGAGCTTGCAAAGGAATTTATTCGCAATGACAAGCAAAAAACATAAAGCATTGGGACGTGGTTTAAGTGCTATTATTCCAAATTTTGAGTCGGAAGAAGCCATTGAAAATCTCTACGAAATTCCCCTTTCTCACATCACGGTAAATCCCTTTCAACCTCGGAAGCTCTTTGATGATACTGGCATGGAAGAGCTTGTAAATTCCATCCGAGAAAAAGGGATTATTCAACCTATTACAGTCCGGAAAAAGGATGATGAATATCAATTAATCGCGGGGGAACGGCGTGTCCGGGCAGCAAGAATTGTTGGATTGGAAACAATTCCTGCCTATGTAACGGATGTCGCTTCCGATGAAGAAATGATGGAGCTTTCCCTTATTGAAAATATTCAACGGGAAGACTTAAATCCTGTGGATGAGGCTATAGCGTATTCTTTGCTCATTGAAAAATATGGAATTTCTCAGGAAAAGGTAGCAACAAATGTTGGAAAAAGCCGCACGACAATTACAAATAGCATTCGGTTGTTAAAACTTCCAGAAGAAATTTTAAATGGACTTCGAAATCGAAAAATTACAACGGGACATGCTAGGGCATTGCTTGGATTAGAATCAACAAAACAGCAAATTACCCTTTATCATAAAATTGTCCATGAAGGACTTAGTGTAAGAACTGTTGAAGAATGGGTGCGAAAGCTTGTAGATCGGGAGCCTCGCCCAAAAACAACACCGCAATCTCCTTTTAAAAATCCCTATTACTTTAAAATCGAATCCAAATTACAGCAAACCCTTGGAACAAAGGTCCGTATTAAACCTTCGGCACGCGGTGGAAAACTTGAAATCGAATACTATTCACTGGAAGATCTTGAACGCCTTATGGAATTGTTTGACTCAATTGATTACTAGACGATGAGTAAAAAAAAGAAATATACTATTTGTCTTATCCCCTCGGATCACGGTCAACAGAAAATGTTTGAGATTCATCGGCATGTGTTAATTTTTTTGGCTGCGTTGGCTATTGTTTTGATTGTGGTAATTATTGCATCGTATATTTTTTTGATCCCAAGAGCCATACGGTATGAAAATTTGAATCGAGAAGTCTCTGAACTGGCAAGTGATCAAGCACGCTATATACAATTGGTTGAAGATTTTAGAAAGATGCAGGAAATGAATCAGTATGTTCGTCGACTTTTGGGTGTAGATATGATGACCTCCATGGATAGTTTGACTGCTATGGATTCGCCTAATGATATCTCTTTGGCGGCTGTGGGAGAAGTGATCGTTTTGGATAATATTCCAACTACTGCGCCGGTTTTAGGCCTTATTACGCAGCAATTTGATGCGTCTACCCCCAATTTTTTTTATGACACCCATAAAGGCATTGATATTGCGTGTCATGTGGGGACACCTGTTTTAGCGGCAGCTTCTGGGTTGGTTGTTTTTTCGGGATGGACCCTTGGTTTGGGGAATACCGTTATTATAAATCACGGATCAGATTATATCACAATTTATGGTCACCATAGCAGCAACCTTGTTGTGAATCGTGAGTCTGTAGAACGAGGACAGCAAATTGCCCTTTCAGGAAATAGTGGTTACAGCTCGGGTCCCCATTTACATTTTGAAATTTGGAAAAAAGGGCAACCAGTTGATCCGGCATATTATATTCCAGAATATTATTCAGAGAGAGCGGAACAATGAAAGAAAAACCTACGTACACTATCATCGGAGATGATACAGAAATAAAGGGGGATATCTTTATAAAAGGCAGTATTATGATTGCGGGAAAAATTGATGGCAATATAACGGCTGATGAAACAGTAAGTGTTACTGCTGGCAGTATTGTAAATGGCATGATTAAAGCATCAGATGTGTATGTAAGCGGGACTGTCCTAAAGGGTGTTCATGCTTCTGGAAAAGTTGTTCTTGGAAGTGATTCCAAGTTGGAAGGCCCTTTGAAAGCCGCTCGGTTAATTATTGAAGAAGGCGCTCAATATAGTGGTTTGTGCACTATGATTGAGGGAAAAGAAAAACAGGATGATGCTGAAAAAAAGGAATAAACCAAGAAAAAGCAGAGTTAGAAGTAGAAAGAAACCTTTAAAATTTTTACATTTTTTATTAATGATAAAGAGAGTAGACACATCTAAAGTATCCGTCTTTGAACAAAAAGACTTTTAATGAAACAGGAAGATATAATACTGAATACGGAAATAAAGGAGCAACAATGGAAATCAAGCTAGAAAATCTCATAAAAAAAATTCAAGAAGAAGGAGTTAGTACAGCTGAGAAGAAATCTGCAGAAATTTTGGAAAACGCCCAAAAAGAAAGTGAAAAACTACGAAAACAAGCAGAAGAAGAGGCGGAAAAAATTCGGGAAGCTGCAAAGAAAGACGCAGAACACACAAAAGCCAATGCAGAAGCAGCAATCCGACAAGCAGCTCGCGATACCCTTCTCTCCTTGAAAAAAGAGATCCGCTCCCTTTTTGATCGGCTTTTAAAACAAAAAATTGATGAAACATTGGATGAAAATTTTCTCAAAGAGCTTATTGTAAAACTTGTTGATACGTGGGCTAAAGGAAAAGAAATAAGTGTATTGGTGGGCAAAATTGATGTTGATAAGCTTACTTCCCTTGTGATGAAGGAACTTAAATCCGAAGCAAAAAAGGGAATTAATATTAAATTGGATAAAAAATTACCACATGGATTTCGGATTGGTCTTAAAGGAAGCGACCTGATGTATGACTTTACAGATGAAACACTTGTGGAATCATTGAGTATCTTTCTTAGTTCAACGGTGGCAGAGCTTTTACAAGAAAAAAGCAGTAAAAAAACAGATAAATAATGGATAAATATTACTATTTAGCATCTCAGATTCCTTTTCTAAAACCGGATATGGATTCACCGCCTACCCTTAAGTGGTTTTTGGATGAAGCCCGAAAATGGATGAGTCCTGCCGATTATCTAAAAGTGGCATCGGTAAGTATCAGGCATTATCAAAAAGTTCCTTATAAGACTTGGGCTGCTGTAAACTATGCAGAGTTTGAAAAATCTTTGCGACAAGAGATAGCTGAGTATCGCAAAGCACAAAAAGAAGGTTATGAATATCGCTTAAAAGGATTTCCACAGAGTTTGGTAAAAGAAGGGAATCCTCTTGACATAGAAAGAAAATTGATTTTGGAACGTTGGGCTTATTTGGAAGAATTGGAATTCGGACATTATTCAGATGTGGATTTTTTGGTTATTACTGCTTTAAAAATTCAGTTGCTTGATCGACTTAAGACATTTGATAAAGAAAAGGGTATGAAGATATTTGAAGAAATAATTTCAAAAGTCAGGACTGGAGAGTCTGAAAAGAGCGAAGCATCTTCAGAAAATGAAATGAGGGATACCCAATAGGGTCAAACTGTTCCTGAATCTGGTGAAAGGATGTGATAAGGAGTTATCGATGAGTGAAAAAATTCTAGGTGAAATAACATCAATTAATGGGAATATGATTTCTGTCCGCTTCAAGGGCAATATTGTTCAAAATGAGGTAGGATATGTTATTCTCGGGGATGAGCGTCTGAAATCAGAAGTCATTAAAATTAAAGATGATTTGGCTTTTATGCAGGTTTATGAACTTACAAAGGGCATAAAAATTGGAGACCCGGTGGAATTTACTCATGAAATGTTATCGGTTCAGCTTGGGCCAGGCGTGTTAAGTCGGGTTTACGATGGGTTACAAAATCCTTTGAATGCTCTTGCAGAAAAATATGGTTTTTTTCTTCCCCGAGGTGTAGTGTTAGATGCTGTTGATTTAGAAAAAAGATGGACCTTTTCACCTTCTGTCAAGAAAGGGGATGTTGTTTATCGTGGCATGTCTCTTGGCAGTGTTCCGGAAGGAATTTTTGACCATAAAATTATGGTGCCTTTCAATTTTTATGATGAATACACGGTAGAATCTATTGTTCAGAACGGGGATTATAAGGTAACCGATGAAGTGGCCGTTTTAACCGATAGCCGAGGTGAAAAGCATAGTGTTATCATGCTTTTTGAATGGCCAGTAAAAGTACCTATTGATGCTTACACGCAAAAATTAATCCCACGAGAACCCATGTCTACACGGGTACGGATAGTGGATACCTTTTTTCCTGTAAATAAGGGGGGAACCTACTGTATTCCTGGTCCCTTTGGGGCTGGCAAAACGGTGCTTCAACAGCTAACAAGTCGATATGCGGATGTTGATATAGTGATTATTGCCGCCTGTGGTGAACGTGCTGGGGAAGTTGTAGAAACACTTCGGGAATTTCCAAAACTAGAAGATCCCAGAACGGGAAAAACGCTCATGGAGCGGACAGTTATCATTTGTAATACGAGTTCCATGCCTGTGGCAGCCCGTGAAGCATCGGTGTATACAGCTGCAACCATTGGAGAATATTATCGTCAGATGGGTCTGGATGTTCTCATTTTAGCAGATTCCACTTCTCGATGGGCTCAGGCGATGCGGGAAGTTTCAGGGCGGTTGGAAGAAATTCCAGGAGAAGAAGCTTTTCCTGCTTATTTGGAATCGCGAATAGCAGAATTTTATGAACGGGCTGGATATGTTGAATTACCCGATGGCACTTTTGGAAGTCTGACCATTGGAGGAACTGTAAGCCCTGCAGGTGGAAATTTTGAAGAACCTGTTACTCAGGCAACGTTAAAAGTGGTGGGTGCTTTTCATGGACTTTCACGTGCTCGTTCCGATGCTCGCCGCTATCCTGCCATTGATCCTCTGGATAGTTGGAGTAAATATAAAGGCATCATTCCTGCTGAAAAAGTGGAAGAGGCCCATGATGTTCTTCGTCGGGGTAATGAAGTGCACCAAATGATGATGGTTGTGGGCGAAGAAGGGACTTCTCTCGATGACTTTGTGGTTTACCTAAAAAGTGAATTTTTGGATTCTGTCTATCTTCAGCAGGATGGATTTGATCCCGTGGATGCATCCTGTTCATCAGAACGACAACTATATGTTTTTGAAAAAATCCATAACATTCTGATGGATACTTATACGTTTAGTTCAAAAGAGGAAGCGCGGAAATTTTTTAATGTGCTCCGTCAGCTCGTTATTGATTGGAATTATATCCCCATGGAAAAAGATGAATTTAAAACGCAGGAAAAAGAAATTGAAAATCATCTGAAAAAAGTGCGAACTAAAAAAAGTGCTGCGTAAAAGGAGATATAAAGAATGAAAGAAGTTTACAATAGAATACTCAGTGTTGTTGGAAATGTGATTACCGTTCGTGCTGAGGGTGTTTCGTATGAAGAACTTGCAGAAGTCACAACCTCTAGAACTAAAACCCTTGCTCAAGTAATAAAAATTGATAATGATATTGTCTCTCTACAAGTTTTTGCTGGTAGTAAAGGGGTCTCTACTCATGATGAAGTCCGTTTTTTAGGTCATCCTATGCAAGTGGCTTACTCCGAAAATTTGCTTGGGAGGATTTTTGATGGAAGTGGGCAACCTCGCGATAAAGGTCCAGCCCTTACTGAAAACATGGTTGAGATTGCGGGTCCCTCCGTTAATCCCGCAAAGCGCATTATTCCCAACCGAATGATTCGAACAAACATACCTATGATTGATGTCTTTAATTCTCTCGTGGTGTCGCAAAAGCTCCCCATTTTTTCAGTCTCCGGTGAACCTTATAATGAGCTCCTTGCCAGAATTGCCCTTCAGGCAGAAGTGGATATGATTATTCTGGGAGGAATTGGACTGAAATTTGATGAATATATGTATTTTCGTGATGAATTGGAGAAGGGAGGGGCATTGAATCGATCCGTCTTTTTTGTCCATACAGCCTCTGATCCTGTGGTAGAAGGACTTATGGTCCCAGACCTTTCCCTTGCGATTGCAGAACATTTTGCCCTTGATGGTAAAGATGTTCTCGTTCTTTTGACAGATATGACAAACTTTGCCGATGCTTTAAAAGAAATTGCCATTACCATGGAGCAAGTTCCTTCTAATCGAGGATATCCAGGAGATCTATATAGTCAGTTAGCCGCCCGGTATGAAAAAGCGGTGGATTTTGAAGATGCGGGTTCAATTACCATTCTTGCTGTAACTACTATGCCTGGGGATGACGTAACCCATCCCATACCTGACAATACGGGGTATATTACAGAAGGACAATTTTATCTGAGAAATGGACGGATAGAACCATTCGGTTCGTTGAGTCGGCTAAAACAACAAGTTAACAATAAAACACGGAAAGATCATCGCGCTATTATGGATGGTATGATTCAGCTCTATGCTCAATATCTAGAGACAGAGGAAAAACGTGCCATGGGTTTCCGGATGAGCGACTGGGATAAAAAACTGTTGAAATATGGGAAGCTTTTTGAAGCTCGCATGATGAATCTCAAAGTAAACATTTCCCTTGAGGAAGCCCTTGATAATGGATGGGCAATTCTTGCGGAATGTTTTATGCCCGAAGAGACGGCTTTCCGAACGGATTTGGTCAAAGAATTCTGGCCAAAAGCAGAAGAAAAAGAGGATGATCAAAAAGAAGAAGACGCTAAAAAAGAGGAAAGCGAGGAAACGTAGAAAAGAGGAAAGCGAGTCTAAAAAAGAAACGGAAGAAAATTCCCATGAAAAGTTTACTGAGAAAGAAAAAGAAATCCCAAAGGAGAAAATAAGTAACGTAGAATAACAGTGAGCAAGAGTAACTCATAACGTATTGCAAATATGGCTAAGATAAAACTGACAAAAAATGAACTCAAAAGACAGCGAGATGCCCTTAAGCGCTATACCCGTTATTTGCCCACACTTGAATTAAAAAAACGACAGTTACTTACTGAAATTCGTCGCATACAAGATGAAATTACTAAATTGAAAAATCAGTATGAATCCATGAAAAAAGATGTGGAAAAATGGATCGCTGTTTTTAGTGAGAAGGTGGATGTATCGGTGCTTTTTTCGTTAAAAGAAATTGAAACGGAAGTTGGAAATATTGCAGGGACTGATATTCCTCTTTTTGAAGGTATTACTTTTGAGGATGTTGAGTACGATCTTATGAAATATCCTTTATGGGTGGATGTGGGAATTGAAACCGCAAAAACGTTCATTGCCATGAATGCTGAAATTGATATCCTAAAGAAACAGGAAGAAATCGTTCAGGAAGAATTGCGCACTACGGTCCAGCGAATTAATCTTTTTGACAAAATTTTAATTCCTCAAACCCAGGAAAATATCCGAAAAATACGAATATTCTTGGGAGATCAGCAAACGGCTTCCGTTGTTAGAGGAAAAATTGCGAAATCCAAACTGGAAAAGAAGAAAATGGAGGATGTGGTTAAATCCTTTTAACTGATTTTTAATTTAAAGGATTGCCATATAGCACTATGATTGTACCAATGAAAAAAGTAATACTCCTTGTCAGTCGGCTGGATCAGGAAATTGCTCTAAAACGCCTCCGGAAAATGGGAGTTGTTCACATAAATATTCCTCAAAATATTATAAGTGAAGATATTACACATCTTGAAGAAATTCTTCATCAAGCTGAAAAAGCCCTTCAACTAATTCCGACTGTTGAAGAGGCTGAAAAGCCCACAAAAGAATCAGCACCTGATATAATTGATAATATCCTGGAAATAGAAGAACTTCAAACAGTTTTGAATCAGCGATTAGCTGAACTCAATGAAATGGAAGCGTGGTATAAGCAGTGGGGAAAAATTTCTCTTGAGGATGTAAAAAATCTAGAAAAATCGGGTTTATATCTTATGCTTTATTCAACTTCGCGCACGGCTTTACAAGAAATTTCTGAGGATGCGTGGGTGTTTGAGATTGGGGGAGATAAACATAGTGTTCTTTTAGCCTTTGTTACAGATGATGAAAAAGAAAAACTCCCTTTTAAAGAGGAACACCTTCCTACGATGGAATGGAAAGAAATCCATGAAGAGCATAACGAAACGGAAAAGAAACTGAAGACTCTCTCTGAAAAGATTTATCGCTATACTGGTGATGTTGACAAAATTAAGAGCTATATCAAGACGGTGACTAAAGATCTAACATTGGCAAAAGTACGAGATTCCATGGCTGTTGAAGGCCCGGTTATCCTTTTACAAGGGTTTATTCCAGAAGATAAATCGGATGTCATCAAAAAAGGTGCTGATAAATATGGGTGGGGGTATGTTTTGGATGATCCCTCAGAAGAGGATAACCCCCCAACTCTTGTTAAAACTCCCAAGTGGGTTGGCGTAATAAAACCTATTTTTGATTTTATGGGGACAGTCCCAGGATATCGCGAGTATGATATTAGCTTGTGGTTTTTGATCTTTTTTAGTCTCTTTTTTGCTATGTTGATTGGTGATGCCGGCTATGGGTTGTTGTTTATAGTCCTTACAGCCTTGGCACGACGAAAGATGAAAAAAGCGCCGCCAGAACCCTTTAGACTTATGTATCTTTTAGGTGGAGCAACGGTGGTTTGGGGTGTTATAAGTGGCACATGGTTTGGATCTGAGGCATTTGTAACAATTCCTTTTTTTAGAAAATTCATTATTCCCGAACTCTCCAGTTTTGATCTTAATAACCCTTCGTCTTTCAATGATAATCAAACGTTTATGATGTCTATCTGTTTTTTAATTGGGGCCATCCATCTTACAATTGCTCACCTGATTAATGCATGGAAACTACAAAAATCACTCAATGTCTTTGGACAACTTGGTTGGGTGATGATTATTTGGGGGATATTTTTTCTTGCACGTCAGTTGGTCTTAAACAAACCCATGCCATCCATCAGTTTATGGATTTTAATTGTCGGATTTGTTTTAGCCCTTTTCTTTTCCAATACTGAAAAGGGAATTATAAAAGGAGCCCTGGGATCCCTAGGAAATTTGCCACTGGATATTATTAGTGGTTTTTCAGATGTTGTTTCTTACTTGCGTCTTTTTGCTGTAGGATATGCATCTATCGTGGTTTCTTATAGTTTTAACCATATGGCGATTGGAAGTGGTATTAATAACGTTTTATCGGGATTGATAGCTGCTTTTATTCTCTTTTTTGGACACGGGTTGAATATTGTTCTTGGGGCTATGTCGATTATTGTTCATGGAATTCGATTAAACATGCTGGAATTTTCTGGTCACTTAGGAATGGAATGGGCAGGTATCCCTTATAAACCCTTTTCAGAAAGTGAAAGTTGACAGTGAATTTAATGTATCACATAAGACAAAGTATCTTGAATAATAACTGTTTGAATGTGAGTCGGAATAAGAATTAAAAAGGTAATTATAATGTATGTTAAACATGAAGGAAGACAGAAAGTAATGCGAATATGGATGTTAGAAAGAGAATATTATTTATGAATCGATTCGGTAAAAACCTTAGCGCCCTTGCATGAAAGGAATTTTCTTGTCTTTATTTCATTATGAATAATTATGAATAACAAAAAAAATAAAGGAGAATACAATGGATTTTGCAATGCTTGGTGACTTAAATTTTTCATTGATACTGGCTGCAATTGGCTCGGCATTGGGGACAGGTGTAGCAGGTATGTCCGCAATTGGTGCATGGAAAAAAGCATTTGCCAACAACAAAGCCGCCCCATTTATTTTAGTTGCTTTTGTCGGAGCGCCTTTATCTCAAACGATTTATGGGATGATTTTACGAAATGCCATTCAAGGAGTGGCCTGGACAGCAGAAACGATTGGGTATGCAGTGATCATAGGTGCTATGGGTGGGTTAGCCATGGGGATTAGCGCTTATATGCAAGGACGTGCGGGGGCTAGAGCATCAGATGCCCTAACTGAAACAGGAAAGGGCTTTGGAAATTATATTATGGTTATAGGGGTCATTGAAACAGTTGCACTATTTACCATGGTCTTTTGTATGACAGCTCTTCCATCGTAAGGAACAGAAGTGGAGAATAGTGGGCAGAGCTCTTAGCTAAGCATCTGAATCAAATGAGCCCTTTTACTTATTGATTATTTTCTACTTTTGTCTGGCTCTTTTTTAGATTAGAAAAAGAAATATTTTTTTTTGCTCTTTTGAAAAAGTTTTATTGTGAATTATAGTAAATTCTTTAAAGTAAACATTCAACATATCATTCAGAAGAGCGGCGTGAGTCGCTCCATTTTTATTCCCCCTCAAAGATTTTTAAGGATTTTGGAATCTGGAATTTAAAATATGTAACACGTAACGAGTAACAAAAAGGGGAATGGGTGTTTAATAAAGGAAGGAATAAAAAAGTATTCATGTGGTGATAGGGATACTCTTTGTTAGCTGAATACCTCTACAAAAAGTCAGGAGCTCAAAAAGAATTCTGAATGGAGAATGATACATTGAATCTATTAATTACTAAAAGGAGTTTGTTGTGTGAGTTAAGGATAAGTCAAAGAATATTTTATGGTTCTCATGATAATAATATCTATACTCTTATGGTGCTTTTTTGTAGGGTTTGTACACTTTTAAATGTGGTGAGGCTTTTTAGGTTATTGGAATATTAGCTGCAATGGGAATTAGGTAAAAGTTTATAAAGTTCATAAAGTTTTGATGAGGACAAAGATGGTCTTGGAGATTTCTATTGCTTTGGTATTTAATACATTAAAATTGTGTCCAGATATATAACAAAGAACTTTTGATAGATAGAACATTGAACATGCTTAACCGCAGAGGGAAGCAGTTGAAAGTTTATAAAGTTAAAAGTTTGTAAAGTTTATAAAGTTCATAAAGTTTTGATGAGGCCGGAGATGGACTTGGAGATTTTTACTGCTTTGGTATTCAATACAATTAAAATTGTGTTCAGATATATAACAAAGAACTTTTGATAGATAGGACATTGAACATGCTTAACCGCAGAGGACGCAGAGAACGCAGAGAGGTTTTTTTATTTTCCTAATAACACAAGTGGATAGTTTGTTATTTCTTGGCGTCTCTTGGCGCTCTTGGCGGTTTGTTTTTAACCGCCCTAAAAGGAGTCCTGTAAGGACGGGACAGAGGTCGTAAAGTTCTCTTTTTTTAGAGGGCGTTGAGAATGCAGAGATAACAGATACGAGGAGACGAAGAGTCTGGAATCTTTTAACACTTCACGAAGCAAAGTGTTTGAACGCCAAACACAGTGAGGTGTTGGAATTCCATACGAAATGCGGCTCTTGAAGGACACGCAGTGGAACGTTGAATACCATCAGTCCCTTCGATTTATTATCTGATGATAAGTCAGATATGATATATGGAAAACGTAGTGAATTGGAATGAACCCCCGGGGATAAAATATCACCCTCAATGTAAAAACGCAAGATAATATTATATTAATTATATAAGACTGTGATTTATAAGTGAGTTCCACATATCATAACTTTGTCAAAAGCAATCAATTTCCATTCTCCATTGCAATTCTAACAGCCAAAAATAAGCAGTAAACTTTCTTTTATGGGTGTCACTTCAAAATTCATTTTGCTGTATTCCACGTTCTAATCCACCCCTTTTATTCTATGGTCAATAATTCCCTTCTGCCAAAGCAATGATTATTTTTTCATGAAGATTATTAATTGGTGTCGTTGAAGTTGTAAAATTATTGCAAATCATTGAAAAGGTAATAAGCCGGCCAGATTTTGAAGTTACATAACCTGAATGGGACCGAACGCCCTCTATATACCCCGTTTTAATTCGGGCGTTCTTTTCTACAGCTGTGTCTTTCCCAAAATTTTTTAACCACGCTGGCTCTTCATCAGAACCACACAGTGAAAAAGATTCGATATAAACATCAGCAAGAGGTGTTGTGGACATATATGCTAAAATGTGTGCAAAATGCTGCGTGCGTACCATGTTTGTCCGCGATAGCCCACTGCCATCATGGATGCGAAATCCCGATAAATCAATTCCCCTCTCTTCAAAAATATCCTCAATAACCTTTGTACCAACAGCAGTAGAAGACTCTCCTGTTCGTTGAAGCGCTGTCATTTTTAATAAGACTTCCGCAAATAAATTGACACTTCGCTTGTTGGTAACGGCGATAATTTCTTTTAGTGGCGGTGAAAAAATTGTGGTGAGTGATTTAAAATCCTTTTTATTTACAGGATCCCATACCACTGAAACAGTGCCCTGTACGTCAATACCCGACAGGATAAGGGCTTCTTTTAACCAATGTCCAAACCATTCAGGAGGATTTGGCATGCTGCCACGTATGGTAAATTCCTCAAATCCTAAGGGAACGGTTCCTCGTAAATAAGCAATATTTCCACGAGGAGGACAGTAAACATAGCCTTGATCTCCTGATCCTTCAGGACCTGTTTTCATGTGATTGACAAAGGATAATCCTGGAATTTTAGGTGAAATATTTATGACAGGTGCCGGATATCCTACAGCAGGACCCAGTTTAAAGGTAATATGATAAAGATTGTTGGCAATATTTAACCCCCAAATTCCTGCACCATAATAATTCCCTATGTCTGTCCACATCCAATCATTGGGGATTACCTGATCATCAAAAACACTCACATCAATAACAACATCCCCCTTAACCGTGCGAATTCCAGCTTCTTTTACTTTTTTTAATAAAAGGGCTTTTAAAGAATCCATTTGAATAGCTGAAGGGAGCCAATCAGACCCCAAAACAGGATCACCACCACCAATAATTACAAGATCTCCCTCTAATAAATCCCGTCTCTGAAGTGTCCCGCGGTATCCTACTTCTGTTTTAAAACGAAAATCTTCTCCCAATTCTAAAAGAGCAGCTGCTGTTGTGACTAATTTTAATCCTGATGCTGGCGCAAGACTTACATTAGATTGATAATCAATAATAACCTCCCCATTGTCTGCATATATAGCATAAACACTCCATTGAGCATGTTGTAAAGCTGCTGTTTCTTGAGCTAATCGCTTCGTAAGCTTTGCTGGGGTTTCTGCAAAAGAAAAGGAGAAAAATAAGCAACCAATAATATTTAAAAAAACCATGCGTTTCACAGAATCCTCCTTCCCAAATTGTTAATAATTCTTTTGGAAAGTAGAAATCCTTAAGGAATATGGAAAACAAATTTTTTATTTCTCCTTGGCCATGGTTTTATAAAAAATGTGACTCTGTTTGTTAAAATCCTAAAAAAGCCTATAAATGATAAGCAAAACTTCCCAAAAACTTTTAATTTATAAAAATATAAAAGAAGAGGTTTCATGACTTCAGAGCATCCTACAAAAATAGTTTTAGAAAACGGTATGGTTTTTAATGGTAAATCCTTTGGATATGAACAATCCGTTTCAGGAGAGGTGGTCTTTAACACAGCCATGACAGGCTATCCTGAGAGTCTTACCGATCCATCGTATGAAGGACAAATTCTTGTTTCAACGTACCCACTTATTGGGAATTATGGTGTCCCGGCGCCCAAAAGTGAAAATGGATTGCAGTGCTATTTTGAGTCTGATAAAATTCATATCTCCGCCCTCATTATTTCCGATTACTCGTTTAGTTATCATCATTGGAATGCTTCCAAAAGTTTACAAGATTGGCTGATTGAGCATCACATTCCCGGCGT
>JAQUPD010000036.1 GCA_028716785.1 Fidelibacterota bacterium
GGTGTACACTCTGATTCAAACCAGAAGTAGGAACTTTTATAAATGATTTTCCGTCTCTGTTCCCTGTTCTCCGTTTGAGTTGCACTTAACAGTTGAATTCAAGATATATTTTTACGATGCTTTTTTTGATTTATCTGAGATTTTATACATTCCTTTTTTTAGAACGACATTACGATCGATAATAACAGATCCGACTTTTTTTCTGCTTGGAATTTCGTACATCAGGTCCAGCATAATATCTTCCATGATGGAACGAAGAGCACGTGCACCCGTTTTTCGTTTTAGGGCTAATGCTACAATTTCATCAAGGGCATCCTCTTTAAATTCAAGATGGATTCCTTCAATGTCCATAAGTTTTTGATATTGGCGCACTAAAGCATTCCGAGGTTCAACAAGAATACGTTTTAGTGATTCTTGAGTAAGTTCTTGCAATGTTGCATAAACGGGAAGACGGCCAATGAGTTCAGGAATAAAGCCATAGGCATGAAGATCGTGAGGTTCAATTTTTTCAAGAATTTCATCACGTGACATCCGTTTGCCATTGCGCGCTTTCTCGCCAAAACCAATTTCTTTTTTCCCAATTCTACGGGCAATAATATCATCGAGGCCTTCAAAAGCACCACCACAAATAAATAAAATAGATCGCGTATTTATGTAAACCATTTGTGCTTCAGGATGTTTTCGTCCTCCTCGGGGCGGCACAGCAGAGATTGTCCCCTCAAGAATTTTAAGTAATGCTTGTTGAACTCCTTCGCCACTTACATCCCGAGTTATTGATGGATTTCCTGATTTTCGAGCAATTTTATCAATTTCATCAATATAAACGATTCCCTTTTCAGCAGCCGCCACATTAAAATCAGCAGCTTGAAGCAACCGAACAAGGATGTTTTCAACATCATCCCCAACATATCCTGCTTCGGTAAGCGTTGTGGCGTCGGCAATGGCAAAGGGGACTTTCAACATTTGAGCTAATGATTGAGCAATGAGCGTTTTCCCTGTGCCAGTAGGGCCTATGAGAAGAATATTACTCTTTTCTAAGTCTACATCTTCATCATCCCGGCGAAGATGTTGAATCCGTTTATAATGATTATAAACAGCAACTGAAACCACTTTCTTTGCGTGTTCTTGTCCAATAACTGTCTTATTCAGTTCCTCATGAATTTCACGTGGCGTGGGAATACTTTTTAACTCGGGTTTATAGCCCTCTTCAAGTTGCTCCTGGATAATATCCAGAGCTGTGAAAGCACATTCATCACAAATAGCACCATACAACCCTTCTACAAGGGCTAAAACATCTTTTTCTTGACGACCACAAAAGCTACAAATTCTTTCGCGACGCTTAATTCCATCCGTCATGGGTTCCGTTTCCTCATAATCGTATCGATCAACCCATATTTGATTCCCTCTTCAGGATTCATAAAAAAATTTCGATCTGTATCTTTTTCAATTTTTTTTAAGGGTTGACCCGTGAGATCCCTTAAGATTTCATTCAAAAGTCTTTTCGTTTTCAAAATTTCCCTGGCTTGTATTTCAATATCACTTGCCTGTCCTTCAACACCCCCCAATGGTTGATGAATCATCAATCGTGCATGAGGCAAAGCAGCACGTTTTCCTTTTGTCCCTGCAGCCAAAATGAAAGCCGCCATGGATGCTGCTTGTCCTACACAAATCGTTGCCACATCACATTGAATATAATTCATTGTATCGTAAATGGCCAATCCTGCCGTAACAGATCCTCCTGGACTATTTATATAGATGGAAATATCTTTGTCGGGATCTTCGGCTTCAAGGTATAAAAGCTGAGAAATAACAAGCGTACTTACCTGATCATCAATGGGGGTTCCAAGAAAAACAATCCGCTCTTTTAAAAGGCGCGAGTAAATATCATACGCTCGCTCACCTCTCTCAGATTGCTCTATTACCATCGGAACATAATTCATATCAACCCCCTACCCTTTTGGGGTAACTTTTTTCTCTTTAATTTTTGCAAATGTTTTTAAATGATCTAACACTTTTTCTGACATCATTTCATGATATAAGGTCCTTTTAAATTCCTCCGACTCATAATAAGATCGGTAAGCTTCTCGCAGTTTTTCATCTACATTTTCCAAAAGCTTCTCAACTCTTTTCTGAATATCTTCCTGCGAGACTTCAAGGTTTTCCTGACGAATAATTTCTTCCCGGATCATCATCCACTTTAAAGTATTGAACGCTATATCATAATATTGTTTGCGAAATTCCTCTTCTGACACGTGTTCTCGTTCTTTTTGATCTTTATATAATTCGTCAAGATACCGTTGAACAACGGTCTCAGGTATTTCATACGTTTTTAATGCTTCCAAAAAATATTCTCTGATATTATTTTCCAGTTGTTTTTTACTTTCATTATCCAAATAACTTTGGATTTCTTCTTTTATCTTATCCTTTAATTGATCAACCGTCTCAAGATCGGGTTCAATCGTTTGTACAAACTCTTTATTCAATTCAGGCATGTTTAGAGTTTGAATCTTTAAAACCTTTATATCAAAAGAATGATCTTCATCATTTTCGTTTTCTGCCTTAAAAATAATTTGACGATTTTCTCCTTTTTTTATACCGATCAAGGCCTTCCCCCGATCATCCGTAAGAGGATTTTCACCGATTACAAGCGTTGCAACTTCAGGCTTGGCATCGGGGAGTGGGTTACCATTTACATCAAGTTCAACCACTTCGACTTCCAAATAATCCCCCATGTCTGCAGGTCCATCTTTTTCAACGAGCTCAGCATTCTGCTTTCGAAGTTCATTCATTTGATTTTCAACATCTTCTTTTTTAATGGTATAAACAGGTTTTTCAACGATAAAGCCTTTTTTATAATCTGGGAGGATTAATTCAGGAAGAATTTCAACATTAAGATGAAGATGCAACGGCTCACCTTTATGAAAATGAATGTTTTCTACCTCCGGATCACCCACAGGATTAAGCTTGCCTTCCTGCAATCCTTTATAGTAAAATAAATTAAAATTCTCTTCAACAAATTCAACTTCAGCATAGCTGCCATATTGTCGTTCAATAATTCCCATGGGGACTTTCCCTTTTCGAAATCCGGGCATTTGTATACGAGATTTAAATTTTTTTAAAAATGCATTATACAAAGGTTCTATTTCTTCCCAGGGGACTTCAATAACGAGGGCATGTTTTGTCTGCGATATTTCTTTTACATCAGTTTTCAATGGATTGCTCTCCTTGTTCATTTTATTTTAGCTTGTAAATTTAAAATAGATAGAACGTTTAACCAAGATTCTTAAAGAAAAGCCTCAATTCTCTTTAAGGTGGTGATAAAGTCTTTTAAAATCCTCAAAAGAGAGGGCTTCTGCTCGAAGCCCCAAATCAATATCGGAAATTTGCTGCGCACCTATCAGGGTTTTCAAGCTATTTCTTAGTGTTTTTCTCCGTTGATTAAAAGCAGTGCGTACGAGATGATGAAAAAATTCTTTATCCTCGATGTCTTTGTGAATATCAGGCGTCAGATAAATTTTTATAAGAGATGAATTGACTTTGGGTCGGGGAAAAAAGACGGTGGGTGGTATATGAAAAAGTATTTCTGCCTTTCCATAAAGGGGCGTGAGTACAGTCATTATACCATATTCTTTTGTGGATGGTTTGGCAACAAGGCGCAAAGCAACTTCTTTTTGAACCATAAAAATAGCTTCCCGAAGGTGAGATGCGTGGTGATAGACTGCAAATAAAATCTGAGAGGAAATATTATAAGGCAGATTTCCAACAATTTTATCAGCAGGCAGAAAGGGTTGCCATTCCATGGTTAAAATATCACCGTGGAAAATGCTCACTTGCTCATAAGATCCATATTTTACCTGAAGATTCTGAACTAATTGTTCATCTTTTTCTATCAAAATGAGTTCCTTACATTTTCCTACCAGGTAATCTGTTAGGGCTCCGTTGCCGGGACCAATTTCCACAATTGTATTTCCTTGTTGCGGCGCGATAACACCCACAATTTTTCGAATGATGTTAGGATCACATAAAAAATTCTGTCCTAACGATTTTTTGGGATAAAACGTGTTATTCATGAAGTGTAAGTTTAGAAAAAAGGCTTAAGGCATTGCGTGTGGTGGTATTGGCCACTTCATCAAAAGGAAGGTTAAAAAGATTGGCATACGCTTCAGCAACTTTCAGTACATAGGCGGGTTCATTTGTTTTTCCTCGATAAGGAACTGGTGCCATAAAGGGAGAATCTGTTTCTATCATCAGTTTTTCTGGGGGAAGTGTTAACGCTACGTTACGGATTTCCTCAGCAAACGTAATGAGTCCTGTAAAAGAAAGTAAAAGTCCATATTCAAGACATTCTTGGGCAAAGGTTTTATGGCTGGTAAAGCAGTGACATTGACCTTGAAAATAGTGGACTTCTTTTAGAATCCTTATAATGTACGAATCTGCTTTTCTATTATGAATAATCATGGGAAGGTGGAGAGATTTTGCCAATTCCACCTGATCATAAAATGCACGGCTCTGGATTTCTTCTGAAGCATATTCCCGATAAAAGTCCATGCCAATTTCTCCAATGGCTACACATTTTTCATGGGTGCAGAGGGATTCAAGAACCGTGCGCATTTGTGGCATATACGTTTTTGATTCTTCAGGATGAATTCCCACAGCGGCAAAAACGATGGGATGATTTTCTGCGAGGTTTATAGCTTTTTCTGACGAGGGGATATCCACGCCTGGCACAATAATCGCTGCTACACCTGCCTTTTGGGCACGGTCTAAAAAAGGAAGAGGATCATTTATAAATGGAGAAAAATTGAGGTGGGCGTGTGTATCAATCAGCTTTGCGGTCATTGACATACATTTCAATCACATTGATGATTTCAAAACCCAACTGAACAGCTAACCCGATTGTCAAGCCATAGATAAGATTAGCCTTGATCATGCTGCCAATTTCCCAATGATACGTTCTATACACCAGAAAAATAGCCAGAGCTGCCAGGATATAACCTATACCTGTCACAACACCCCCAAAAATGAAGCGACTAACAGGTCTGCTGATTTTCCAATTTTGTATCACGGTTGGACTTACAAAAGAGAGGAGAAAAAATATAAGAAAGTAGAAAACATCCCTCCAAAAAAAGTCTAAAAAGGGAGGCGCGAGGAATCCCTTATAGAGAAGAAAAATCACTATAACTACACCTGCCTTATAAAGGCGCCGCAGTGGAATCCACATTAGACTGATAAGAAATCCTGCTAGAATAAAATGAAAGAATTGAGTGGAAGGGTCAAAAATTTTTGATCCCACAACCACAAAACCTGCCATAAGACTCATGAAAGTCCCTGCCAACACTTTAAACGTATTCAAAGATGATGGTTTCATTGTATGATTACTCCTGATTTTGGTAAATCGCCATCAATCGTCACCAACCGGAGTGTATCCTTATCCTGGGCTGCAAGGAGCATGCCCATAGATTGGATGCCCCGAATGGTCACCGGTTGAAGATTTGCCACAATCACTATTGTTTTGCCAACAAGTTCATCAGGGTTGTAATATTTTGCAATGCCTGCAACTAGGGTATGGGTTTCTGGACCAACTTCCACAGTGAGCTTCAAAAGGTTCTTTGTGCCTTCAACGTTCTCTGCCGATAGAACGCGAGCTGTTTTTAACTGGACTTTCTTAAAATCCTCGAGAGGGATATATTTTATCGCTTCTTGCTCATTTTGCTGATTTGTATTAGGTTGAGGCTTAACTTGCTTCTTGTTTGATGTTTCCTCCAAAAAAGTAAGGTCTATCCGTGGAAAAAGCGCTTTCGTTTTTGGGATAAGAGTTCCTGGCTTAAGGGCATCCCATGTTAGGGTTCTTGTTAGTTCTTGACTTCCATGGAGCATCGTTAAAAGTTGATGCATTTTTTCTGGAAGAACAGGTTCAAAGAGTTGGGCAGCTAACTGAAGGGACGCAAGGGCAGCATAGAGAATAGTTCCTGTTTCTTCCAGATTAGTTTTTGCCAATTTCCAAGGTGCTTTTTGTTCCAGATAGCGATTAATTGAACGAATATACGTTAAAAGTTCAAAGACCAGTCGATTTAATTCAAATCGGTCTAACAAAGAGAAAGCATTTTTACAAAGGGTCTCACCCTCTTGTTTTAAAAGTTTTTCAGTATCAGATAATTTTCCAGGGGTAGGAATTTTTCCGTCAAAATATTTTTCTATCAATGTTAAAATTCGATTGACCAAATTTCCGAAGTCATTTGCCAAATCGGTATTATAGGTTTGATAGAAGCGCTCTTTTGAAAAATCAGAATCACCAAAAAGAGGGCCTTCTTTGGCAAGAAAATATCGAAAGCCATCGTGACCTGTTCGGGAAATATGCTCGCGAATCGTTTGAATATCGATAAAATTGCCAAGACTTTTACTCATTTTTTGTCCTTCACTCATCCACCATCCATGGGCAAAAATTGTTTTTGGCAAAGAAACACCAGCGGCCATAAGCATGGTAGGCCAGTAAACGCAATGGGTTGTAAGAATATCTTTCCCAATAATATGAACAGCTGGCCACCATTTTTTAAAAAGGGTTTCGTTTGTTTTATAGCCAATAGCACTTATATAATTAATCAAGGCATCAAACCACACATAGGTTACATAATTGGGGTCAAAAGGGAGTTCAATTCCCCAAGATAGACGATTTTTCGGGCGCGATATACACAGGTCATTAAGGGGTTGTTGTAGAAAACCAAGAATTTCATTCCGTCGATTTTCTGGCTGGATAAATTCTTTATGAGATTCGATATATGTCATAAGATCTCTTTGATATGCACTCATTCTGAAAAAATAATTTTCCTCATGAATTTCCTTAACTTCCCGAAAATTCCCTTCTTCATACTCCTTTTGCGTTATAAACCGTTCTTCTGCAACACTATAGAGTCCTTCATATCTATCTTTGTAAATATCCCCCTTCTTATAAAGATCCATCAGAATTTTTTGTACAACTTCAACATGGCGTTGTTCAGTTGTGCGAATAAAGTCATCATAGGTAAGTCTCAATTCATCCCAAAAGGACCGAAAGCGTTGAGAATATTCATCGCAGTGTTTTTCAGGGGAGATTCCTGCTTTTTCTGCAGCTTGCTGGACTTTTTGTCCGTGTTCATCTGTTCCTGTAAGAAAATGAGTTTCGTAGCCTTGCATTCGATAATAGCGTGCTAAAATATCGGCAAGAATTGTTGAGTAGGTATGACCTATATGAGGCAAGTCGTTAACATAGTAGAGTGGTGTTGTTACATAAAAACGTTTAGCCATGCATATCTCCTATCACGAATTATCTTCAATCGCCTTCAGTTCATCTTCATCCACAGGGCCTTCAGAAAAGACATTGGCAACTTCGTCTGTCAATCCAGCTTCCAAGGCTTGCTCAATTAAATCTTCAATTTCTTCCAGGGGGATTTCTTCACGGATATCATCATCAAAGATACAGGATACCAATCGACTCATAATATCCACTTTCACCACATGTCCCTTTTTGCCATTCCTAAATACGGGGCTTCCCAGCTTGGGATATTTTTTCAACTCTTCAAGATAAGAGGTATATTCAAAGCGAAGACAACATTTTAATTTTCCACAAAGTCCTGAAAGTTTTAGGGGATTCATAGGGAGATTTTGATCTTTAGCATTTTGAGTTGTTACAGGATCAAAATCCTCAATAAACGTTGCACAGCAGAGGGGAAAACCACAGGATCCCAGTCCACCAAAACGTTTTGTTTCATCCCGAACGCCAATTTGACGCATTTCAATTCGTGTTCGAAGAACTGCGGCAAGCTGGCGGACTAGTTCACGGAAGTCTACTCGTTCATCGGCTGTGTAGTAAAAGGTTATTTTTTTTCCATCTAATTGATATTCTACATCCATCAGTTTCATGGAAAGAGCTAATTCTTTAATTTTTTCAAGGCACAATTTAAAGGCTTTTTCTTCTTTCATCTGATTTTCACGATAAGAGGTCCAATCTGTTTCATCTGCCTTTCGGAGAATTGCATAGTTTGAAATCGGCATGTAGGAAGTACAGGTTTCATTGAGAGAAATGATGGACGTTACTTGTCCCATATCTTCCCCTTTTTCGGTCTCCACAACTAAGTAATCTCCTTTTTGAATGGGATATTCCATATCATTTTTATAAAAAAGGCGTCGATTGCCCTTAAATTCTATTTTAATAAGCGTAGGGGGTGTTTCAGGTATGCAATCTGGCATGAGCAAGTTCCTCCGTTAAAAAGAGACAAAAATGTCCAATCAAGGCAGGAAAATAAACATTTTTCCTTGTCAATTCAATAACACGCTCTGTTTCGCGTATGGCTTTCAGGTAATCCAAGGTTGGATAATAGTGAACAAAGCTGTTTAGTTCTTTTTCAAAGCCGACATTGATTAAACGGGAAGGTGTGCCACCTTCCCGGAGCAAGTAAGCATCCCGGAGCCAAAAGAGAACATGACGTATTTCTCTTCGGACAGCCTCTTTATCTTTTTTAAAGCGATTAGATGTGTCATCAATCCACTGGGTAAGAGCAGTCATGTTACCACTCATCAGATACCGCCAAAATTCTTTGAAGGCTTCATTTTCTGTTTGTAAATCTGTGGCAAGGAATTCTTTTACAAGACGAATATCACCATTGCTATAATGAGCATAATAAGCCGCTGTTTTTTGATTAAGATTATATTTTTCCATAAGCCACGCTGCAATATCTTCAGTAGAGGGGGGATTCACAGGAATTTTTTGACATCGGCTGCGTATTGTTGGCAAAAGGACATGATATTTATCTGTAAGAATAAGAAAGACTGTTTTTTTAGGGGGTTCTTCCAGAATTTTCAGCAAAGCATTTGAGGAAGATTCGTTCAGCATTTCGCCACGATAAACAATCACAACTTGCCAGCCTTCATTGCCAACTGCAAGCATGAGATCTTTTCGTAATTTTCGAATCATGCTTATTAAAATTGTCGTTGAAGATTCTACTTCGATGCCTTTATAGGGATCATTAGACATGTTCTCAATTGCTTCTTGTATTTTTTCAAATTCCTGCTCAGTCAATCCTGCAAAAGGATCATCATCTTTAGGATTTTTTCCTGCTGGTGATGGAAAGATAAAGTAGATATTTGGATGAGCATTCCGTTTAATTTTTAAGCAAGACTCACAGGTATTGCAAGGACTAAAATCGGCATGTGGGTTTTGACAATTAAGAGCAGCTGAAAAATTCAATGCAAGGCTCATCTTCCCTGATCCCCAAGGTCCTGCCAGAATATATCCATTTCCAACACGGTTATTTTGAATAAGCTTTAAGAGTTTTCTGCTTATTCTCTCTTGTCCCACTTGTTCTACAACATGCATTCCTACTACCTTTGGCTTAACCACTCTTCGGGGTTTAATTTTTGACGGGAATCCCAAATTTCAAAATGGAGCATTGTTCCTTGCAACGAACCATTATCACTCACTTCTGCAATAACTTGTCCCGCTTCAACATATTCATTTTCTGAGACTCTAATTCCTCCAATATGAGAATAAACCGTATAATAATCTTCACCATGCATAATAATAATCGTATTGCCATAGCCTCGCAACCAGGTAACGCGTGTTACAAGGCCATCCATCACTGCTATAACAGGTGTTTTTTCAGGAGCTTTGATATCAATCCCATTATTTTCTGTTTCTGTTTTTAAAACAGGATGAACCTGTCGACCAAAGCGACTCACAACTGTTCCTTGTACAGGCCAGGGTAATTTCCCCTTGCCACTTGAAAATGTAGGATATTCAGGACGAGAAAGAGAAACAGCACGCAGATTCCGTTGACGTTCCAATTCTCTCATTCGCTCTTTCTGCTGTGTTCGCATCCCTGCAATTAATTGCTGAAGTTCTATCCGAGATGATTCCTTTGCTTCCAAATCCTGCAAAAGCATTTTTTGATCCGATTTTACGCGATTCAACTTTTCCGCCCGTTCCTTTTTCATGGTACGATACGAATATGCCTCTTTCTCTAAAGTCGCTAAAGTCTTTTGAATTTCTAATTCCTCTTTCTGGATTTCCTGTGTTTCTTTTTCAATTTGCTCGATAAGGGCAAGAATATCTTTGTAAAGTTTTTTATCTGCAGTGTTAATAGCATTGAAATATTTCACCCGATAAAAAAGTTGCTGCATATTGTCTGAGGTTAAAATCATACTCAGCATATCATCCGTATGGGTTGTGTAAAAGCGTACAACTCTTTTTTTATATCGATCAATTAATTTATCTTTTTGTGATTCATGATGGGCTTTATTTTTCTTTAAAAGAGCAACTTTTTCTTGTCGCACATTCAATTGTTGTTGCTGTGTGGAAATTCGTCGATCAATCAAGGCAATCTGGTGATCTAAATATTCCAGTTCATCCAGATAAGTAAGTTCTTCATGACTTTTTGATTTTATTTCTTTTTGAATTTTTTCAATTTCATGACTAACCTGCTCAAGGTTTTTGTTTTGCTGATCAATTTTACGATCAAAATCTTGAAAATCCTGCGCTCCTAAAAAAGATCCCAGGAAGAGAAAGATAACACACGGTATCATGCTTTTATACAAACGACCCATTTTAAAAATTATTCTTATTTTTAGGAAATCCCAAATACTTTCCCTTGACTTCAATTTAAAAGAACTCCTATTTTTATTAACATTTTTAGAGAAAAGGTATAAGATGACACAAGTTCTTTGGTCTCCAATTCGCAAGAAAGACCGACCCCAGGAAGAAATGATTATGGATGCGCTTCGGAACGTCCACATATTTAAGAATCTCACAAACAAAGAGATAAAAAAAATCCTTTCTCTTGTTTATACAAGAAAATATAAAAAGGGAGATTATATTTTCAAGCAGGGGCATCCTGGGAATGGTATGTACATTATTTTAAATGGTACGATTCAGATTATCCAGGAAAAGCGGGAAGAAAATATTCATCAGGAAGAGCTTTTAGCAACATTGCACAGTGGCGATTTTCTTGGCGAACTTTCTCTTTTGGATGAAGCACCTCGTTCAGCATCTGCCCTTTGTCTTGAGCAAACAGAAGCTTTGGGGTTTTTTCGGGGGGATTTAATGGATCTCTTAAATCGGGATCCTCTTTTAGGTAGTAAAATTGTTTTAAATGTTGCTCGTGTTTTAGCAGAACGTCTTCGCATTACCAATCAGCAATTGGCAGACTTACAAGAAAAAGAAGCAAGGCACGTGAAGGAAGAATAAATATGAATCTTACAGAAAATCAACGATTTATCATTCGTTTGATTCTTTTTCTTGCTCTTATCACAGGGTTAATCCTCATTCTCCCTCGCCTTAAATCAATTATTACTGTTATTGTTATTTCTATTTTAATGTTCACCCTTTTAGATTCTTTTGTCGATAAATTAGAGCGCTTCAAAATTCCCCGAGCATTGTCGGCGCTCATGGTTATCCTCATTATTTTGTTACTGATCGCTTTTGGAATCAGTCGTGTGGTTCCTCTGGTGGAAAATGCCGCCAAACAAATCTCTCAGAGTTTTAATTCAGAAAATACTTTTACTGAAAAACTTGAAACAGGGATTGTCTCCCTTACCAATAAACTCCCTTTTAACACAGCAACCATAGACATCCCAGAAAGAATAAACGGCTTAATAAATACCCTTAAAAAAAATCTACCAACTGCTTTGATAGGATTTGCTAGAGGTTTAATTAGCACGTTTTCCAGCTTTTTCTTTGTCCTTTTTATTACTTTTTTCTTTTTAAAGGATGAACGAAAAATTAAAAAAACGTTAATTCGCTTTGTTCCCAATAGGTATTTTGAAATGTCTATCAACTTGATGGATAAAATTCAAAGACAGCTATCAGCATACCTGAAAGGTCTTTTTCTTGCTGCAACAAATGTGGGGATTACCTCTATTATTGGTCTATTTCTTGTAAATACTTTTTTAGATGCAGGAATAAATTACATTATTCTCATTGGTCTTTGGGCAGGTCTTGCTAATCTTATTCCTTATGTTGGGCCTACAGCTGGTGCAATTCCAGCTGTTATCTCCGTTCTCTTTACTCAACCACCCAATACTTTTTTAGTTGTCCTTGCCGTAATTGCAGTCTTTGTTCTTGTCCAATTTATCGATAACAATTTTACAAGTCCCTATTTGGTGGGAAAAAACGTGGAATTACATCCCTTAATTGTCTTTCTCGTTCTTATTATTGGTGGAAATCTTATGGGATTGTTAGGTATGATGTTAGCTGTGCCAATTGCAGGAATCATCAAAGTAACCGTTGGTGAAATTCTTACAAATGCCCCAAAATACCGACTCTAATTTCCAAAGAATCACGAAAAATATTTCCCCTTTCTATTGTAAACATCCAGTGATGAGAAGAATTTTGTGAATTCTTTAATAGAAGCTTTGGAATGTTTATATTCTCACCATGAATTTTCAACATCTTGACATATCCAAAAGATCTCGACTTCCCCGAGAATTTTATCATCAACAAACAGAAATAGTTGCTGAAAATTTGTTAGGATGTTCATTAATTCGAGTGCTTTCAGATGGTTCTTTATTAAGGGGAATTATTTGTGAAACAGAAGCATATTTAGGGGAATTTGACACTGCTTGTCACACCTCATCGGGCCTCACACCAAGAAATAAAGTGATGTATGAAGACGGGGGGAAGGCTTATGTTTACTTTATTTATGGAATTCATTACATGCTTAATGTGGTGACAGAAAGGGCAGGAAAAGGGTGTGCCGTTTTAATTCGGAGTGTTATACCTGTCGAGGGGAAAGAAATTATGGCTAAAAATAGAAATTACAAATTCCCGTTAACAGAAGGCCCTGCCCGGCTTACTCAAGCTTTTCAAATTCATCAAGAACACAATGGCCTCGATTTGGTAACCTCTTCGGAGTTATATCTTTTGGAGGGAGAAATTCCAACAGAATCCACCATGATTCGTACTCCTCGTATTGGCATTGATTATGCTTCAAAAAAGGATAAAGATGCTTTATTGCGTTTTGTTCTTAAGGTAAGATGAGCGCCTTCAGTAAAAAAACCATGATATGTATTGATGTAAAATCCTGATTATATATCCACCAATATCGAGAAAGATGGAAAAGATCTTTAGCGCCACCCAAATTATGGATGAGTAAATAATGCATGTGAAAAAGGACATCACAAGGTGTTCTGACTGAAAGAGGAATCCCAAATTTTTTTAACACCCTTTCCTCCAACTGTAAAAACCGCCGACAATGATGGGGAGAAATGCTCCCTTGCGACAAGAGCCACATGATAAAATTCCCATCTATTAAAAGGGAATGACTTCCAATTTTCTCATTTTGCTGAAAAAAACACCCTGTTTTTTGCTGAAGCGCTTCTGGAGAATCTTTTAATGCAGATTTAAGTGACATCCAGACCTGTTTATTAAATGTATAATCCACATCTGTTAAAAGAAGTTCAATTTCTTTGATGCTACAGGAAGTAATTGCTCTTTTCTTTCGACGTTTAAAGAGATATTTAAGGCGTGGATCGCGATTTTTGAGCAATGAGATAAGAACTTTGGGGTCTTTTTGGACGACAGAGCAAAAGGCTTTTGGATTTTCTGGAAGTGTCTTTAGAGTATTCGAACTCATAAGCCAGTAAAAAGGCGTAAAATATCATTAATCAAAACCACAATGATTAAAGTAAATAAAATGGCCATTCCAACTTGTTGGATACGAATTTTTGTTTTAATACGAAGGTCTCGACGAATCACGCTCTCAATAATTGCAACAACAATATGGCCTCCATCCAGTGCAGGAATGGGCAAAATATTAATAAGCGCCAGATTGACACTAATAATAGCAATAAAACCAAAGAGTGCTCCAGCACCGACTTTTGCTGATTCACCAGCAAGCTGAGCAATCATGATTGGACCACCAATATTTTTAAGACTTTCTTTTCCAGAAATTAACATACCCAGGGATTTTACCGTAAGGTTAAGCCAATATCCCGTATTTTTAAAACCATAGCCTATACTTTCAAGCACGCCCGCTTTTCGAAGAGTATAATGAGCACTCACCCCAATCATACCCACGGTTCTAATATCCCTATCGATCACGGTTTGCTGGGGAACAGGAGTGAGAGTAACTGTTATTCGTTCACCCTTGCGCAAAAGTTCTATAGTTGTTTCTTCATTTGCCAAGGCTTGTATTGTTTCTGTCATTTCTTGCCACGTGTAAATAGGTATATCATTAATTTTTACAACTACATCCCCTTCTTGCATTCCTGCTTTTTCAGCAGGCATTCCTTCTATTACCTCGCCAATAAGGGGTTCTTCTGAAGGAATGGCAATGCCATTTTGAAAGGTTAAAATAGCAAAAATAATGACAGCAAGTAAAAGATTCATTAAAACGCCAGCGCAAGACACAAAGATCTTTACCCATCCTGGTTTTGCCCGATATTCCCATGGTTGAGGTTCAGATTCTGTCCAGCTATCATCCATACTTTCATCGATCATGCCGGAGAGTTTCACATATCCCCCAAGGGGTATCCAGGAAAGGGAATATTTTGTTTCACCCCATTTTTTGCTGACAATTTTAGGGGGAAATCCTAAAGAGAATTCTTCCACACGAATGCCAGTTATCTTTGCCGCTAAAAAATGTCCAAATTCGTGGACAAACACCAAAATACCCAAAACAATAATTGTAGCAATGATATAGATCATTCAGAAACAACTCCTTTTTTCCATGAGTGTGAGTTTACAAATTCAGTTACATCTTTTTCAAGAGTGACCAGATGCTCAGGATTGGTTACAGCTGATGATGAAAAAGCCTGTAGAGCATGTTCAACCAAGGGAATAATTGCCGTAAAAGGAATCTCTTTTTTTAAAAACCGATACACAGCCTGTTCATTGGCAATATTCAAAACGGCCGGTGCTGTTCCACCAGACTTTAAAGCATGGATCGCTAAAGGGATAGAAGGAAATCGATGATAATCAGGGGATGTAAAGGTAAGATGGCCAATTTTTGCTAAATCCAGTGATTCCCACTTTGAAGGAAAACGATCTGGCCAAGAAAGGGCAAATTGTATGGGAATTTTCATGTCAGGAACACCTAATTGCGCTTTTACAGACCCATCGACAAAACAAACAAGGCTATGAACGATCGATTGAGGGTGAATTAAAACATCAATATTTTCTGGAGGGATATGGAAAAGATGATAGGCTTCAATAATCTCAAGACCTTTATTCATCATGGTTGCTGAATCAATGGTAATTTTGGGCCCCATCAACCACTTGGGATGCTTTAAGGCTTCTTCCACGGTGATAGAATCAAACGTTTTGGGATCTCTTTCTCGAAAAGGCCCTCCTGATCCCGTAAGGATAATAGATTTTATGTTTTTTTCTTTTTCTCCCAAAATACATTGCCAAATTGCAGAATGTTCACTATCGATAGGTAAAATTCTACCTTTATGCTTTTTGGAAAGCTCATTCATGATATCACCTGCCATAACGAGACTTTCTTTATTGCTCAGGGCAAGGTCTTTCCCCGCTCGAAGCGTTTCAAGGGATGGTTTCATTCCCTTGCTTCCCACGATAGCATTTAAAACAACATCACAGGAAGAATCTCGACAGACATTTGCAATCGCCTCATTCCCACTTACAATACGAATTTTTTCACCTTTCAAGAGAGATCGGAGTTCTTTTTCTTTGGATTCATCTGCAATGATTACACTATCAGGATGAAATATTTTTGCTTGGGCAGCTAATTTTTGGACTTGTTGATTGGCGGTAAGAAAAACAACACGGAAATCTTTAGAATGCTGTTGAATCACAGTTAGGGCATTTGTTCCAATACTTCCTGTTGAACCTGCAATTCCAATGCTTTTCATAAGAGGATACTCTTACTTAATGAAGCACCCATGGTATTCCCATTGGCACGGACTGTCATTTGCCATCCTGACCATGTTATGGTAAGAGCTGTTGAGAGATAAAAATTTTCAGACTGGTATTTCATCAGGTTCGTTCGAACAACTCCATTTTCATAATTTACAGAGAAAAAGAGTCCTAAATGGAGAGGAAGCCCCTGATAAATTCCGCCGCCTGTTAAGGCTACAATTCGATTTTTCCAATCTGGATGATCTGCGTGGAAAATGGTTGTTCGAAGAATGACATCCCCTTTTACTTTTGATACATTTTTTTTCATCGATAGGCCATAGCTCGTTGCATACCAGGGATCAGAATAATTCAAAGCAGCACTCCCTGTCACAAAAAAAGAATAAGTATCCGTAAGCTTTCCGGAAAATCCCAGTGACGGGACAATTTTGTAATCCTCATTTGCACGGAGCAATTGAAAATAAAATGAATTTGAGTCATAACCTGGTGTGGGAAGCATTGCTGATGTTTTTTTAAGAAAAACATCAGCATCCTTTTGGTTTTCAACACAAGAAGGTGTTAAAGCCCCAAATAGAGGTAACCTCCCGACAGTAAGAATCAACCATAATATTAGAAACTTTCTCATGTGCCAACGTGATTTAGATAAGTCCCCGTTGAGATGATTTAATAAACTCAATAGCATGCTTTGTTTCAGGAATAAGTTCTACATTGTTCTCAATATATTTAAGGGCATCAGAAACATTATACTCAGAACGGTAGATAATGTGATAAAATTCTTTTAAAGTCTTTATAACGTCAGAGCTAAATCCTGCACGTTCAAGGCCTCTATGATTTATTCCTGCAAACCGAGCTGGCACGCCTGCCGCTAAAATATAAGGAGGAATATCTTTCCCAACGCGCAAATATCCTCCGACAAAAGCATGGGTACCAATTTGAACAAATTGATGGATGCCCGTCATCCCTCCTATTGTAACTTTATCTTCTACTCTTACATGACCTGCCAATTGTGTTGCGTTTGAAATAATACAGTTATTCCCAATAATACAATCGTGGGCAATATGGACATAAGCCATCAGCAAGCAATCACTTCCTACAACCGTTTTCATGCGATGGGCCGTTCCTTTATGAATCGTTGCATACTCGCGGACAATGGTTCTATCTCCAATAAATGTCTCAGTTTTTTCTCCTTTATACTTTAAATCCTGAGAAATTTCACTAATAATTGCACCGGAAAAAATTTTACAGTTTGTCCCGATACGAGCGCCTGGACGGATAATGGCATGTTCAGCAATATGCGTTCCATCACCAATAATCACATCCTCGTTAACAACGGAATAGGGTCCTATATAGACGTCTTTACCAAGTTCTGCTTTTGGGCTAACAACCGCCAATTTATGTATAAACGTCATTCATGCATCTCTTTCACTTGATAAGGTAAAAATCCCTTCACAAATTACTTCATTTTTTGTTGAAATCAACTGAGATAAAATCACACATGTTGGTCCATCTTTCCGAATCAATTTGCTATGAAATTTATACTTTTTTTGAGGTAATTTTTTATAAAAGGTCAGTGCTTCTATGCTTTGGAGTGAGATTTTTCGAAAGGTGTTCAAATTCTCATCGAGGAGGGCAGACGCTGCAGAAAGCGTCATTAGCCGAATCATATCCTCTTTACTTGTAACTGTTTTTTCTACTTTATTAGAAACATAGTCTATCTGAAAATAACCAGGTTTTGGGGAGATTTTCCATCCTTCAGGAATAGGTAAAAAATCGGTTAATTGCTCAGAAAGAGCATCCATAGGCAACTGCGAGGCTGATGATGGAGTAGGAGGTATCGCATATATTTTTGCTAACTCATTCAAAAAAGCAATGTTATTTTTGTGTCCACTCTTAAAAGCCACAACGTGACCACGGATTGGCATTCCTAAGAGGTATAAATCACCCACTAAATCTAAAATTTTATGTCTGACAGGCTCATTGGGAAATCGTAAAGGTCTATCGTCAAGGATACCCGTATTACCAAGGGAAAGCGAGTCATCTACCCGAAAAAGAGAGGCGAGTTCAGTCAGCTCATCTGATGTTAGTTTTTGATCTACAAACACCACATTATTTTCAAGGGAGCCCCCTTTGCCGAGTCCTTGTTGAAATATTTCCTTTATCTCACTCAGTAAGCAGTAGGTTCTGGCAGGAGCAATGTCTTTTGCAAAACGTTCCAACGAATCCAGCGAGTAAAATCGGTCTCCCATGTTAAGAAAAGGTGGATAATCCACAAAAAGAGAGACGCCAAAGGTATTAGCAGGAAAGACTTTAATCATTACTTTTTCAAAAGAATTCATATAGGTAAAGGGAGTTGTAACAATTAATTCAGGTCGTGGTGTAGGTTGTTCTTTATAGCCAGCATGTTGGAGAAGTTCCACATAGGGTTTAGCACTTCCATCGGCGGCAGGAGGTTCTGCCTCACTCATTTCAACGAGGGCATTATCAATATGACACCCATGTAAAGCGGCCATTACATGTTCAACGGTATGAACATATATATTATTATTGCCTAAAATTGTGGATCGAGAAGTATCAACAATGGAAGAAAGCAGAGCTGGAATTGGGGTCGCTTGAGGAATATCAGTCCGTAAAAAACAAATGCCATGATTGGCAGGGGCAGGACTGATGGATAAATGGCAAAAAGCACCGGTATGCAGTCCAATTCCTTTAAACGTTACTTTTTTAGCCAGTGTTCTTTGACGGGGAATCATGCATCTTTATCAAGGTTTAATATCTTACGGATTTTATTTAGCAGCTGACCCATTTCAGGAAGTTTACGGATCCATGCCTGTTCCCGTCGGAATTCATGGATTGGACGGGCGATATAGCCACTAACAATTTCGCCAGGTTTTGTACTTTTGCTCACACCTGATAATGCAGCGACTTGTGTTCCATCTGCCACATGAATATGTCCATTCACAGAGGATCTGCCACCAAATAAACAATAATTCCCAATCACAGCGCTTCCTGCAACGCCAGACATCCCTGCAAAAGCACAGTGCTTCCCAATTTTTACATTATGGGCAATATGAACAAAATTGTCAAGTTTGCATCCTTCACCGATCACCGTATCGCCCAAACTACCACGGTCAATAGTACAATTGGCGCCTATTTCAACCTCATTATGGAGAATAACTTTTCCTCGTTGGGGAATATTTTGAAAACGTCCATTTTTAAAGGTATAGCCAAAGCCATCAGAACCAAGAACACTGCCAGCATGGATCACACATTTTTTCCCAACAATTACATGATCATAGAGGGTAACATGGGACATAATGGTGGTATGGTCACCGATTTCACAATGATGGCCAATAACAGAATAGGGACCAATATGAACATTTTCACCAATAATAGCGGTTTCATGAATAATCGCTGTTTCATGAATCCCTCGTTCAGATTCTTGAAGGCCTCGTTCTTTTAAAAAGAGAGGAATCAATCGTCCCAT
>JAQUPD010000037.1:0-7920 GCA_028716785.1 Fidelibacterota bacterium
GTCAAAAAGCAAGTTTATGTTGGTAATAATATATTTATGAATTCTTAAAATTATAAATGTCGATAGTGAGAGATCACTGAATATTTTTTGATTGATTAGGTGATTATAAGTCGGAGTTGATATATGGAAATGGTTGTGCGTTTAATTGAACCCCCGGGGATAAAATAACCCTCTGATTGTCTAAAAGCAAGTTTATATTGAAAATCATATATTATTGAATTTTTGAACCTTGCGATACCAAGGTTTGAACACTGAGCAAAGTGATGTACTTGAATTTCTTGAATACCGCAACAGCGGTACTTGAACACCGAACGAAGTGAGGTGCTGGAATCTTTTGAACACCGAACGAAGTGAGGCGCTGGAATTCCGCCCAAAGTGCAGCTCTTGAATTTTTTGAACGCTGAACGCCGAACGCAGTGAGGTGCTGGAATCTTTTGAACGCCGAACGAAGTGAGGCGCTTGAATATTCACCGCAAAGGACGCAGAGATTTATATAAAATATATTTAAATTGTAGTGCCATACGGTCAACAAAGTCTATGTTGCATAAAACTTATCTATCTGTTCACTTTTTTAAAAAGTCTAAAGTTCATAAAGTACATATTTATTATTGATTAAAAAGTCTTGTAAAAAATCACAAGAGTCTAAAACACTGATAATTTATTTTGTCCCAAAAATTCTATCCCCTGCATCTCCCAGACCGGGAATGATATATCCTTCTTCATTTAAGCGGTCATCCAAGGCGGCAGCAAAAATCATGACATCAGGATAGTTTTCGTTCATATAGGCGACTCCTTCGGGTGCAGCAACGATACAAAGCGACTTAATGTTTTTACATCCTTCATCCGTGAGCATTTCACACACTTTTGCCATGGAATGTCCTGTTGCCAACATGGGATCTATGATTAAAGCATCCCGAATTTGGATATCTTTGTTGAATTTTTTATAGTATATCACAGGATAAAGGGTCTTTTCATCCCGATAGAGTCCAACAACATTTACCCGTGCCGACGGGATCAATGTCAAAACGCCATCCAGCATGCCTAATCCTGCACGAAGTATAGGGACAACAGAAATTTTTTTCCCAGAAATCCGCTGCGCTTCAACAGGTCCCATCCATGTCATAATTTCCCGGGGTTTTAAAAGTAAATCCCGTGTTGCCTCATACGTCAACATAATGGTAATTTCCTGCATAAGCTGACGAAAATGAGAAATACTTGTATCAATCCGGCGAAGAAGTCCAACCTTATGCTTTATCAAAGGATGATCAACAACTTGAAAACTCATTATATACCTCTTTCCTTTTTGTATAATTTCTGTCAAACTGTATAAATTTATTCGCGTCCCTGCTATTCATCTTTTTCTTTTGGTGCGATAATCAAAGCAAATTCTCCTTTGATGGATGCTTTCTGAACCCATTTGCGGGCTTCCGATATTTTCCCCCTAAAAAGTGTCTCATGGATTTTAGTCAATTCCCGCCCAATAAACAGTTCTCGATCACCACACACAGTAAATAATTCCTCTAACAGGCGCACGATCCGATGGGTCGATTCAAACAAAACAGTGGGATGTTGGCGATTTGCAATGTCGTTTAGACGGGTTTGCCGCCCTTTTTTATGAGGAAGAAATCCTTCAAAGGTATAAATATCCACTGGAAAGTGACATATACTCAAAAGTGTTGTAACAGCCGACGGGCCTGGAATTGGAATTACCGGTATTCCTGCTTGAACGGCATGTTGCACTAAATTATTTCCGGGATCACTTATAGCCGGAGTGCCGGCATCAGAAACAAACGCAACATTTAGACCTTCTTCAAGGAGTTTTAAGAGTCCTGAAATGCTGTTTTTTTCATTGTATTGATGATGAGAAAGAATCTTTTTCCCCTTAATGCCATATTTATTCAGGAGGATTCGGGTTACCCGGGTATCTTCACAGGCTATAACATCCACAGATTTCAACGTGTTAACAGCCCGAAAGGTGATATCCTCAAGATTTCCAATGGGAGTACCAACAATGTAAAGAGTTCCTTGTGCCATGATCTCTCCACAGGAATATACAATATCTTGCATAAAAGAAAAAAGGTCGTCCATCTATGAACGACCTTTTCGGGGGCAGAGGGTAGATATTTCATTATGAAATTTTTTCAAGAACTTTTTTAATTCTCTCGATTCCTAGGAGGATTTCATCACAATTTATAATCAAATGAGGGCGGAAACGGACAGATTTTTCCCCACATCCAAGTATAAGGACTTTTTCTTTTTGAAGTTCACTGAGGAAAAGATTTCGCGAGGACTCATCATTTAAATCAAAAGCGCACATGAGTCCTTTTCCCCTGACATTTGATACATGCTTGGGATACGTGACTGACAGTTTTTTTAATTCGTTAAGAAGAAATTCACCTTGGATGCGGGCATTTTCCACTAAATTTTCTTCTTCAATAATCTCCAGGATATACTTAAAACGAACCATATCTACCAAATTACCGCCCCAGGTGGAATTGATTCTGCTTGATTCGGCAAAAACGTTCTTTTTTACTTCATCAATTCGCGTCCCTGCCAAAATACCGCACACCTGACTCTTTTTCCCGAAGCTAATAATATCAGGTTTTATGCCAAAATGCTCATAAGCCCAAAATTTACCTGTGAGACCCACACCTGTTTGTACTTCATCAAAAATAAGGAGGATTTCATTTTCATCACAGATTTTGCGCAACTCACGAATAAATTCCGGCCGAAAATGGTTGTCGCCACCTTCACCTTGAATTGGTTCCAAAATCATCGCCGCAATATCATCAGGATTCTTTTCAACGGCTTCATGGATTTGCTTGAGTGATTCCGCTTCTGCCTCTTTAACTTTTTCTAGATTTTCATCCGTTAACGGAAAAATCATTTTGGGATTCAAAACACGTGGCCAGTTAAATTTTGGGAAATACTGAGTTTTTCTTGGATCATGGGTATTAGTCAAAGAAAGAGTATATCCCGTGCGACCATGAAAAGCCTGTTTAAAATGAATGACTTGATAGCCCTTTTCCTCGTGATACCCCTTTTCAAAGTTTTTGCGAACTTTCCAGTCAAAAGCAGTTTTTAAGGCATTTTCAACAGCCAATCCTCCACCCTCAATAAAAAATGCATGAGGAAGTTCTTGAGGAATCCCAATCCGGCTGAATGTTTCTACAAATTCCGCCATTTCTTCTGTATAAACATCGGAATTTGTGGGTTTTTGAATTGCCACACTTCCCAGTTCATCCTTTTTAGCAACGAGTTTGGGATGATTGAATCCAACAGCCATGGAAGCAAACATGGAAAAAAAGTCCAGATAACGCTCTCCATTACGCTTATCCACCATCCATGATCCTTGAGATTTCTCAAGATCAATAATGACATCCATTCCATCAGCGAGCATGTGACGTGATAATACCTTCCGAACATCTTTTGCCTGAACCATTCAGTCCTCTCTTTCTCCGTTAATTATTAAACTATATCTCAAATTTTATGCCTTGTGCCAAGGGTAATTCTTTTCCAAAATTAATGGTGTTTGTCTGACGACGCATATAGAATTTCCAGGCATCTGAACCAGATTCTCTTCCACCCCCCGTTTCCTTTTCACCACCAAAAGCACCACCAATTTCTGAACCTGACGTTCCAATATTGACATTTGCTATGCCACAATCCGATCCCCAGGCACTGAGAAAGGTTTCTGCTTCCCGTAAGTTTGTTGTAAAAATAGCAGAGGATAACCCTTGAACCACATCATTTTGGATATCAATGGCATTTTGGACATCTCCAGAATACTTAATTAAATATAAAAGAGGGGCAAATGTCTCTTCTTGAACAGTTGGAAAGTCATTTTTTACTTCCATAATAGCAGGAACTACATAGCATCCCGATTCATATCCATCCCCTTCTAAAACATTCCCCCCATAAAGAAGAGTTCCTCCCTCTCTTTTCACTTTTTGGATGGCTTTCGTAAACATTTTTACTGCTTCTTTATCAATTAGGGGACCTACATGATTTTTTACTTCCAGGGGGGTGCCAATTTTAAGGGATTGATACGATTTTAGCAAAGACTCTTTGACTTTTTCATAAATGGATTCATGAATAATCACACGTCGGGTAGTTGTGCACCGCTGGCCAGCCGTTCCAACGGCACCAAAAACAATGGCAGGAATAGTCAAATTTAAGTCGGCTTCGGGAGTGACAATAATGGCATTATTTCCCCCGAGTTCGCAGATTATTTTTCCAAACCGTTTTGCAACAACTTCATTTGCATGGCAACCTACTTCAATAGACCCCGTAATAGAGACCAGAATAACTCGTTTATCATGAAGCATTCGTTCACCAACCGTATTTCCCCGTCCAATAACTAGGTTGAAAATTCCTTCAGGAAGATTATTTTCCTTTAGCACCTCTGCTACAATATGTTGGACAGCTATAGCACTAAGGGGAACTTTAGAAGAAGGTTTCCACACAACCACATCACCACAAATGGCAGCAATCATAGCATTCCATGACCATACCGCCACAGGAAAATTGAAAGCCGTTACAACACCAACGACTCCCAAGGGATGATATTGCTCATACATTCGATGGTATGGCCGTTCTGATTGCATCATAAAACCATATAACTGTCGGGATTGGCCAACGGCAAAATCACAAATATCAATCATTTCTTGGACCTCTCCCCAGCCTTCTTGAAGGGATTTTCCCATCTCATAGGAAACTAAACGTCCCAAAGGATCTTTATATTCTCGCAGTTTTAATCCAATTTGTCGGACAATCTCTCCTCGTTTAGGTGCTGGTGTTTTTCGCCAAATTTTAAAGGATTCTGTGGCCTTTTCCAGAGTATTTTCATAATCCTCTTCTGAGCATTGATAAACCTTCGCAATTTTTTTGCCGTCTACGGGCGACTCCACTTCCAATACGCCAGCATCTGTCCGTTTTAACCACTCTTGCCCTGTAGAACACCCAAAGTTTTCAGCGCTCAACCCTAATTGTTTTAAAAAATCCATATATCTTCTCCTTTCTTCTATTGTTTCACTTTCTCTATAACATCTGAAAGTGTAATCGTTTCCATTTTTGATTCAATATCACGTTGAATCGCTTCAAAAAGGTCTAAAAAAAAGGCGTTAATTTTTTTATTGACAGGAATTTGATCATGATTTCTATTAACTGCTAGGTGAAAAGCCTTTTGAGTTTCAATGGCACAATAGAGTTGTTGAAGATTGATTTGATCCGGAGTCATGTTGAGAATAAAGCCACCACCTGCCCCCTGTTTACTGTGTATTATCCCCGCTTTTGCCAACATGGATAAAATAAGTCTGAGCTGAGAGGCATTTATCCCTGTCATCTCAGAAATTTCGGCACTGGATAAAGCATCAGGATAAACCTGAGCCAGACAATGCACAGCCTTTACCGCTGTTGATAACTTTAACGAGGCAGACATACTTAATCCTAACTGTTGCAGTGAGTGTAACATTTATTTTTGAGAGAGTCAAATAGATTTTAATGTGAAAAGATACGATAGTAAGGAGGAATAAAAGGCGAGAGAAAGCCTGGAAATATGACGATACCTTCTAAAAGTTCTAACTACTACAATTATAGTAATTTTCTCTTGCGTTTTTAAAAGGAATGTCTTATAATCTACTATAGATGTAGTAATTGGAGACACCATGAAAAAAGACAAAAAAATGACTCCCATGGAATGGGAAATTATGAAAGTGTTTTGGAAAAATGGAAAATGCAGTGTCCGGGATGTTGTAGAGGAACTTCCGAATGAATATAAGCGGGCTTATACAACCATTCAGACATATATAGAACGCCTTGCGAGTAAAGGATTTTTATCAAAAGAAAAAGATGGAAAAATCAATTTTTATAAACCGATTCTTCAGGAACAGACGGCTATTCATCAAGAGACAGTCCAGTTGGTCAAACGAGTCTTTAACGGTTCATTCAGTCATTTATCAAGCTATCTTGTAAAATCTGGCAAACTTAGTCTCCATGAAATAGATGAGTTAAACCGTTTAATTGATAGTTACCGGGAGAATAACAATGATATACCTTGAGTGGATATCTATCTCTTCCATCATTTTACAGACGGGACTTTTAAGTTTCGTCGTATGGTTATTATCTCTTCACAAAAACAGTTCACCACGTATGATGTATCTTTTATGGTATCTCATTATCCTGCGTCATGTATTCCCTTTTAATCTTGAAATAATCCATAAAAGTGTGCCAGAAATATTTTCAACCGCTATTCCTTCCATAACAACCCTTTCTATACACGTTTCATCCACCTCAGGAATGAATTTGGCTAGAATTTTTAAAATGATATGGATCCTTGGGGTTATTTTTTTAACTCTTTATGTGGTTATTAACGAATATGTATTCAGAAAACATTTGAAACTTTACCCCATAACGGAAGAGCTATTAACGTACCTTCCTATGGCTTTTCACAAGATCAAAATATACAGTTCTCCCTCTGTCAATACCCCTCTCTCTTATGGAATTTTCAGATCAATTATCATAATCCCTCAATCAGTCCTGAATTTGCCTGTTCAGCAACTTCACTCTATTCTTGCCCATGAATGTGAACACATCAGACGACGGGATCCCTTACACAATGTTTTTCAACAAATCTTTTGCATTGTTTGGTTTTGGAATCCTTTTGTATGGATTGCCAAGCGTCAGTGTGATTACTACCGAGAGATACTTTGTGATACTCACTCTTTAAATCGCACAAACATAACACCTGTTGATTATTCAACCCTCTTATTGAGTATTGTGAATGAAAGGTGGACATCTCATTCTTTAAAGGGAACGGCACTCACAAAAATCGATGGAAATTTCGTCAATTTGCGTAAACGCATCATATATTTAAACACCTATTATCAATTAGGAGAAAGAACCATGTTAAAAAGAACACAAAAAATTGTGGTGACCTTATTTATTGTGATCATCTTTTTAGGTGCTTGCAAAGTCAATAATGGTCAACTTCAACACGTTCCTAGAGAAGAAAATACTGCGATCGTTCAAAAAACCAATGTAAACAACGATGAAGAAGTTACGTTCGTCCCCTATGATGTCCCACCATCACCTATCGGAGGATTTGAAACCATCATAAATCAGATCGATTATCCCAAAGAAGACATTAAGGGAATCGTTATTGTCCAAGCATTTGTCAATGAGCAAGGAAATGTATCCACATGCAAAATTTTGAAAGGGATAAATGAAGAGTTTGACGAAGCAGCCATGAAAGCCGTTCAAAACACAACATTTTCGCCTGCAAAAAAGGATGACAAAGAAGTTGGTGTATGGATTTCCGTTCCCATTGAATTTCGATAGGATATTTTAAAAGGTAAAAGAAGCGAGAGATGAGCCAAAAAAGGTCGAAACCTCTCTTGATCCCTATAGAGCGTTTAAAAAGATTTACATTTACTTATTAAATAGAGAGCTGTTTTGTTTAAACGTGTTGAGTAGAGGCGAGTGTAATCTTTCTATAGACTATAGAAATCTCAACGTTCTTCACGTTAAGGAACAACCTTGTAAAAAATGAACAATGAGCCTGAAAAAGGGATCATGATTGAAAAAGTAATGAAACGCTTAATTTAATGAGGCGAGAACGCCTAAAGATACTTTATAATCAGACAAAAGTGAGAGAGAAAATGAGGGTTTTTGTGCCCATCCCATGAACAGATAGGCGGTAAAAACTCTTTTAATACAGACAGCAAAGAGGCAGCCCGTCAGCTCTCTTTTGGAGTACAGTGACCCCGCCACGCTACGCTGCGGGGCCACTGCATGCACCGACACACTTGCCACGTATCAAATCATTGAGGAGGTTGGGGGATTTCAGCCAATAAATTCTATGATAATTTTGAAAACAAGTGATGTTTCAATCCTTGTCTTAATGGAAGGGGGACTTCACAC
>JAQUPD010000037.1:8020-18511 GCA_028716785.1 Fidelibacterota bacterium
GTTTCAATCCTTGTCTTAATGGAAGGGGGACTTCACACAAAATCTGTGTAACATGTTGTTATTACAGATGTTATACCTTGTCGACCTCGACTTAATTTTGCTGTTGTTGCCCTGTAAATTGTCTTATTTCCCCCTGTTTTTGGCCCTTTTTGCACGCTCTGAGTCCCTGCAATATGTTGATTATCAATTCCTTATTGTCAATGAGCCCCGTGTGTCTGAATAATTTTACCTCAGAAAAGAAACAATTAGATTTAAACGTTTCCTTGATGGCTTTCAAGTAGAGATATATTCTGTCTGACGTCGATTTTCACTGTCATCTGTCCCTTCTCTCCTGAATGTTCTACATGAGAAAGTTTCTACTCTTCTATATGTCAAATCACCCTCCCTTTTTTGACTCCCCCATCCTAGATTTGTGCATCTACCTCTGGCTTTTATGGGGGTTGCAGGTATGCCATTTATATGTATGTCATATATTAGCTAAACAGATCGAAATCCAGCGTATTTCATCGAAATCGGGGGTAAATCAGGGAATTGAAAAAAGGGTCTAGATACACGAAAGCCCCTGATTATCAGAGGCTTAGCATGATTGTTCTGTAGCGGAGGGAGGACTCGAACCTCCGACCTTTGGGTTATGAGCCCAACGAGCTACCAACTGCTCCACTCCGCGATGTTTTGTTTCCTTCAAAAAGCAAGTTAATTTAATGCAAAATTTAAATTTTTACAATGAATATTTGAGAGATTAGGGAATTTATTTTCTATCTAATCCTGTAGGATCCAACAAATACTTAGCAACTGCTGAAGCAAGGCGCCCTCCCTGAGACCCATCAACAATGCGATGATCAAAGGTCCCCGCAACAGGGAGTATTTTACGTATAACAATTTCTCCATTTCTTACAACTGCTTTATCCTCAATTTTTCCAAGCGTAATAACCATGGGAATATTCGAAGCAGGAAAGAGTGCTGCAAAGCCAAACTGGAGTCCGTGAGTTCCTATATTACTTATAATCGCACTTCCAAAACTATTGGGGTCTACTTTCAAAAATTTCAAAGGAATTCCCATATCCCGAGTAAACCATTGGATTATTCGAAAAAGCCAGTTTCTAAATGGCCAAGGAAATTTGGCAAGGAGATTTTTGTTAGAGGTCGCTTGATCTCCTCCCTGAGAGCGGACATGTTTTACCTTTTTTGACATTTCTTCTGAAATTTCTGTTACCGTTTTATCCCCTGCATGATGAATTAAAAATCCATCCACTTCTTTTGTCCCTTCCATAAAAACCGAGACAAATACCATTTCATCGGGTCTAGCAACAAATTTTCCACGACGTACATAACAATTTAAATCTGGGACATCATACTTCAAGGCACGCCCAACAGCGGCAGCAAACATTTCTGTCAATGTAATATGTTTATCTTCTTTTTTTTGCTTTTGAATATATTCCAACGCTTCTGTAATATCAATTTCGTATGTCCCGTATGTCCGTCCATCAACAGGTGCTTTGTACATGGCAAGGGTTGAAAGCCTCCAAGGAGTGTTTAAGTCTTTCATTTTATTCATCCATGACTCCTCTGTAATCTTACATTTGCTGGTAAATTAGAAACTTCCTGGTGTAATGATTACTCTTTTTTTTCATGAATATCTATAATAGATAAGACAAATGCTTGCTCTTTCCTTGGTTTTTTTTAAACTTTACAGCAATTCAACAAATAAGGAGGGACTATGAATCCATGGGATGTGTCAATTAATTTCAAAGATGTTATTCTAGACTTTTCATTTCTTAGTTTTTTTCTCCTTTTGGGTACAGCACTACGACGCTATGTGCCTTTCTTTCAAAAATATCTTGTTCCTAACAATATTATCGGTGGGTTCCTTGCACTTATTTTAGGACCGCAAGTTTTTGGGTACATTTTTAAGGATTTTTCTTTCGCTCGATATTCATACATTCCTTTCAATAGTGATAGACTTGGGGTCTATGTGTACCATATTTTAGCGTTAACGTATATTGCCATGGGTTTGCGAAAACAAAAAACATCATGGGGTAAAGGACCTTTAAGCACAGCTTTTACCGGACTCTCTTGTTTTTTGGGACAAGGAATTCTTGGCTTGCTGATAGCGTTTATTCTCATTTACACTGTTTATCCCGATCTTTTTCCCGGGATTGGCATGTTGGTGACGATGGGATTTGGGATGGGCCCCGGCTTGGCCTATTCCATTGGTCGAAATTGGGAACAATTTGGCTTTGAAGGAGGAGGACAAGTAGGTCTTACCTTTGCTGCTATTGGTTATCTCTTTGCCTTTTTTGGAGGAATTTGGCTCATCCAATGGGGAATTAAACATAAAAAAACAAAATTAATATCATCCATGGATGATATCACAACCGATATTCGTTTGGGAGTTTATAAAACTGGTGAAAAACCTAGCGCCGGATCCCTCCCCTTAGCCACTGAAGCCATTGAATCTATGTCTTTTCAAGCAGCCATGATTGGATTTGTGTATCTCTTAACCTACGTTACCGTTTTACTTGTCACAAAAGGGATGTCTCATCTTGGTCTGGATGCCTTTGTCCCTACTATTTGGAGCTTCCATTTTATTTTCGCAATTATTATTACCCTCATTGTTCGAAAAGTTTTGGATATGCAAGAAAGAAGTTATGTCATCGATACAGGCCTTATGAATCGACTCGCCGGTGTTTCGATTGATTACCTGGTTGTGAGTTCTATTGCCGCAATTTCTTTTACGATTATCTCAAAATATTGGCTCCCTATTGTGATAATGTCTATAGTGGCAGCCATTGTTACAGCACTCATTCCGTATTGGGCTGTTTACAGAGCGTTTGATGATTATCCTTTTGAACGGTTTATCGGAATTTATGGAGAAAAAACAGGAACAGTAAATTCTGGACTCGTTCTTATCCGCGTTACGGATCCAGAATTTAAAACAAATGCCGCTGAAGACTTAATTTATGGTGGTGCAATTACTATTCTTTTAGGATTTCCCCTCCTTATTATGATGAATTTCCCCATGACATTATTCAATAATACCATGCGAGGATATTTTATTACGCTCGGCTTGTTTTTACTCTATTGGCTCCTTCTCATCATCGTTTGGCGTGCCGTTGGATTCCTAAGTTTTAAAAAAGTACTCGATTAATTATCTTTAAAATATCCACAAAAAGTCCGAATTTTTTCGGACTTTCTTTTTGAATCTATTATAAAGTTTGGTATATTATAATAAAGATTTAAATTAATATAGGATATTCATTGTATAAAATATTCATATTGCTCTTTTTTACTGTATCCTTACTCTCAGCAGCAATCCCCGAAGGATATTATGCTGGGGCAGAAGGAAAGGTGGGGGAAGAGTTAAAGCATGCTCTTCATCTTATTATTCGAGGGCACACCCGCATCAGTTATAGTGCAGCATATTCAGCTTTAAAAGATACGGATGAAGATCCCCTCAATCCTCAAAATGTAATTCTCCTCTATACGGGACGATCACAAGATCAAGAGTATCAAGACCATGGGGCAAGTTATAATTATGAACAATTTGGGGGAACCTATGACGATGCGTGGAATCGAGAACACGTATGGCCAAAATCTCATGGCTTCCCAAATGAAACAGATACAGCTTATACGGATATCCATCATTTAAGACCAGCAGATAGATCGGTAAATAGCGCACGATTGAACAAAGATTTTGACTGGGGTACTACGCGTCATCCTGAAGCAACCGAATGTTTTTATACGGCTACCTCATGGGAACCCCGGAATGCCGTGAAGGGCGATGTAGCAAGAATGGTTTTTTATATGACTGTCCGCTATGAAAGTACCCAAACCTACGATTTAGAAATGGTAGATTATACGGGAACTCCTAACGAACCCATTCTTGGGAAAAAATCTACTCTTTTGGAATGGCACCTTCAAGATCCCCCTGACGATTTTGAAAAACGACGCAATGAGGTCATTTATAGTATTCAACATAATCGAAATCCTTTTATTGATCACCCTGAATTTGCCATGTACATTTGGAGAAACGTTCCCAATCCACCTGCAAACCTTCAAATTATTGATGTCTCTGATTCATCAGCGACTTTATTGTGGACTGATCAATCGGATAATGAGGAAGGATTCAATATCTATGTTAATCGTGAGTGGCATCACAGCACTCCGGCAAATACCACAGAAACGGTTATAACTTCTTTATCTCCAGGAACACACTATCTTTTTGGAGTAAGAGCGTTTAATGCAGATGGTGAAAGTGTTGTTGCTGAAATAAGCGGAATGACATCTGGCGGTGAATCAGGTCCAGTATACATATCAGAATTTTCCGATGCTAGTGGCTCTGAAAATTTTTACTACGAGTTTTTTGAACTTGTCAATATGGGCTCAGCAGCCGCAAATGTAAGTGGATTTCGTGTACATCAAATAGAATCCACCCGAGAATTCACCCTACCTGAAAACACCTATATTCCCGCCCGTGGTACTCTTATCATCGGGCGACATGCAAGCCGTGATGATTTTGAAGCATTTTGGAATGTCTCTCTCGATGAATCTGCCGTTTACATAAACTCAATGAATGTTTTTCCGATGATTAATGGATTGGAACACTTTTGTTTAACACATTCTCAGGATTTAGCTATAGATCCAGCCGATGGTGAGTATACCGCAGCCAATATCCTTGAAGGAGAGCGTGCACAACGCATCACACCAGGAAATTCTCCTCAAGATTGGGATATTGCCCCCGATTCATTGGCAACTCCCGGATGGAGTCCTTTGGTGGATACAACTTACGTCTCCGTATCACCCCTGAAAACCCCCGTCCCCGAAATACTTGAACCAAGCGTCACGATCTATCCAAATCCTGTGAATTATATCATTACACTCTCTCTCAAAAATTTTCACCCTGGAAATGTCCATGTAAAAATTTTTAATCTGCTGGGCAAATTGATGGTAGAACAACATGTTTCTTTTATCTCCCCCTCTTCACCCCTTCAACTTGATGCACGAACATTCTCATCAGGAGTATACATCATCCAGATTACTCAAAATCATTTAAAAGCTCAGAATAAAATCCTTGTTTTAAAATAAGTGTTATCTTTTAAAGAGACTGATAAAGAAATTTTTCTAATAATTCTAAACATTTCTTATCCACGCAGACCCTATTTCATCAAATTATACAACATTCAGGGTTTAGAATTTCCACTCCTTATCATCTTAAGCTTTTTTCTTATCGAATCCCTACTTAAAACATCTTTTGCGGTTTGATACCCAATGTCAATTAATTCAGGCGTTTGATCTGTATCTACACGACTGGCGCCCGATAAGTTAGGAGTTATTAAAATATCCGCTTGCTGAGCATAACCTTTCGAAACATTCATAATCATAAAATCAAAAGTATTTAACAAGACTTCTATGATGTTTTCCGGTTTTTGTATATAGCGATGGGAGATAAGATCAACAGCAATAATAATATCAGCCCCAAAATCTTTAAGGGGGCTTACTGGTATATTTTCTACAATGCCACCATCTACCAAAAGATCTCCCTCTCGCTGGATTGGCGTAAAAATTCCGGGAATGCATGTACTTGCCATCACTGCAGAAGCAATATCACCGGTTTTTAAAATCTTTTTTTCGCCATTGGTTATATCTGCAGCAATCATCGCTGCAGGAATTACAGTATCTTCAAAACGAATATCACCGATGGTTTCTTGTAAAAGAGTCCCCATCTTTTTGTTGGAAAGAAGCCCCATTTTTGGAAAAGATATCTTAGATACATCCAGCCATTTTAATTGTTTAGCAATTTCTTCAATTTCTTTCCACCCCTTTCCTGCTGCTACAAAAGACGCTACAAATGCTCCAATACTTGTCCCTGAAACATAGTCAATGGGAATATTATTCTCAGCCAAAGCACGCAAAACACCTACATGCGCTGCCCCAAGGACTCCACCTCCGCCTAAGGCTAACCCTATCGTTTTCTTCTCTTTTTTAAATATCCCCATAATTCTACAACTCCTTTTCTTAATGTTTTATCACCACAATATCCTCTTTCGAATGCCTATTATTGCGACAGAGTTCCCTTGCTCCACACCCCCTGCTAAACCCGTAGCTCTTTAAAGTAATATACTAACACTCAAGACATTCAAAAATTATTCTCCCTTTCTCACATCAAAAAAAATAACTAACAATGCTCCCCATCCCAACTAAAGGTCTTTATCCAATAACTATAGCTTAAAAAGTTTTAATGCCTTATCAAAAGATTCCGTCAACGTTTCCCAACTTTTTTCAATGCCATCTTTAAGCTCCTCCCAGACATCATCGCCTGCTTCACGCAAGGTATGGATTTTTTTCTGTACCATTTCACGCTGTTTTTTTAATTCCTCAAGCTGTTTTTCATAATCTTTTCTTATATCTGAGGTGGTATTCTTTACTTTAATCTCCAATTTTTCAATTTTAGCATCCCATGCTTTGAGCTTTGCAGCCATTTTTTCAATGTACACTTCTCGTTCACTCATTGGTATTCCTCCCTTTTAATGTCTATAATTCTTTGAGTTTTTATAGAAAATTTAGTTTCAAAATCTCTTTTATGAACGATAGAAAAGTTAGCGCCAAAAAGGATAAAAATTATAGTACAATGCTTCTCCCCTTCTATTTTATTAGTATCATTTTTTTAATAAATGTATAAGGTCCTGCTGACAAGTGATAAAGATAGACTCCTGAACTCAAAGGAATGCCCCTCGTGGAATGACCATCCCATTTTACCGTATAGAAGCCTTTTGTTTGAGTGGTATTAACTAGCGTTGCCATCTTTCTGCCCAAAAGATCAAAAATAGCCAGGGTTACCCACTGATCCTCTGGAATACAATATTCAATGTGTGTTTCCATATTGAAAGGATTGGGATAATTTTGTAATAACGAATAGGTAAGCGGAATATCCGGTGTTCCATCAGAGATTGCTGACGGTTCAGCAGAAAAATAAATAATAATTTTTTCCATCATGTGATACCGGGTGATCTCAGGATACACCGTTTCAAAAGGGAATCCCATATACACACTTTTCCCTGGAAGTGATCCCCCTGAAAAGTGCCCTTCAAAACTTATTCCTCCAATATTGTGGGTACTTGCACTTTTGTATCGTAATACTGGTTGCCCCCCATTAACAGCGGTCACAGCATCTGCCCATTTTATATTGTATGTCCCATGGGTGCCATCATCAAAGGCAATGTCTGTGATTCTTTCAAATAATCCCCCTTCAAGACCTTCCGCATGATAATACATCCCTGCGACATTCCCCGGAGCATCTGCTGAATACCTTGCTTTTAAAAAATTCTGAAAAAACTCCCGATCGGAAGTATTCCCTTTATAATCCAAATCCCAGGCAATTTCAGATCCTGAAACAAAGAAGTTTCCCCCTGTCTGTAAAAAATCTATTACCTGTTGTTGTTCTGTGGCCGAAAAAGTTTCATCAGCTGTGGATTCTTCACCGAGAATATAATCCACCATTAAATAATAATCCTTTAAAGTGAACAATTCATCGGTGATGGCTTCATTTGTTGCGGAATGAAAAGACCTACCCCCTGCTTTTATAGCGTCAGCATGAAAACGAATAAAATCAAAGGTATTTCCCGACGAAGGCCGATCGAATCCATAAACTAGGAGAATTTCCGGTTTTTCCCCCTGGATTATGTTAACTGCTAATACCTCTGTTTCATTTGACATACCTATACTGTTTTCCGCCCAAAGCTTAACATACAAAAGGGTATCTTGCATAAAAGGGCCTAAGAGGTACTCTTTCGAAGAGAAAGATCCTTCTGGCTGAAATGTTATTCCATCAGAACTAATCGCCACATGATATTGATCGACAGAAGGATCAGGATTAACAAGAATTTTTATCCGTCCATCTGTCTCCGTTTTTATTCCCCATGATTTTGGCTTTTCAGGAAGAATACCTTCCGAAAGATAGGTGGGTTGGGGCATGGGACCTGCCTCATCACTTAAAAGTTTATAGAGAATGGGATCCTGCAAAAGAGTTTTAATATCCATCTCTTCATGATCTACTTTTACAGTGGCATTTAATAAACGAATACCATGACTGTAATCCACATAAGAATTGATATGACCATTATACAATGGTTGTATGGGTGTCCCATTCAGGTAATGCCAGCCATAAATAACCACATGGTTTTGTCGTGTGGGATCTGCAATAAGATTGCTTATTACCACATCTTTTTTTAAACCACCCATCATTTGCCCAAGCTCTCCTCCTTCTGCTAATCGCAATGTTTCAATATCTTCATGGTGCTGAATAAAGCGGGGGACTTTTATACTTTCTTCAGACCAGGGGTAGGTAATAGGTTCCAGCTTGCATTCAGCGTGAGCATAAATATCGTCCACAAGCTTTCGAGTAGGCATAGTTGCACCAAAGTGATCTGCAATTTTTTGAGCCGTTATAGGGCCCATGGGAATTCGACAAAAATCACTGTCTGAGCCAATGGCAAGGTAATCGGGCATTACCTGATAAGTCACAGAATGACGTTGATTGTTGGCATCAGTAAACGATGTTTCGATTGTCTTAACGTTTCGTAAAAAATCAGGAAGATTCCCTGAAGAAATTTCCGCCAAAATCGCAGCTTCCCGCTCTTCAAAGGAGGCATTCATCACCGTTTGCATAAATTCCATGCCACCCATAGCTTCAGGAGAACGGGGTGGGATTTGAAATCCTTTAACGCGATATTCTCCCTCCTGAATTAAGGAGGAATATGCCCTCTCTCCGTAATAGTTATACGCGAGATTTTCTTGGGGAGTCCCTGCTAATACCCCATGAATAAAGCCATTACGTTCTACTTGAACGGTGTGGAGTATTTCCTGTTTTGGATTTTTCTTGAGGATAAACTGGACTCTGCCATTTAAGGCTACATGATGGATAAAGGCTTCATCGTATGTTGACTGAAACGAAAAAGCTTGAGCCAAATCTTGCTGCATCTTTTTGCTTTGATACCAGGTTCCCCCAGGAGAAAGAAGGGGTTCCCCCTGGTACAACACGATGCTATCGTTATAGGCAAAAATAATTAAATAATGATCCTCCGCCGCTTGGAGCCAATGAACCATCTGTCTGCCATAAGCGTGATCATAGGCATAATTGCTATCCAAAAAAAGAAACCGCTTTACAAAATCAGGGATCTCAGAAATCCCATCAAGAAAAGAAAAGGTAAATTGTCCCCCACCACTGTGACCTGCAAGGATAATAAATGGATCATAATCTTGAAAAAGAGACAAAAGATAGTGGCTAAGATTTTGAATGAGTTCTTCAGGATTTGGATGGTGACGTTTCCAGGTTGGCCAGCTTTTTTGAGAAGTCTCTAAATATACAACGACAAGATTAACATCAGGAAGTTCCTGGCGTAAAAAACGGGTCTGTGCACCAATATGCTGTATATCATAATGCCCGTCATCTCCTAAATTCAAAATTTTACCCACGGTTTGTTCTATGGTATTCCCGTTAGGAAGGGCATAAAGTACCAATGCCACCGGTTTTTCCTCATCAAAACTCTCTGCACACGGAGCATTAATTTGAACCCGTATATCAGGACTGTAAAAAAAGGTTGCAATCTGCTCGTTAAAAAAAGGACTTTCAATAAACCCTGGAAGAATTGTTTTGCCTGGTTGACAAAAAAGCAGGGTCTTAAGAATTACGATTCCCAACAAAAAACGCCATAAAGACAATCTTTTCACTGTTTCTCCCTTACTTGGTATTTGTTTATCTCTATTTCATTTATAAAGTAAGTCTATTTTGAGGGATTTCTGATAAAAATCCTCCCTTCACGCACTTTTAGGAGGATCGATACGGTCAAGGGTATTTCTCATGCAATGCTTTGATACTCAAATACTTACCCTCCTTTTTACAGGGATGCCACTTTTAAGTGCCTTCTGTCGATATGGGAAATCTTTCCAACTTCTCAGCATCGGTATAAATTCAAGACAAAAGAATCCTCTGCATGCTATCAAGAGATCCCCTTTCTCACTATATCCACTAAAGAAATACAAACCATTAAACGGTAAAAAGCCACTCTCTCAATAGCTTAACTCGATTAAGCCATCATTAAAGAGTTACGAGAAGGCTATTAAAATTAGTGAGAGAAGAGGATATTTTAAAAATCTTACAAGGAATTTTTATCGTTACTCCCTCACTTGCCCATCACCTATGACAATAAATTTCTTCGTTGTAAGCGAATCTACTCCCATAGGTCCATAGGCATGAAGTTTTGTTGTGGAGATCCCAATTTCAGCACCTAGGCCTAATTGGCCTCCATCAGAAAAACGGGATGAAGCATTCACCATCACAACGGACGAATCAATCTCTCGAAGAAAGTGTTGAGCTGTTTCGAGATTATTTGTCACAATAACTTCCGTATGATTCGAACCGTATTTTTCAATATGATCAATCGCTTCAGTAAGGGAAGAAACGCATTTAACAGAAAGAGTAAGGTCAAGATATTC
>JAQUPD010000038.1:0-3872 GCA_028716785.1 Fidelibacterota bacterium
TTCAATATAGGAAATCATTTACAGAAATTTTTAAACCCCCGGGGATAAAATAACTCAATGATCGTCTAAAAGCAAGATTATATTGTTAATCATATATTATATAATTTGGAACAATATAACGGCCTATAGTGAGAGAGTACCCCAGTATTTTTGTTAAGGTCGGGATACATGTAATTGAATTTTTGAATACCGCAACAGCGGTACTTGAACGCCGAGCATCGCGAGGCACTTGAATCTTTAAACGCTGGCTGAGCCAAGCGTTTGAATCTTTTGAACGCCGCGTAGCGGCACTGGAATTTCTTGAATACCGCAATAGCGGTACTTGAACGCCGAACGAAGTGAGGTGCTGGAATATTCACCGCAAAGTGCAGCTCTTGAATCTTTTGAACGCCGCGTAGCGGCACTGGAACACCGAACGAAGTGAGGTGCTTGAATTCCACACAATGGGCGAATTTTGAATGCTTGCCTTTTTAAGAATCATTAATAACATCCCCTAGGGTAATTCGTGATTTGATTCTTCTTAAGGAATTTTTAATATTACGACATGAAAACGTTTTTCCGATTGATTTTTTCAATTTTTCTCATCGCTACTGAAATGTTTGGTCAATCTTCCTTGTTCTCAATTATAGGTTCTTATAAACGCTCTTTCGAGTTCTCTCCTGATCTCCGGTTAACTAATCACTATAATACACAAAATCTTTGGGGAGGCTCTGTTGTTCTGGAAGATCAAAATGCCCAACTAACATGGGGAGGTGGACTAGGTTTTCGATACAAATGTGTAGATAGTTATTTGGAAGATATTGTGGATGAAGATGACTCTGCTACAGGTGAAACTGTCGAATTAAAAGACGAAATAACCTTTATTGGACTCTTTGCCACTGGTTCTGTTGCTTTAGCTAATTTGCAAAATTTTCGTGTTGATTTGGGCATTAATGTGGGACTCATTGCTGCTGACCGAAAATTCGCGCTGGGTGACGGGGCACTCAATTTGCAAGCCCCCATTGAGATAATGCCATGGTTACGCCTTCGGTTATTTCCATCCAGTATATTTTCACCAACCCTTCGAATTGCGTATGCATGTGCACATCCCTATACAGAAACCCATATAACACATTATATCAACAATCAAAGAATTACTTATAAGTATAAAGAAAAAACAAGCCTTGTTGGTCCAATTCTAGAAGCTGGCTTTATTTACCGCTTTTAAGCATGAAAATCCTTCTTTGTCAACCCCCGGTTCAAGATTTCTATACAACACCTGATAGACATTATCCCCTTGGCTTAATAAGTTTGGCAGGTTACATAAAAGATCTACCGGTCTCTTGTAAAATTGCTGATTTTCTCCATGCTAACGGACGTAAAACAATCCCCCTTCCTAAAAATTTTGAACCTATCCGTTATCTTTTACCCTACGAAAAATCCCCCATAAAAATTTTTCATCACTATTACCATTTTGGAATGGCGTGGAATAACATTGCTTCATTTTTTAAAAGAGAATCTCCAGATGTTATTGGTGTGAGTTCTCTTTTCTATACCTACTCTTTTGAGGTTATAAAAATTCTTCAATTGGCACGAACAGCATGTCCCCAAGCAATTATCGTCGTTGGCGGCCAAAATGTCCGGGATGGACTGTTTTCTCTACAGGAGGATATCCCTGCAGATTATGCTATCATTGGAGAAGGAGAAATTCCCTTTCGCGCTCTTGTGGAATATCTCTTGGGCTATCGAAAGGCTCTCTCAAATGTCCCTGGACTTATAAATCTAAAGGATACTCCTTTTATTCCTAAAGATCTTCAGATTGTTGCAACACCCTGCGAAAAAATAACGCCAGATCATTCTTTGCTGAAGAGTGAAAAATATACCATTGGGGGAATTCCAGCTGCAATGATTCAAACAAGCCGTGGCTGTCCTTACGGCTGTGGCTTTTGTACCATAGCCCGGACATTTGGCAAAACACTCCGATATCGACCTGTGAGCCATGTGCTTGAAGAGATTGAAACGCTGATAAAACGCGGGATAAAAGCCTTTGATTTTGAAGATGATAATCTTACAGCTAACAGAGACTTTGCTATGCAACTCTTAAAAGATATTCAACTACAATATGGGGACTCTTTGCGTTTGTATGCTATGAATGGACTCAGTACCTGGACATTGGATGAAATCCTCCTTAAAAACATGCGACAAGCAGGATTTGTCATGGTAAATCTCTCCCTTGGAACTCTCTCACAAAAGGCTTTAAAAAATTCAGGACGACAAGACACTCATGTCGCTTTTGAAAACACTGCACGTTATGCTGCACGTTTAGGAATGAAAGTAATGGGATACTTTATCGCCGGTCTGCCAGGTGAACGTTTTACCGATATGCTTGAAACACTCCGTTTTTTGAGCAGATTGCCCCTTATTATCGGTATCTCTCCCTTTTATTACGTTCCAGCTCAACAACTTACTATACCACACATTCCTTCAAATCCTCGTGATGCTCGCCTAACTCGCTTTTATCCTTCTCATAACGAGATTACAGAAGAAGAACTCATTACCCTCTTTCGTTTTACTCGCGGGATTAATTTCCTTAAAGGAAAAATGAAAGCAAACAATATCGACAGCTGTCGTTTTATTGACTTGCAAAAAATGTTCGCTAACGATCCAGTTGTGGGAAAAATTCTTTATGATTTTCAATTATCTCTATCCTGGGATATCTGTGCCTAAAGAGAAAAATAAAGCTTTTTAAAATTAACTTTCCTTAGCTACTCATTTTATTATTTATTTATGTATTAAATAAATTGTCTTGAAAAGTTATATGGTAAGTGTTAGAATAAATGAGGGAGGTTTAAGTATGATAGACATTGAAGGTGGTTATTTCTTGATGGGAAATAATGCCGGAAATGATATTGAAAAGCCTGTCCATAAGGTTTTTGTTTCTGATTTTTATATCAGTGAATTCCTGATAACACAAACTCTTTATGAGAATATTATGAAAAGAAATCCTTCCAAAGAGAAAAGTAGCACCCTCCCAGCAGAAAATATTTCTTGGTTAAATGCAATAAAATTTTGCAATGCTTTAAGCATTAAAGAGGACTTAAACCCTTATTATATCATAGAAGAAGAGTCTGTTACTCTTATCCCAACAGCTAAAGGGTATCGACTACCTACAGAAGCCGAGTGGGAATATGCCGCAGGTGGTGGAAATAAAAACCGAACAATGTGGGCAGGCACCAATCATAAAGAAGAGGTTAGTGATTATGCGTGGTATCTTGAAAACAGTGAGGGAAGAATTCATCCAGTAGGACAAAAAAAACCTAATACCTTGGGTCTTTACGACATGAGTGGAAACGTTTGGGAGTGGTGCTGGGATTGGTGTCGTGCTTATTCTTCAAAAGAACAGAAAAATCCCTTAGGACCTCCAATGGGCTTGTTTCATGTTGTACGAGGAGGAAGCTGGTATTGTAGTGTTGATGGATGTCGTGTTACCTTTCGATGTAAATTCGCCTTTCTTAACAACTTAAATATTGGATTCCGATTAGCACAAAATAAATAACATCATCATTATTCTTAATTTATTACTTTTTTAATAGTATATTAATAATGTATTATTTTGTTATGTCTTAATCTTTATAGCAGAAAGATAAAAGAGTATTTATATCATGTCATTCATTATATTTTTCCATTATATTATAATTTTTGATAATTGTTTAATGTATCCACTCTATAAAATTTCCTCATGAAATACAACTCACAAAGAACGAAGAGGTCGCAGAGATTTTTAAAGATTTTGAATCTGGAATATGAGATGAGTAACGAGTGATTAAACTTTTAAATTTCGTGATAGCAGGAATTGAACGCCGAGCATCGCGAGGCACTTGAATTTCTTGAAC
>JAQUPD010000038.1:3972-17019 GCA_028716785.1 Fidelibacterota bacterium
AACGCAGTGAGGCGCTGGAATTCCGCCCAAAGTGCAGCTCTTGAATCTTTTGAACGCTTAGCGGAGCGAGGTACTGGAATCCACCATGAAGTGCGGTACTTAAACAGATTTTCTTATGATAAGTTGGTTATGATATATCAAAAGGATTTTGCGTTTGACAGACCCCCAGGGATAAAATAGACCCCGCTCGTAAAAAAGCAAGGTTATATTGAAAATCATATAATCCTTACATGTTATCCTCGACAGCAACGTTTTATGTCTCATTTATATTTCCCTTCCTTTTAAAATTTTGTTTAATAGGCAGTTACCAATAAAAAATTCTCTCTGAAATGAAATGTTTCTTAAACATCTTTCCCCAACATAAATTTTTACAGTTAAAAAGAGTTCACATGTCTTAAAAAATTTATCAAAAGATCCTTAGAGAAAGGAAAAGGTTATTTCTCTCCCATTGTATTGTAAGATACTTCTATACACTTGATAGCTAACCATTTCCATCCTTCTCTTTCCCATCTTTTTACGTGTAACATCTCTTTTACTTTTCTTTAATTTCCTATAAATTTTTGTTCAATTTGCTATTTGCACCTTTCATTGTGCAGTGGTCAACCATAACTGGAGATTTGATGCGAACGTTTACACTCCACATTCCAACACGCTTTGTCTTTGGATGGAGTACCCTTGATCGGATTGGACGCGAAACTAAGCGAGTTGCCCAAAAAGTTTTACTTGTTTGTTCTTCAGGAAGTGTGATGAGAACAGGCATTTTTGATCGGGTTATAAAGTCTTTGAACCAAGAAGACATTGAAGTCGATGTTTTTGATAAGGTAATCCCCAATCCTCGGGCAAGTACGATGAATCATGCAGGTGAACTTGCCAGAGATCTTGGTGTGCAAGCCATTATAGGATTAGGAGGTGGTTCAGCTATGGATACAGCAAAAGGCGCTGCAATTGTAGCTGTAAATGGCGGATCAATTTGGGATTATATTCATACTCACCGTACTGTAAACAATTCCCTTCCCGTCATTGCTGTCCCAACATTGAGTGCAACAGGCTCTGAAGGGAATGCATACGGTGTTGTGACGGATGATAAAACCTTGCAAAAAGCGAGCTTTATTTGTTTCGCTGCACGACCCAAAATTGCTCTTATCGATCCTCAACTCTCCCTCACTGTTCCTGAAAATTACTTAAAAGACGGCGCTATTGATGTTATCTGTCATGCCTTAGAAGCCTTTTTTACAACCCGTGATGAAGCCCCTTTTAATAACCACTTTTCCCTCCTCTTGGCAAGAACAGCAGCTGATATGATTCTGGAAATATTAAAATATCCCTATTCTCAGCTTCCTCGAGAAACTTTTGCCTGGACCGCAACACTGGCTTTATCTGATTTAAATGACGCCGGTAGAGAGGGACCGTATGCAATGCATGCACTTGCCCACCCCCTGAGTGGCCTCTATAATATATCCCACGGCAGAGCACTTGCCTTTATTCTTCCCCGCTATCTCCTTTATTTCAAAAAGGAGTGCTATCACCAAATTCTGGAGCTTGGTGCTACTTTTGGGGATACCAAAGCTACAATAGAATCCGCCTTTAATGCTTTTCTATCTTTTTTAAAGAAAATCGATCGTTTTTTATCCTGGCAAGATATCCTCTCTGAAAAACCTGATATCAAAACCCTCACACATCACGTGTTTACACTCAATCAAAACCGCAAAGGTTTTGTCCAAGGTCCTCGTCCTATGACACAAGAAGATATAAAAAATATTTATACCCTTTCACTTTACCTTTAGTATTACCCTATGTTATAATTTACTTTTTGTATAAAACGTGATACAATTACTAAGTATAAAGGATTTTTGATGAAAATATCTTTTACTTTCCGTGCATGGATAAGCCTGATTTTTATGACAAGCATCTCTTTTGCTGAGTCGCCAAAATTTGGACTTGTTTTAAGTGGTGGTGGTTCCAGAGGGTTAGCCCATATTGGCGTTATTAAAGTGCTTGAAAAAGAGGGTTACTACCCCGATGTGATAACAGGAACGAGTATGGGCAGTGTCGTTGGTGGATTATATGCTATGGGATATGACGCCCCAACATTAGAAAAAATCGCGCGTGAAATGGATTGGGAACTTATGTTTTCAGATAAAATTTCACGAAAAAATATTGCCATTGAAGAAAAAGAAGATGCTGAACGATTTATTGTCTCCTTTCCCCTAAGAGAGGGTAGAGTATCGTTGCCACGTGGACTTATTGCCGGATATAATATTTCAAATTTATTATCACATCTCACATTACCTGTCCACCATATTCATAACTTTGAAGATCTTCCCATTCCCTTTTGCTGTATAGCTACAGACATAGAAACCGGTGAGGCCGTTGTTTTAAAAGAAGGATATTTGGCAGATGCCATTAGAGCTAGCATTGCTGTTCCTTCAGTTTTTACCCCTGTAGAACTTGATGACCGTCTTTTAGTGGATGGTGGCATTGCTCGAAATCTTCCTATTTCCGATGCCAAGGAGATGGGTGCAAATGTTATCATTGCAGTTGATGTAGCAACACCCCTTCTCGACCGTTCACAACTGAATTCTGCTATTAATATTATAAGTCAAACTGCCCTTTTTCAAACAGTAGCTAATAATCTCGAGGAACAACAAAAAGCAGACATTTTAATTGAACCTGATCTCGGAAATTTAGCAGCATTAAATTTCACAAATACCGTCGTTGATACCCTTATACGCCTTGGAGAAAAAGCAGCTCAAGAGGCCTTACCCCAAATAAAAGCCCTCTTCGATTCCCTTAATATTCAAAAGAAAAATGAAGTCCGCTTTATTCCTACAACCCATATTGATCGCCTTTATCTTCAAAATATTAAAATCGAAGGCCTAAAAAATGTCTCAAAAGAACTTGTCCTGAGTAAATTGCAAATTACACCTCCTCAATGGATTACACCGGAAGAATTAAAAACATCCATCGATAGAGTGTATGGAAGTCAGTTTTTTGAACAGGTAACTTATAAACTGGAACCTCTAAATAGTGGTGGCATTAATCTTGTTCTTCGCGTTGTTGAAAATCAGGCAAATTTTTTACGCTTGGGTATCCACTATAATGATTACGTAAAATCTCAACTCGTTTTGAATGTTACTTTTCGAAATTTGCTTATTCAGGGATCTAAATTTTCAACAGACCTTATTTTAGGAGGAAATCCTGGCTTGAATAGCACCTATTTTTACTATACTCCCTGGAAATTTGCACCAGGTGCAGGCATAAATATTAAAATCCAAAATTTTACTTCTTACCTTTATGAACATAACAAACGGACTCAAGAACTTAATAATCGCGATGTGTCAGCATCTCTTGTCCTCCACTCTAGTCCGATGCCTAATGCTTATGTTCGACTTGGCATTCAAATAGATTGGACACGAATAAAACCTATAATTGGTACCTATCCAACAACAAAACTTAATCTTCCCCTAACTTTTTTACGCTTTCATCATGATTCTTATGACAAACGATTTTTCCCTACAGAAGGGAATTTCATTGACATACAGATTCAACGAACCTTGAAAACTGTTACATCTAAGGATAATACTTTTAATTATCATCCTTATTCAATCCTAACAATTCATACGAAAAATATTATCACAGTGAGTAAAAATACTGCCCTTATCCCATCATTTCATTTGGGTCTCTCCGAACCAAAAAACACTCCTCTTATTCATAAGTTTTATATGGGCGGGACTGGCATCCAAAGAATGAATTTTATCCCTCTTTATGGCTTTCAGATGATGGAATTCATGGGCTCTTATTTATCAGCGTTTTCTTTTTCTGTGAGGAATCAATTAACAAAAAATAATTATTTTACTTCAACAATCAATGGCGGAATCGCTCCCGATGATATAAGTCACCTTATCAAATTTGGAAAATACAACACAGGGCTTAGCTTTTCATACGGTTATGACAGCCCGATTGGTCCCATTCTTTTAACACTCGCAAAAAATTTCAATCGTTCCGATATTTTCGGTCATATTAGTATCGGATATCCTTTTTAAAGGAATTGTTATTACCTTTCTGGACGCTGCTTGAAATAAATTAAAATACAATCATTTTTGTGTTGTTAAAGTTTTTAAATGGGTTATTTCCTGAGGTGTTAATTTTTTCCATTTTCCTGGTGGAAGCTCATCAACAAGGATCCCTGCAAATTCAAAGCGATGCAACTGAGCAACACGTGTTTCAAAATAGCTAAATATGCGCTTAACTTCCCGTTTCTTCCCTTCCCGCAAGATAACTGTATAATGCGTTTTTTTGTTGTTTTGAGGATATGCTTCCCCCGTCACCCGATCACCATTTTCCAAGACTATCCCTTTAGGAAGGTCTTTTTCAGGATCCCCTTGTTGTGGAGGGTATTTTAAATAAACATCATATTTTTTTTCAATGCCATAGCGGGGATGGGTGAGTTTAAAAAGTAAATCACCATCATCTGTCAATAAAAGAACACCCGTTGTATCGCTATCAAGGCGTCCAACCGGACGAACATCCAGTACATTAGGGATTAAATTCATAACCGTTTGTTTGTTGTGAGGATCTTTTCGGCTTGTGATGTAACCTGCAGGCTTATTGAGCTTGATATAGGTATATCTTGTTTTCAAGATCACTCGTTTTCCATCTACAAACACACGATCTTCTTCTGGATTGATAGCTATCCCTGGCTCATGAACAACGACGCGATTCACCATCACACGTCCTTGAAAGACCAACTCGTCACAAGCCCTTCGTGAGCCTACACCACTGTGAGCTAAAAATTTATTCAGTCTCATTACGTTTTCCTAAAGGATGTTAATCCTCTATTTTTTCAGAAGGATTTTGAAGCATTTTTTCAGGGATGTCTTCCCGATAGGTATATTCCACTGAATGTGCATGGAGAATTTCTTTTAACTCTTTCAATTGTGGCAGATCTGAAATGGAATTTAATCCAAAATAGCAGAGAAATTCCTGGGTTACCCCATATAAAAGGGGTCTTCCGGGAGAATTACTCCGCCCTTGAACCGTAATAAGATCTCTTTCCAATAACGTGCTGATAACGCCCTCAGAATTTACCCCACGAATCGCTTCAATATCAGGTCGGCTTACAGGCTGTTTGTAAGCAATAATAGCCAAAGTTTCTAATGCTGCATAGGATAACCGAATACGCCCTGAGCGATTAATATATCGCCGTATAATCCCTTCAAAATCCTTTTTTGTCACTAGTTGATATCCCCCTGCGACCTTCTTAACAAAAAAACTGTGTCCGCCCTTTTCATACTCCTCATTTAAATAAGCAACGGCGTCTTCTAAATTTATCTGTTGACCCTCATCCAAACATTCATTCAATCGTGTTTGCGTTATGGGAGCATCAGACGCAATTAAAAGTGCCTCAACAATGCGGGCATCAAAATCTTGTATATCCATACGCTTTAAGACTCCACTTTTTCAATGATAAAATCATCAAAGATCCCTTCCTGATAAACACGTATCTGATGTGTGTGTATCATTTCTAGGATGGCAAGAAATGTAACTATTAATACAACTCTTTTTTCAATCCCCTTTACGAGTTCTGAAAATCGGATGGTGGATTTCTTGATGAAATGTCGATAGATAAATTCCATCTGTTCTTGCATTGTCACATCAAGTTTTGTTACATTGTGCGGTATTTGTCCTTCAGAAAGTCGATCCAAAACCTTTTTAAACGCTGCTAAAATATCAAAAAGAGTGACTTTTTGAAGCATTTCTTCAGCATTCACCGATGTATCCATGTAGGCAAGATTAGGCTTCCGTGGAAAATGTCCTATAGATTCGTATTCCAACTTTTGAAGTGCCTCTCCCAATTCTTTAAATTGCTGATATTCAACAAGTTTTTGGACGAGTTCATTTCTTGGATCTTCTATCTCCTCATCCTCAGGATTTGAAAAACGGGGTAAAAGCATGCGGGCTTTAATTTGCATAAGGGTGCTGGCCATGTCAATAAATTCCCCGGCAACTTTTAAATTTAATGTTTGCATCAAGTTTAAATAGTCAAGATATTCCCGGGTAATTTTAGCAATAGGAATATCATAAATATTGATTTCGTCTCGTTTTATAAAATAAAGTAAAAGATCCATAGGACCTTCAAATACATCCAGAGCAATGTTATACTTTTCGAAAGACATGATTTAATTTATCGATAAAGGGGATTAACGCCAATTGCTTTCCGGACGCGTCCAAGAGTATGAGCGGCTACCTGTCGAGCTTTTTCAGCCCCTTCTTTTAAAATTTTATCGATGTGTTCCTTATCGTCTATAATCGCATAATACTTTTCTCTCATCGGCGCTAAATAGGTATCCATTACTTCAAAGAGTTCCTGTTTTGCCTCCCCCCACCCCATGCCACCTGCTCGATACCGCTGGGCAAGTTTCTTTTGTTGCTCAGGAGTTGCAAATAATTTATAAAGGGTAAAGATATGACTTGTTTCAGGATCTTTTGGTTCTTCAACACCTTGAGAATTAGTAACAATTTTCATCAAAGTTTTATGGAGTTTTTTTGAGGGAAGAAACAGGGAAATCGTATTATTATAACTTTTACTCATTTTTCTGCCATCTAATCCGACAACCGTTTGTGTTGATTCACTAATTTTTGCTTCAGGAATGACAAGTAAATTCTTTCCAACTGTGCGATTCAAACTCTGCGCAATATCGGCGGCCATTTCGACATGCTGTTTCTGATCTTTTCCCACAGGAACTACGTTTGTATCAAATAACAAAATATCTGCTGCCATTAAAACAGGATAGGTATACAATCCCATATTAATACCATCATCCGGATCTTTTCCTGCCTGTTCATTTTCCTGAACAGCTGATTTATAGGCATGAGCACGATTCATCAGTCCTTTGGGTGTAAATGCCATGAGAATCATCGCTAAATCAAATGTTTCAGGGACATCCGATTGCCGATAAAAAAGAACTTTTTCAGGATCCAGCCCCGAGGCTAACCACGTCGCAGCAACTTCATAAACCATCTCTTTTAAAAGGTGGGGATCTTTTACCGAATTCAACGCATGATAATCAGCAATAAAATACCGCGCTTCGTATTCTTTTGAAAGTTCCAAGGCAGGACGAATTGCACCAAAATAATTCCCAATATGAGGAATACCTGTGGGTTTTATACCTGTTAATGATACTTTTTTCTGCATGAAAACACTCCTTTGATTCCTGGCGAAATATAAAGAATAATTATGAATTCTGTGTATTGCTGGTTAATAATATGTGTTGAACATTGAATGTTCTTTTAAATGTAGTTTGGAGTATAAAATTTGTCTTAAGAAGATTATTTATCACCTTGCTTTGGAAATTCAATGTCAAAACAAACCTCTTCGTCTGTATGAATCTTAAAAGTTCCCTTTAATTCCTGAACAAGCATGGAAACAAGTTGAAGTCCAAAACCATTGCTTTTGTCCAGAGAAAAATCCTTGGGAAATGCTGCGCCATTGTTGCAGAGTTTAAGTATAATTTTATCTTCACGTTGATAAAGTTGTACCCTAATAAATCCTTTCCGATCCTCTGGAAACCCATATTTCATAGCATTGGTAATTAATTCGGTAAGGATAATCCCCAATGTTGAAAGATTTGTTACAGGTAGCTTGAAATCCTCAATCTCCATCTTAAGGGTAACTTGATCTCTGTTTGGAAAAACATGAATAAGTTCTTGAATCAACGACGAAAAATAGGCATGTGTTGAATACGTTTGGACATTTTCAGAACGATAAAGACGGTCATACAGCAAACTCATTGTTTGGACTCTGCTTGATGCTTCTTTCAGTGCTTCTTTTGCATGGGGATCCGATAAGGATTTTGCCTGAAGGGATAATAGGCTTTGGATAGTATTCAGATTATTTTTGATACGGTGATGGACTTCTTTCAGAAGCAACTCTTTTTCTTTGAGTAAGGAGGCAATTTGAGCTTCTGCAGCCTTTCGTTCTTGAATTTCTAATGCCATTGCCTTATTCAGTTGCTTTAAATGCCTTCCCTGCTGATATAAAATACCCAGAACAATAAGGATCAAAAGTGTGGAACCGATAAGTGAATTACGAATAATCTTTTCCCTGTGAATACGAAGCATCTGAATCTCATTATCTTTTCGGAGTATTTCGTTTTCACGTTCTTTTTTATCAAGATTATATTGAATTTGCAATTCTATAAACTGTAACCCTTTTTCTTTGTTAAAAATAGAATCCTGAATTGCTGTAGCCATTTTAAAATAGGTCAGAGCCTCTTTATAATTTTCTTCAAGAGCTTCCATGTCAGCCAAGAGATAGAAAACATCTCGCTGAAATTGATCATACTTTTGGGACTGGGCTGTTTCTAAAACAATCTGGGAATAATAGCGCGCTGAATCAGCTATATCAAGAGCAAAAAAAGTTTTAGCCATACATAAGCGGGCATGAGTAGCTCGAAAAATATTTCCTTCCAAAAGAGCATCAGATAATGCTTTGCGATAGTAATAAAGGGCTTCTTCATACTGGTTTCCCTGATAAAATAAATCACCTATTCCTCGAAGTACTATCGACGTTGCCCCGCCGGTTTTTCCTGCCTTCAAGTATCCGTCATAAGCAATACGATAATACTCCAAGGCTTTATCTATCTGTTTTTGTGCATCAAAACAAAGACCTATGGTGTAATAAGAATAAGCCATGGTTTCCAAATCATTAATACTTTCTGCAATGGCAACAGCTTGGTGATGATATTCAAGGGCTTGGTCAAAAAAATTCCATGCCTGATACACTAGGCCAATATTATTTAACACAATGGCTATCCCCTTATGGTCATTCAACGCCTGACGGATTTCCAGCGACATTTGATAATATTCCAGGGCTTTATTATAATTATTCAATCCCCAATAAATAGCACCTAAATTGTTGGCCACTCGGGCTATGCCAGATTGATCGTTCAAGGATTCATAAATTTCTAAGGCTTCTGTGTAATAATTAATTGCTTCAGTATAATGCCCCATTAACCAATAATTGTATCCAATACCATTCAATGCCCGCGCACAACCTAAAGGAAATTCTGCTTGGGTAAAGTGATAAAGCGCCTCTTTAATGAATGTGATGGATGCTTCTGGTTCTGTTTCATCCGTCAATACACTCAAACGAAGATAGTATTCACCTAACAGGGAATCATCCGACGTCTCCATAATTAATTGCTGAAGGCTATCAATTTCTGATAAAGCACCAAAAAGAGAAAAAGGTACCATCAAAAAAACAAATACTGATAGTATCATTTTAAAATATTGGCGAAAAATATGAAAATAATAAAGACTGTTAGAAAAGTGATATCTCATAAAATCATGATTTTTTACTTATTTAAAGTACAAAAAAATTATTTATAAACTTACATAAAAATTAGTCTTGATGACTATCCTAAACTCAAAGGGAAGGTAATCACAAAACGGGTCTCATGGTTACTTTCTATCCGAATCTTGCCACCCAATTGTTGGACAAGCATTTTCACCAGATGAAGCCCAAATCCTTGAGAAGTCTCCATCGAAAAATCCTCTGGTAATTTCTCTCCCGAATTTCTGATTTCAAACTCAATCATTGTATTGGCACGGTGTAACCCGAGGTATAAAAATCCCCTTTCATTTTCATTAAACCCATATTTCATAGCATTGGTAACCAACTCTGTTGTAATTATTCCTAAAGAGGATAAAATAGTTACAGGCAGTATTACTTTTTCGATATCCATTTCTATGTGGATATTATCTCGATTAAAAAACACAGTAATAAGATCTTCCACTAAGTTTGGAATATAATCTTGGGTAGACATTGCTTTCAAATTATCAGAACGATATATTTTATTATATAAAACACTCATACTCTGAATCCTGCTTCCTGCATCTTTTAATACTTCTACCGCTTGAGGATCTTTAACAGTCTTGGCTTGAAAAAACAAAAGACTTTTCATAGTATTCATGTTGTTTTTTATGCGGTGGTGGACTTCTTTCAGCAACAGCTCTTTTTCGTCAAGAAGGGCTGCTATACGCTTTTCTGCTACGCGACGCTCTTTGTTTTCTTTTTCCAGCTGATAAATTAAGTCCTCCTTTTCGCTGTTCATTTTCATAATTTCTTTATTTTGCGCTTCAAGAACGATATTAGCCTTGCTGAGCTTACGGCTTTGATAAGCGATAAGAAATAAAATGCTAAGAATAAACACCAAGCCTATAATTAGGGATATACGAATAATCCTTTCGTGATGAATTTGTAATTGTTGAATCTCATTTTTCTGCCGAAGCAGTTCATTCTCTTGCTCTTTTTTTTCAATATTATAGTGAATCTGAAGATCGGTAAATTTAGCTAACTTCTCTTTGTTAAAGATAGAATCATGTATTGTAGTTGCCATCTTATAATATTCGAGGGCATTTGCCAGGTTTCCTTCAGTTTCTTCCAGGGAGGATAAAACATAATAGTTATTGCAAATAACATCACTGTATCCCATTTTGCGGGAAGCATTGAGGCTTTCCATGATATAAAAACGAGCAGAATCAAGGTGTCCTGCTTGAGCATACGCCTTCCCCAAAGAATGTTGGGCATACGTTGTACGAAATAAATTTTTTATTTTTTCACCATCGGCAAGAGCCCATCGATAATATCTTATTGCTTTATCAAAATCGCCTGTTTTATAATAAATATCCCCTATATTTCGAAGGACTAAGGATGTGGCACTACTTTTACCAACATCCTTTAAATAATCTTTATACGATTTTTCATAATACGCCAGTGCTTGTTCATAATCACCCAAGGCTTCATAGCAGAGGCCTAAATTATGATTAGAATATGCTTTGGCAAATAAATACTCTATTTCTTCAGCAAGAGCGAGTGCATCACGGTGATATTTCATGGCTTCATCATACAATTGCCATTTCTGATAAATGAGACCGATATTATTATTGATAAGCGCCACATTTGATAGGTTTCCCAGCTCAGTCTGAAGCGCGAGGGATTCGCGATACAATTCCAAAGCAGCATTATAATCGCCAAGTCCCCAATAAACTGCACCTAAATTGTTCGCAACCCTGGCAATCCAATCTGGCTTGTCCAGCTTATAAAACAAGTCCAACGCTTCTTTATAATAAGCAATGGATTCCTTAAAAACCCCCATTAACCAATTATAGTGCCCAACCATGTTGAGAGCTTTTCCGCGACCAAAATCGTTTTCAAGGATACTGAAAATATCCAAGGCTTGTTTTGCATAGGCTATAGATTGATAAGGATCAATTTGCTCGTAAGCAGAACCTATTTCAAGAATAATTTCAGCCCGCATTGAATCATCTGTTGTGGATTCCAACAACGCTTTAAGACTATCAATTTGAACATTTTGAGCAACTGCATAACCGCTCTTTAAAAACACAATAAATCCACACATGAAACAATAAAAAAACCGATGCTTGGAATAATTTTTGAAGAAATATTTCATTTTATTTTTAAGTTTGCAGAATTAACAATAACAAAAATTAAAAGATAGTATAAATATTCTGATCTAAAAATATCATGTGTCTCATGGCAGTTGACCGCGATACTATACCCAAAAAAAGGGTACTAAAAACAGCTTCTGTTCAAAAAAATTCCCTCTCTCTTAATCTTAAATTTCGTCATTAATTATCTCTTAATTTCAGCAAGAAAAGGATTTTTTTGATAATGTAACCTTTTGCGGATCAATAGTTACATTTTTCAAAACGTCATAGGCATTCATGTGGTAAAGAACCTTTTCTAATGGATACACAACCATGGAATCACCTACAAATCGAAGTCCTGAACTATCCACACCAATGTGATTGACACCAAGAATCCAACATTGATTTTCAATCGCCCGGGCATTCAAGAGAAAAATCCAATGTTCACAGCGTTGTTGAGGCCAATTGGCAAGAATTCCAATAAGTGAAACTTCCGCTGCAACGACACAAAAAAGTTCAGGAAGCATGATAACATCTGCCCCTTGTTGTACTGCTTTTGAACAGAGGATTTATCCATGATTCAGGTTGTTCTCAAAATTTTCTGTCATATCGATTTGGAGTAAAGCAATTCTCATGATCCTCCCTTAAGATACATCACGTATGATGCCATCATTTTCACATATTTTAATCGATAGATTCTTAATCACAGAGATTGCTTATTGCAATATCTCGTGTGTTAACGCTTTTTCCATGATTTTTCTGTAATTTGCTGTGTATAGTGTTCAAATTCCTTCCAAAGAGTCAAAAAATTCTGATATTGTCTACGCTCAAGGATTCCCTCATCTACGGCATACCGAACAGCACATTGGGGTTCGTTGGTGTGGGTACAATCATCAAAATAACATTCTTCTGATAATTTATAAATCAAGGGAAATGTTTTTTTCAACCCTTTCCCGGCATCAGCAATACCAATTTCTTTCAACCCTGGCATGTCAATGAAAAGTTCACCATTTTTTAGACAATGAAGTTCCCGTCGGGCTGTGATGTGTACACCTTTTTTTGTGGAACAATTGATTGACCCTGTCTCAGCTAATTTTTCTCCGGCGATAGCATTAATTAGCGTCGATTTTCCCACCCCAGAAGATCCTACCATACAAAATGTGAGTCCTGGTTTTAAAAAGGCTCTAAGAGTATCAATCCCTTTTAAATAGAGTGCAGAGGTAAGAAAAATAGAAATTTCAGGAAATCGCTTTTTAACTGTCTTGAAACACCTTTCCGCTTCTTTAGGCGTTACCAGATCATATTTATTCAAAAGAACAGCTGGCAAAATATTTCCACTATACACAACCGTCATATATCGCTCCAGCCGATTTAGATTAAAATCTTTATCTAAGGCCTGAACGATAAAAGCCACATCTACATTTGCTGCTAGAAGTTGCTTTTCAAAAATTCTACCTGCTTGTTTTCGTGCCAATACAGACTTTCTTTCCACAACGTATCGAATGAGGGCTTTCTCGCCCTCCAGCATAAGGGCAACCCAATCACCAACCACCGGTAAGTCCTCGCGGGATGTCGCTTTGTATTGTAGTCGCCCTG
>JAQUPD010000039.1 GCA_028716785.1 Fidelibacterota bacterium
CTAAAACTTTAATTGTTTCATTAGTGTCTTGAAAAGCAATCGCCGCATGGTTACAGCGAGGATAATTGAGCTCTCCTGTTTCTACCCAAGTATTTGTTTGTGGAGAGTAACAAAAGCAACGGCCAGGATTGTTGGGTGGTATAGTAATTCCGCCAACAGTTAAGTATTGCTCATCAGCTAAATCCAGTTTTATTAAGCGGTGTTCATACAGAGGTATTGGCAAAGAATCAGTAAAAACAGCTTGTCCTGTTTGAAAATCAAAGATTTCACAATGGCTGGTTATTATAAGTTCATCAGTTGCATAACCACCAGTTATTAAGACTGATTTTCCATCAGGTAAAAGAGCGGTGGCAAATTGAGAATCCCGACCTTCATTCAATTGACCAGCAATTGTCCATTCATCAGCCAAAAGAAAAGAACAAAAAAACAAACAAAAGACAATAATTAGGCAGATTTTTTGTGTTTTCATCTTACCTCCAAATTTGGAGTGCACCTTTGGAGTGCATCAATCCCGCAGCGAAGCGTGGCGGGGTCGGTGCATGCAGTGACACGGTCACTGCACTCCATAGTTACTCCATATACTCCAAATATTAAAAATCATCTTTAATCTTAATGTTGTCCCATTTGTACTTTTTTCGCAAGGCTTCTATCTCTTCCTTTTCGACTTTTATTCTTTCGTAATAGCTACCAAATTTCCAATTGCTGGTATCTTTAATATATGCGTGTTTCACAGGATTATACCAGATATAATTTAGTCTCGCAAAATATGACTTCTCATAAGTAATGCAGGTGTCCCAATAATTATACATGACAATTTTAGCTCCCTTCGATTCAGAAACATTCTTTTTAATCCATAATGCGATGAATTTATGTATATCGTTTATCATTGAAGAAAGCGTTGAGGCATGCTCAGGTGCGTTACCTTTGGAGTGCACCGACCCCGCAGCAAAGCGTGGCGGGGTCGGTGCATGCATCAACCCCGCCACGCTTTGCTGCGGGATTGATGCACTCCATAGGGGCACTCCAAAAGTATCTACAAAAACATAGCGGCCCTAAAGGGAAACAGACGTCATCGTTTCTAAAAGGGCCGCTATAACATGTGTATTTTACAAATTTTTTTCTACTATTTCAAATATAGAACAAATTTTACAATCCCTTTTGAACTTTTAATCCTTCATCTTATATTCAAAAATAGAAAAATCACAAAATATTATGATACACCACCCAACAGTAATAAAAATAACTACATCTTGTCAACATGTCAAGAAATAATTTACAATTTGTCAACAATATTTTAGACAGGATTAAAGAATATTATTCAATCAAGACAGATATTGAGTTAGCAAATTTTTTAAATGTTCATCGAAGTACGATTTCAGCCTGGCGTCATCGTGGGGTGATGGATTACGAGCTTGTTTTAAAAAGATGCACAGATCCTGATTTAAACTGGCTAATATATGGGGAAAATCTCAATCATCAGAGCTATCATATAATCAATCAACAGAAAAATGTCCATGAAGTAACCAATGTTTTGAATGCTTCAGAAAATATTGAATCCTTAAAGTCTCTCCTAAACGAATATCGTAAAATTACACAAGCGATGCGAGAACTTCTGACTCATTTGCCAGAGTAGGGGTATCTTTACGTCTCAATTTTATTTTTGCTGGATGTTTTTTTATTATCCATGACGAGGTAAAAATCGACCTCCATATGGGCTAAAGATACCCGTACAACGCGAACATTTACCCGATCCCCCATTCGAAATCGTTGTTTTGTCCGCTGCCCGATCAAGGAATAGGTTTCTCCATCATATTGCCAGTAGTCAGGGGGAAGAAATTTTCGATGGACAAATCCTTCCACAAGGGTCTCAGGGATTTCTACATAAAATCCAAATTGGACAACCCCCGAAATAAGTCCCTGAAAGACTTCTCCTAAATGTTTTTCTAAATATTTGATTTGCTTAATTTTATGATATTCCCGTTCTGCATTCTGAGCACGAATCTCGCAATCGGTTGATTTTTTTGCAATGTTATCCAATTTCTTTAGGAGTCCCTTTTCATCCGAGATAGTCTGTTGTTGGAGATATCTGTGCAATAATCGGTGGATAACTAAATCGGGATATCGACGGATAGGTGACGTAAAATGAGTATATTCCCGAAACGCTAAACCAAAATGTCCTAAAGGCTTTGTATCATACTGAGCTTTCATCATGGTTCTTAAGGCGATTTTTTCTAAAAAATAATGGAGATCTGTCTCTTTTATTGCTAACAGTGCATCTCGAAAATCTGCTGGCCGAACCGAACGCCCTTTTACCGTGTTTTCAAATCCAAAACTTTTTAATAAGCTAAAAAAAGCAAGGGTTTCTTCAGGCTTTGGTTGTTCATGAACCCTGTAAATAAAAGGAAGAGGATGTGGCTGTCTGTTGATATATTCAGCAACGGTTTTATTGGCAATGAGCATGCACTCTTCCACAATTCGATGACTCCCAAGCCGTTCCCGCTGGTAAATCTCTGTGGGAAATCCAGAATCGTCGAGGATATATTGGGGCTCCGGGACATCAAAATCAATGCTGCCAGCTTCACTTCGGACTTTATTCAGGATGGTAGCAAGTTTATAAAGACTTGATATTTCAGAATAATAGTCTCCTTTTCCGTCCTCCAGGATCTTTTGAACTTCTTGATACGTAAATCTGCGATTACTACGAATAACGGAGGGAGTTATATGTCGTTGAATGACCTCTCCTTTGGGAGTGATTGTCATGATAACCGAAAAGGTAAGTCGGTCTTCGTGAGGATTAAGTGAACAGAGCTCATTGCTCAATTTTTCTGGCAGCATGGGGATAACATATCGGGTAAAATATACAGATGTGCCTCGCTTTAATGCTTCTTTATCAATAGGCGAATCTTCAGGAATGTAATGACTCACATCGGCAATATGGACTCCCAAAAGAAAGCTGCTATCGGGATTTTCACGGATGGAAAGGGCATCGTCATAATCTCGGGCATCTTCGGGATCAATCGTAAAGGAAACCCAGTTACGGAAGTCTTCCCGTCCTTTCAAAGAGAGAGAGAATGTTAAAGATTCTGCTTGTTCTAAAACTTTTGATGGGAAACGATCGGGAATACCATATTGATTTGCCACCAAGACGGCATCAAATTCTTTTGTATTTCGGCTCCCAATTAGACGCGTTATGCGTCCGTGTGGCCTGCGAGAAGTGTCTCTCCAATCTGTGATCTCAACGGAAATGATACTGCCATCTTCAGGATCAAACCCATTTAAATCGGTAATCACAACATCTTTTCGCAAATGTGTCGTTTCTGGAATACCTAAAGAATATCCCCTTACTTTCCGATAAATGCAGACAAATTCATTGCGACCTCGTTTAAGGACACGAATGACAATGCCTTCAGGATTATCACCCCGTTTTCTTTTTATCAGCCTTACTCGAACGGTATCCCCATGACAGGCATTTCCTAAATTATCAGCGTGAATAAAAATCTTTTGTCCGCCTGGTGTGGTGACAAAACCAAATCCTCGCGCATGAATATCCAAAACACCGACAATTTCTGAAAGGTCTGTTTGATCTGGAAGTCCATATACATTACCGGGATATTGCTGCAGTTTTCCACGTCTGGCTAACTGTTTGATGGTATCTCGCAAATCGGGATATTCCTCATGGGAAATCTTCAATTCACTCTGAAGTTTTTTGGGCTTTAAACGGACAGTAGGATTTTTCTTAAAAAAAGTAAGAATCTTAATCACAAGTGTTTGATTTTGCTGATTCATCAAAAGCTCTCCCTAAAAGATATTCTCGGCGCATGGTTAAACAGAAGAATTTTGTAAAACCTTTTCTGATTTCTCGTTTATCCCGACTCTTTTCCTTCTTATTAAACGGTTTCCTGTTTTATCACGTTCTGTGTTGATGTTGAACATTCCTCTTATCTCATGGTTGTTTTCTAAGAAATAATTTAAAAAACATTTAAGTATTTTATGCTTAAAAAGTCCAGCCTATGTGGATTTTTCCCTGACTCAGGGGTTCTCGGACATTAAATCCGATAAAAATTTTCAGATGAGATGTGCCTGTAGGGAGTGTTAGACTTGTTCCCACATGGAATAGAGGATCAGAGATTCCCTGGAGAAAAGCCCAATCCAAAAATAATCCTGCTTTCATAGTGCCATCTTGGATACCGCCTTCTAACGTGCCCCCGACGTACCCATCAGTGCGATACTGCTCAAAAAGGGCACCTCGTAGAAAGGTTCCTCCTCCAAGACGAAATCGCTGATAATCTGTAATATTTCCTTGGGAAAAAATTTGTCCTCCTAACAATTTTCCTTGAAGATAATAAGGATTTTGGATCCATGTTATTTCACCGTTGTATTCTATGGGATATTGAAGACTATCTTTCCCAGTGCGGATGCCAGCTGAGCCATAAAGCATGTACGTCAACTGGGGATTTTTCCTTTTTGTTTTTCGAGCATTCAGGGCGGTTACATGGCGCGTTCCTGAAACAATTCCCGCCATATCCCCCGCTTCTGTTGTATAGATAGTTTCTTGAGAAATGACCATGCCGATATCTAACGTTCTGTTTTGCCAAATAAGTTCAAATAGACCTTCCCGCATAACATAAAGGGTGTCTTCATGTTCTTGTCTAAATTGAATCACCGATGAAAAACCCGTATTAAAAAGATAGGCTTCTTGCCAATTTATCATCATTCTATTTGTTCTTTTTGAGGGATGATACCAAGAGAAATCTGCTCGTCTCCCTAATCCAAGAAAATTAACAAATCCAATATCTACTTGACCAATGATTCCACCCGCCTGGCTTTGATAGCTTAAAAGACCGTCAAAAGAAAAATCTTCCACTTTTTCGACATAAAACCGAAGAGCATTACCTGAAATATCGTGGTGATCATCTACTGTTAACCATGGACTCTCTTGTAATCGTTCTTGCGCACGAAGAACCCGGTCGTGTTGGTATAATCCTGTAAGATCTTCTCTCATGATACGCATCAATCGATTGACGTCTGAAGGTGAAAAATTTCCAAAGACAACCGTATCCACGGTGACAGATTCTCTTGGTTCAATGCGATAGGCAAGGAGGATTGTATCACGGTTTGTTTCATAGTGAGAAAGAACAAGTTCTGCAAAGGGATACCCCTGATTTGTCCAGGATTTCAGGGTTTGCTCAAGCTTAATGGGGATATTTTCGGGCATTACAATGCCAAGGGTGTCTGTCCCTATGATAAGTTGGATAGGTTTTTCACACATTGCTATCGAAGGGACAATGACGAAAAGAATCTTGAATATTTTTTTATAAATATGCACGTGCTTCCAATCGAATTAACGTAACAGATTGAGTTTCACCACGTTTGCGATATTGGAGGGTTCCATTCAAAGAAACCATCTCACTCAATCGCCGTTCATACCGGAGCATAATTTGAAGGGTTCTACCAGCTGGAAGTCCATTCGCTACTTCATAGGGAAGAGGTCCGTCGTAGGTTGTGGATACTGAGACAAGCTGCACGCGTCCATTAATAAATTCTCCGGGAATGCGATTCCACGTGCCATTCACTTCACTTTCCACCTGGTGGGATGTAAAATCCTTATTCTGAAAGGTCGTTGCAATGTGGGTATATCCTGCTGAACCGCCAAAGTTGAAAGAGGGGCTAGGTGCCCGATTAAACTCTGCTTTTACACCTTGGCGATCATTTTTTATGGAATATGTTCCTAGGGGAAAGCGTTCCCGCTGATCTCTTGAAATGGAAGAGGAATATTCCTGATATCCTTTTTCGTTTCTTATCCGCCAGTAAATTTCTCCTTTATCTTTCCCTGAAAGACTCTCACTGTGAATATCCCGTGTATTTTGAGCGCGATTGTTTTCTGTTACGAGGCGGAGTGAGCGTTTTTGTTGAGGAGATGTGAGCGTCACATTATTTTTAAAGAAAGTATTGGCTGTTAAAAGATTGTTTTGGGGTATTGTGAGGGAAAGATTCTGGTACACAATGAGGTCGTCACCTTGATATTCCACATCACCACTTCCCTGATATCTTAGGGAAAATCGTTTAAACTGGTGTTGCCAGCGGATGATGGAAGAGCTTTTATGTATTACCTGATCAAATCGATCATTCGTTTGTTCACGCCGGAGGATATAATTTCCCAAGGGATCGGGCACAAACTCTTTGTAATCGTCATCCCATCGGTATTGCCCCATACCATCACTCACGCGAATGAAAAGGGCTTCTCGTCGGTATTCCGATGTTTGATTAATATAGGTGGTTATTTGTCCCGAGAGTTTTATGGTAGGGATAGACCATTGGAAACGATTTGATGTAAGAAGATTGATCTCTTGTTGTAAATTCCGTTGATCCAAACGCCCGGTAATATCTCCTTGCCAACGAAGGTATTCTTTTACGTTAAGGGCACCTTTTACTTGCAAATCATGTTTGGTGGAATAATGATCAAAGTGAGTTCCCGTCCACTCATAATCATCGCGATATTGATATTGTACGTGTGTGTTGTTCTGAAATTTTACACCTGTACGAATGCTGGTATGTCGTTCAGAATACGCTCCATGAAGGGGTTCGAAAAGGGTCGTTTCCCATCCAGTATAAAAAATATGGTTACCGCGAATCTCACCGGTTACATCCATGTGATAATAGGGGAGCCACGAAGAAGCATCTCTGAGTCGAAATCCATTCCAAAGAAACACTGCTTTTTCTCCAATAGACCCAGAAAATGCTACGCGGTGGCGGAGGGAATCTACCTGTTTCCCAGCACTTTGCCATCCAAGGGAGGATGTATATTTTTCTGAATTATACCCTACGGAGGTTTCTACATTGAAAAGAATGGTATCTTGAGGATGGAATCCCATATCACGGGAAAAGGAGACAGATTCAAGGGGTTCGAAATTGACAAAATGGGTTGAACGGGTCCATCCGGTACTTTTTAGGGTAACATTAGCGAACGGGATGCTTGCATGCCAATTTCCGCCCACTCCTTCGATAGCAGTGCCTTGTCTAAAACCCCTTTCAAATTGAGAAATAGTAAGATTGCCAGCGAGATTCCCCTGCAAAATCTTCCATCGAAATCCTCCTCCAAAATGAGTTCGTGTTTCTGGAAAAATTGCTGGACGGCGAGGAAAATACTGGGATAATGGCTCGTGGGGAGCATATTCATAGTAAGGGAGCCCCTGTTCATCGTAGCGTCGGATATATCCACCATCATGATTTTCCCGATAAAAGCGAACAGAGTGTGTACCTTTCTTTTCTCCCACAAAATTCCAATAACCATGCTCAGACCAGGTATAGGAGCCATTGGTATCGGGAAAAGCTGTAGACAAAAAATCACCCTCTACCAACTTCGTCAAAGAATCGGAACTGATAGATGCCATGGTTTCATCTAGGGGGCGTGAGGCATCATCGCTTTCCCGAAGTGCATACAAAGAGAGTCCTCCTTTTTTATGAGTAAAATTAAGATTACTGCCCATACTCAATCGAGGGAACCACTCGTTTCGGTAGCGATATTCAACAAAAACCCGATCATCTTTTGACAAAAGATGTTCTGTAGAAAATGTTATTTCTGCTCCAGCATAATCCATTAAATAGCTGGAAGACGTTAACTGAATCCCATTTAAAAAAACGCGTTCTGATCCAGGAACAATTATCACGGATGATCCTGCGTTTGGAAGAAGGCGATATGGGCCTTGGTCTCCCTCACGGACAGCTATTTCCTGTCGCATAAAGCGACCTGAAGGACTCCCGGCAAAGGCTTCCCATTGTAATGATTGGGAAGATTCCGATGGGGAAGATGCAACAACGCCCGTGAGTCGGCTAGCATATCGGCTAAAAGGACTCCATGCTGTTTGAAGATTAACATCTCCCATTCGACCTTTTCCCCCTGGGGTTTCCAATTCCAAATAAATTTGATCCAGTTCTTCAAGGCTTTGGGACGACATAGCCGATTCAAAGGGAATTTCATGATCAGAAATAACACCTGTAAGCATCACATCGGGCAAAAGTTCTCCATGGATTTTTAAATCCATCCCACCTGCAATGCTGCTTTGTCCCTGTGTGCTTACTTGTACCGAACGGAATAGCGTTCCGCGGGTTTGCACTCCGGAAGCAGGGGTAACGTGTTGCGCTGAAGGGGATGGGGTTTCTTTTTTTTCAGGGAAAAGTTCTGGAAGATACTGAACGCTGGTGGAATAGCGAATGGGAGGCGTCCAGTCGGGTGTAGAATAGAAAATTTTTACTTTATATACACTGTCAGGATTTTCCAAAACAACCCATCGTCCCTCTACAGGATCCAAAGCCCATCGTAGTGTATCGGTAGAATCCTCCCAGCGAAGTGAATCTACTGTAACAAGAGAATGGGAAAGAGAAAAAATTGTTTGTCCGGGACGAACAATCACATCTTCCACATAAGAAGCAGCCCAAGCTCCTGTAATGGCACAAAGAAGAAGTGTGCAAATGCGGGAAGTCACGGATTCAACGTTCCTTTTGGTACAAAAGGAGCAAACCCTTTTTTAGTGAAGGTTCCATCCTTATAGATGCGGATATTTTCCCAAATTTTCAAACATGGAATGGGATCAATCTTTTGAGGAGGATTTTTTGGAGATACCATCCAAGTCCCTTTCGATCCGGAAATGAAAATATGTTCTTCCCATCCTCCAGCAATATGGGTTGCATGGATAGAATCGGGAATAGCATAGGTAAAAAGAAGTCGCCCTTGAGAATCGGCAATCCAAACAACGGATTCTGACGGTGAAAAACAATAAACTCTGTTTCCCCCGCCAGTTAGGGACATATCAGGAGGAATGGTCAAAAATTCCTGTCCTATTCCCCAAGGAGTAGGCGATGAAAGCCCTGGTGAAAGTTGCCAAATTTTTTGATTCATGGCATCAGAAATTAGCCATCTGCCATCAGGAGTAATAAGAAAAGCGATGGGATCTTCAAGGATATCAGGAAGTACAAAGCGTCTTAAATAATGAAGCGACATGTCAAATTCTACCATCGTTCTATTTAACCGATCCATAACCCATAATGAGGTTGGAAATTGAAGCTGGAGTCCAACCGGTTCTTGCAATTCTGCCAGAAACGTAGAACCCTCTGCTTTTTTTACAGACCCTTCTGAAGAAATACGAACGATAATTCCCTCTTTTTTTGAGACGAGATATAAGTTATTTAAAGGATCAATTTCTGCATAATCATAGGTAAGCCCTTCAAGAGATAAGGGAATGAAGAGGAAAAAATACCAGATGAGTCGATTGAAAAGTGTGGACATACACTTAATATTTTTTTCCACAGAAGGGACAAAAAAGATGTCCTGTTGTTCTTGGTGCGCCACAATAGCTACAAAAGTGTTTTTCTTGTGATCTCTTTTTTGAATCATCGGAAGAAGGGTGAACCTCCAAGCGAAACAAGAGAGCAATAATCAGCACAAGAATTAAAAGGATAATCCCAATCCACATAGCAACGGGCGAAAGCTGACGTTGAATGGGTTCAGGCGGCGCCATCGCTCCGGGCGCTGTAAGGTGCTGACCAAAATTTGTATAACGAAGGGAAACAATAAAGGGTTCCTCAGGAGGAAGATTTGCAAATTTTGTAATACGATAGACCAAATTGTTTTTATCGCGAATTTCCTGAGTACCTTCAGTGGCATTTAGAAACATAAAATCTTTTGCTGCAGCTGGTTTTTGAATCCGAATATAAAGGGTATCCACCGGTAAATTTGTTTGAAAAATAAAATCGTATTTACGATAAGATGTGTCTGGAAACATGTCGTAATAAGTAAGAGTAAAATGTGTGCTTTTCGGAGTAAAGTGAACAATATTATTGGTATCAGGGGTGATAATTTTATGGAAATCAAGATATCGTTCTTGAATGCGAACCTGCTTTACTGTTTTAGGAATGACAAATCTTACAGGGACAACACTATCGGTAGACATTTCCATGATGACAAGCATGGCTGGTTGATCATAATCCGGCCAAAGATCAATCCATCCTTCCGTGAAACATGCTCCAGAAAGTCCCCCTTGAAGTGTAAAAAAAACGAGAAAACACCTAAAAAACTTTAGCCATTTCATAATGAAATTTAAGGGTAAGAAGATTAACTATCGAGGAATTTTCTAATAACACGTGAGACAAGATAGCAATGAGTTCTTTGTGCGATCCAGGACAGAAAGATGAAAGGAGATCGGTAGAAATGAGAATTGGTGTCTTTTTTACGGTTCATCCACTAGAAATACGAAATGGGCAGTAGAAAAAATTCGACAAGCGTTGGGACTTCCGCAAGATAATTTTCACGATATTAGCGAAATATATACAGAAACATTCGATGATGATGATATTATTATCTTTACAAGTTCCAGTATAGGGAGAGGAAAGATGCAACCTGACTGGGCAGAGTTTCAGGATGAACTGGAAAATATTGATTTTTCAGATAAAACCGTTACCTTTGTCGGCATGGGAAATCAAATAATGTTTCCCGATTCTTATTTAGGTGGCATTGCGCATTTGCATAACCTTGTAGTAGAAAGCAAGCGGGTAATTGATAAAAATTTGCCTGGAGAGGAATATGACTTTGAATATTCCGGTTTTTTAAAAAGGTGTTTTTCGTGGACTTGCCTTGGATGACGATAATCAACCAGACCATTCCAATAAACGGATTGAAAAATGGGTTAAAATCTTTAAAAATAGTTTAGCTAAGAAGTTTCTTGGTCCCTTTCTATGATTTTATTGAAAGGGCAAAAAATATCATTATATCAAATATAAAAGACTAAGTTTTTAACGCGATATAAGTTAGTATAAATTTCTTTAACGATAGATTTTAGAAATGTCATCCTTCCATAATTTTATGGATCTTTTGCAGATTGATTGTTTTTCTTGCTATTTTAGTGACGGAAGATAAGGTTTTTTCCCACTGATCAAGGGGAACTTTTTCAGAAGGGACAAGGGGATCAAGATCAGGAATTTCTTCTAACTCCTGAAAATAGGGAATTACACCCAAAATTTCTTGTCCTAGTTTTTCACGATAAACAGCAATGAGTCTCTTAATGCCAAGTTTTACATAGCGTTTTTCCACTCCAGCCCCTAAAAGGTCATTGGCAAGAAATTTGTTGAGGATTACACCTTTTATTTGCTCTTTTTCTTCGCGTGAGAGAAAGGATAAGATGCCGGGAATTGAATCAAAATTATCGGTGACAAAAAGGACAGGGGTATGGGTCATTTTTGCCGTTTCCATATTGGCAAGGTTAAACAAATCACTGAGGGGACCAAATCCAAAAAGTTTTGCAGGGCCTGAACCTTCAAGGCAAAGAATATCATATTCTTGGGATAGACTGTCAAAACATCTTTTTGCAGCTTCTTTTATCGGCAAAAACGTTTCCTTTGATCGAAACGGTTGTTTTAAAAGTTCAAAAAAATAATCTTTTTTAGGATTATAGCTTTTTTTAAAACATTGGCCTTCTAAAAACAAATCATAGGTATTTTTTGAGACAGGTTTTATGGTAAAGGGGTTCATTCTATAATCAGGTGTTTGGTGCGCTGCAAAAGCTTGCAATGCCTGTGCATACCCAAATTCATGGTCACCTTGATAATACGTTGCCGTAGTGATATTTAATGTCTTAAAGGGAGCAGCTTTTAGTCCCTCATCATGAAAAAGCTTCAGAAGCAAGGCTACAACAAGACTTTTCCCTGCACCAGTTCCAAATCCTGTGGCTTGAATCATAATTTTTTTTGCTGCCATGATGGATATCTCCAATATTTGCTCAAAAAAATGGCTTGAGGAATTCTTTTCCCTCTTTAATGTATCATATTTCTTAAAACATTTCCTCTCTCACGCTAACTATTTTAAAATTTATGTCTTAAGTCTTCAAATGGGTTCAATCAATCGTTTGGGCTACGTTTGTCTGTTAACAGGATCTCTCCACAAAATCCATAAAAAACGATATAGGGACGGAGGAGGAAGAAAAAGGGATGGGATGATTACTAGGTTTGCCCCGTCAAATATGTTATGTTTATTATAAGAAAAATGCTATTTAAATTGGTTCACTATTAAATGAAGGATTTAAACGATACAAAAACTATTTGACGGGGTTGATGCTTGGAAAAAAGGGATGAGGCTTGCCACGGATGTGTATCAAAGACCTCAGAGTGTATAGATGTTGGATTTTGTGACCAAATTCACCGTTCAGCTGTGTCCATCCCCTAAAGATTGCCGAAGAATTTGACAGAGAACGTCATAAAAAATATATCAGATCTATCCATGGCGAGAGGATCATGTGCTGAACTCAGAACTCAATGATATTTGCCAAAGAATTAAAAGAGTTGAGGGAAACAGATGCAGATGGTTTATCGATAAAACCATGAAAAATCTGCAATGCTGTACACTCTAATTCAAACATGAAATATGAATTTTGATAAATGATTTTCTGTCTCCATTCTCCGTCTCCGTTTGAATTGCACTGATGATGTGAATTCACGTTACAAATATAGTTTCTAACAATCTTCCCCTGTAATTTGTTCAAGGATATGCTAAATTAGGCTGTTGGAAAGAGGCTAGATACTACTAACAGAGTAGAAAAATGAGGACAGGATGGAACTAATCTTGCATGAATTTGATTTACCGTTAAAATACAAGTTTGGGATATCGAGAGAAACACGTCTGGTACAAAAAACGGTCATTGCTGAAGTCAGACAACAGGATATCAGTGGCTATGGTGAAGCAGTTGCAAATCACAAATATTATGGTTACACGGTAGAAAAAATTTTCGCTGATCTCCATGCTATTGAGGAGGATTTAAAAAAACAAAATGTTTTAAAAACACCTCCTGATGCTTTATGGGCATTGTATCATTCTGCTTTAAAAAACAATCCTTTTGCTCAGTGTGCTTTAGATATGGCTCTTTGGGATTTATATGGAAAACTTAAAGGAAAAAAGACCTACGAATTGTGGCGATTAGATCCCTCAAAACGCCCTGTTACCGATTATACCATTGGCATTGATGACATTGAAATTATGAAAAAGAAATTGCTGGAATTCAAAGATTGGCCAGTTTTCAAAATTAAATTAGGTACACATCATGATATGGAAATTATACGTGAACTTCGTAAAGTAACAGATGCGGTTTTACGCATTGATGCCAATTGTGCCTGGACAGCTGAGCAGACAATAGAATATGCTAAAACGCTTAAAGCATTAAAGGTGGAATTTATAGAACAGCCTCTTCCTGCAGACGATTGGGAGGGAATGAAAAAAGTGTATCAGCAATCTGTCCTTCCAATTATTGCCGATGAAAGCTGTGTTTATGAAGAGGATGTTAATCGGTGTCAAGGTTATTTTCACGGGGTAAATATTAAGGTGGTTAAGTGTGGTGGACTTACACCGGCGTTGCGAATGATACGACGAGCTCGTGAATTGGGCATGAAAGTTATGGTTGGTTGTATGACAGAATCAACCGTTGGCATATCAGGCATTGCTCAATTGATACCTCTTCTTGATTATGTGGATGCAGATGGTCCCTTGCTTTTGGCAAAAGATATTGCCACTGGTGTGACAATTGATAAAGGGGTGATATATTATTCCGATATACCTGGAAACGGGGTCGTTTTAAAAGCAGCCCCTTAAAGCGCAAATATCATTATTTGTGTTAGAAGTGTAAAGGATACCCTTGCGCTAATTCTATGTATCTCTGTTTGTCATTGCTAATAATTACAAAAAATCTTGAAAAGAGCGTTAAAATTTTTACTCAATAAATTCCTTTGATCTTCTGTACATGGTATTTTGTATCCTATCATGTAACTGACATTTTGAAAATTCTCTAACTAAAGATGATAAAGAATTTGAACAAAAAATAGAGGAAGGATATATGAAGGAATCATTACAAACCAGGATTCCATTGAATCAAGGGACTAAAATGCCCATTTTTGGATTGGGGACGTTTTTGGTAAAAGAGGGTGATGAAACGCGAAAAGCGGTGTTATGGGCTTTAGAAGCAGGATACAGGATGATTGATACCGCTGCGTCGTATAGGAATGAAGGCTCAGTTGGACGTGCAATCCGGGAGAGTGGAATTCTTCGTGAAGAAATATTTGTTACCACAAAAATATGGAATAATGATATTCGGAAAGGTCAAGCGAAGGATGCGCTTTCTCGAAGTCTTGATCGGTTGAAAATGGATTATGTAGATTTATATCTTGTTCACTGGCCTGTTCCTAACAAATATGTATCCATTTGGGAAGCTATGGAAAATCTTCATGATGAAGGACTCACAAAAGCCATTGGTGTGAGTAATTACCATATTCATCATCTTCAAGATCTTTTAAAAGTTGCAACAATAGTTCCTGCTGTTAATCAGGTGGAGTGTCATCCTTATCTTCAACAAAATGACCTTAGAATCTTTTGTGCTGAAAATACCATTGCTTTTGAGTCCTGGGGACCCCTCATGCAAGGAGCTTTTTTGAAAGTTCCCGAGATTTTGGAGCTTGCTAACAAATATCATCGGACACCTGCACAAATTACCCTTCGGTGGGCACGGCAAAAAGATATTATTCTGATTCCTAAGTCTGTAAAAAAGGATCGTATTATCAGTAATGCAGATATTTTTTCTTTTGAAATTACTCCTGAAGACATGAAACGTCTTGATGCCTTAGATTGTGGAAAACGCATGGGACCTGATCCCGATTCCTTTAATTTTTAAATTATTGGTCTGATGGGTTGGCGCTAAAGAAAGATCGTGTTAATGGAATGCTTTACGGCTTTGTGAGGGAAAGATGAAAAAGATGGATATTTCCTGAGTCAGAGCCTATATTCATTTATAAAGCAAATCAGGAGAAGAGTCATGTTTATCCAATTCGCCTTTCATATTCCATTAGTAACGGATGGCGTGCAAACATTTCGTTTAACACCTGCTTCAATTCATGCCCCGCATTTGGAGGTTGGCACGGGCATTATTCCTGATAGCCCGTGTGGACCTCTTTTGCGCTTTTCAGCGTTGCTGAGCACTCATAATCGATTATTAACCGTTACTTATCAGGCTTTTAATCAAATGCTAAAAGCTATGTACTCTCCAGCGCTGTCTTCAACTCTCGACGGTGAGCGAGAACTGATATGGAGTCGAGATGGTATTCGCTATCGGTATGGTTTCCATGTCCAAAAAGGGATTATTCTCGCCGAATGGCTTTATTATAAAAGAAAAAGAGAGACGTATATTTTCTATAAACATGAAGATGTTTTTGAAATAAATCAAGGATACCCAGATTTAATTGAGCTCGTTAAGCGCCATTTAGCAGGCCCTAAACATTTTCTTCTTGGAACAGCTGCAACCCTTTTCCCTACAGGTATGCGCGATATCTTGCCCCATGATTTTATCCATTGCTTAGAAAGAATTTCTGTTTATGGATCACTTCACAAATATATCTCCCATGAAGCCTTCGTAGACCTAAATAATTTTTTACAGCAGACCGATCCCTCCTTTGAAACCATGAAATGGCATTCATCATCTAGATCTAGTGGTGACCTTACGTTTAAATGGAAGCATCAAAGAGAAGTAACTTTTCAGGAATTACCCTCAGGGATTCGGGATGAAATGACGATTCTTTTAGAGCTTTTTCAGGCATTTCATAGGTATTCTGTTATTTTTTTACACGGTTTTTGGGATCTTTTTCATCCCCTTGTTCAAAAAAACCTGCTTGCCCGTTTTAATGATCCACAACAAAATCCCCTGGGAAGTCAGCTCATTGTAACAACACTAAATCCTTACAGTATTTCTCATGAGGTTTCCCGGCAAGATCAACTGTGGCTTTTACATCCTACAGCAAAGGGT
>JAQUPD010000040.1 GCA_028716785.1 Fidelibacterota bacterium
TTTTATCTAAGGACATGGTATCCACCCTTAGTGATTATTTTTAGGTGGTGACCAGTAATGATAGTTCGATAAACTCACTAAAGGATTTCGATTGGAGTTTTCATATATTTGTATCGGGATTTACGTTATTAATTAAAATAAATGCAATATGTAGATGCTTTATTAAGCAATTCGCGTAGGTTGCGATAATCCTCCATAGTTCGAAGGACTCACTATACCATATCATAGAACTCGTCTTCAATTAGCCGGTGAGCGGCTTCGACATCACTGTTGATCACAGGTAAGGTTGCCGACAACGGGTTGCCAGAATACGTTGTTCCTCCTGAACATCGATCTTAAAGGAGCTCCAATGTGGACACCGATTGCGATCTACCAGACCCGATGTCCCTTCACTCAGATAACGTTTTATCCACTTGCGAACCGTCTTACGGGTAGTACCAAATTCCTCTGCCGCTTTGCTTACACTGCTATCCAGAGCGTAATGGACTATTTTAAGGCGAGTGTCATAGCAATTTTTCATTTCTCAATAGGCTTCATAATTGTTAATCTCAATCATAGGCTTTCTCTATACTTTATCAATAAGGTACTTTTATATTGCTAAAATACCTGAGAAAGCCATTTAAAAAAAGCCTTCAAAGGCTTGTTTCGCTACGCTCAACAAGCTTTTTTATCTCAGATAACTGCTCTACACTAATCCTATTTATCTCTACAGGGTGGATACTATGTCCTGGTACTATACATTTCTGTTTAGCAAATACTAAAAACCCTAAAAAATTATTCCAGCGTACAAAACTGAAGGGCTGAAGGTAAAATAGTAAGTTCTAAAGGGGTAACACCAAAAATTTCTCCATCGGGATTGCAAAATTTTTCAGGAATTGTGGTTGCAACAATATGCCTACCATGATAGACCTTCACATTGGGATGCGTTAAATGAGTCCCCTTAAACACACGAGGGAAAGCTTTTATAAGTTCATGTCGAGACAGGCTATCTAAAACAATAATCTCTATTTTTCCATCATCTATCACAGAATTGGGACTAATTTTCATATTTCCACCCACCCATGTTGAATTACAAAAATAACAGAAGTTTGCTTCGTGGTGATATTCCTTCCCATCAATTTCAAGGAGTAACTGATGCGTTTTAAGGGTTATTACTTCTTTAAATACTCCCAAAATATAAGCGCTGTATCCCAAACCTCTCTTCTTTAAAGGTTCTGCAGTAACGCTTACATCAGCTACAAAACCAAATCCTAAATTATTGACAAAATAGTAAAGACTCTTTTCGGTTGTGAAACTGATAACATCAACAGGTCTGGATAGATTACGCAGAATAGCTTTAATTCCATCTTTTACAGTAAAAATTTTTAAATCTTTCATAAAAGAATTACCAGTTCCTGCAGGTATTATACCTATGGGTGGCAATTTTTTCCCGGGATTATTCATTAGGCCATTTACAATTTCAAAAAGGGTTCCATCGCCTCCCACAGAAACCAGCATATCTGTTTCATAAAGATTCAGACTTTTAACTATTTCTATAGCATGAAAACGATAGGTAGTTTTATGAAGAATTACTTCATGCCCTGCTTGAGTAAGCGCATGATAAATTTCTGGATATTCTTTCAATCCTTTGCCTTTTCCTGCATGTGGATTAAGAATTAGTTGGATTTTCATAGATGTCACTTTCTGTTATTAGACAATAATAATAAATTAATCTCTCATTTTTTTAAATTATTATTCTTCACAAGGCTTAAATTTTGCCATGGTTGAAAAAAGCAAAAGCTATCACAATCCCTATGACTGGGGAAAACCAAAACCTCGGTTTTTTATTACAGGAAGCCAGGGATTTTTGGGGCAATATCTTTCAACATCCTTTCACAAAAAAGGCTACTACGTATTTGAATCCCACGCTTTTCATCTTCGCCTTGATTATCTAGGAAATCTTGAACATATTTTAAGGCGCTTAAACCCCGATGTAATCATTCATCTGGCAGGATACCATCGGTGGGATACACAAGAAGAGCGAAAAACAGCCCTTAAAATAAATGTTGAAGGCACAGCAAATCTTATAGACATTGCTGAAAATCTCCAGATTCCCGTTTTTTTTCTCTCTACGGATCATGTGTTTAATGGTCGCAAAGATTCCCCTTATACCGAGAAAGATCCTGTAAATCCTGTTTCTTTTTTTGGTCATCTTAAAGTTCGTGGTGAAGAAATTATCCAAAATGCAGCGTTGCCTAAATCGTGGATACTTCGTTTGGCGCCTTTATGGAGTGAAAATGTCCATCTTTCTAAGACGCGACAAAATTTCTTAGCGGGTATTGTTAGGTCTTTTGAAGGAAACAGTCAAACATGGCCAGCTACCATTTATGGGGGACATACGCATGTGGATCTTGTAGTGAAAGCGATTGAGGGGTTGTTTGACCATGGCAAGGAAGGAATCTACCATCTTGCATCAGATACGGAAAAAAGTTATTTTGAACAAGCTCGTTATATGGCACAGTTTTTAGGCCCCTCAAAAGAACTCATTGCCGATACTATCCGAGCCGTTTATCCATCCCCTCAAAATTTCCGTCTAAATTCCGAAAAGCTCCACAAGCAGATTGACCTTACCATTCCCTCTTTTGAACAAGATGTTAAACGATGGTTACTAAAACACGATCAAGAATAGCTTATGGCGCCAAAGGTTACACACACACCTTCAAAGAGCTAACCCTTTCATCATAAGAATCCCTTCTATTTTAGGAGAAGCAATTTTTTTGTAAGCTGCTGATTCCCATGAGTTAATCGGTAGAGATAAACACCTGATGACAAAGGCTTTTCAAAGGAAGAAACATCCAGAACATAATCATAAATACCCGCACCTTGCTCACTATCGATAAGGCACTTTATTTCCTGACCACGAACATCATAAAGGATGAGAGTCACATGGCCTGCTTCTGGTAAGGTATAGCAAATTTGTGTTACTGGATTAAATGGATTGGGAAAATTTTGCGATAGAGTAAATGCCTTTGGCAGCAGATCATCATTCATAGGAATCGTATGAACATAGTCGGGGTACAAAATTCGCAATTCATCAAAATAGAGTGTCCCGGTATTAAGCGTGCCTACTCCCTGACTCACTCCTAAGCGAATATGTATTTCTTCAAATTGAATGGGGTAATTGAAAGAGAATCCAGCTTGCAGAGGGCTAAATTTCTCAGCAAGCCCCTGAACCGCAACAAATTGTGTGGAGTCTGTTTGATCTCCTGGGACATAGGTTTGAAAATATTCCTGATTGTCATCGCTTACCACAAAATAGACACGGTGTCGATAACCATCAGATTTAAAATCAGCTTCAATCGCTTTCGGTACAGCATAGATTGGAATTGATTTTTTTAAGTAGAGATAACTTCGCCCTGTATTGGAGGCAACAAAAGCATAATCAATCCTCATGCAACCATCCACGGATGTCCCTTGGGAAGGATCCCATGAGATATGTGAATTTGCATTATCAATATCCAATCCATCAAAGGTCCAATCGTTAACATTGGCAAACGAATCTAAAATCACACAGCCAGAACCAATTTGGACTTCAAGAGTCACGGTATCTGATAAGGTTTCATAAATAGCAACCACTTGACAGAAACCTTCAGAAATTCCTCGAAAAATGCCAGCAGAATCCACAATTCCCACATCAGGATTCAAGGAAATAAAGGTATAATCTGACTTAGGAATTTCTTGAACCATCCCATCAACATCAATGGCGCAGGTTTTTAGTTGAAGGGGAGTTGTATTATCAATAACAACATTGTCAGGTCCAAGAACAATATATTGCAAAGATTTCAGATAAATGTAAGCGGAATCTTTAAAGGCATCATAGGTGACATACAAATAGCCACTATCAGCCACACCTTCGGCAATAAAGCGATTATTTTCATCAATTTTTCCCAGACGCTCATCTACAAAATAACCCAAACGTGCCTCATCAATTTTTAGCAAGTCAAAATTTTTGCTCCATCCGGTAGTTTTAAGTGACACCACATCCCCCTGAAAAAGTCGAAAATAGTCTGGTTGAATTTGGATCATATACAAAATGGTATCAGGTATTGCTGAAGAAACAATCTGAAATGAATTAGCAACAGTTCGTTCAGCGATATCCGAGGGTGTATTCACGATCTCATGGCGGATAATCATGGTAGTTGATCCACCACCATCAAAATTAACGGCTTGATGCACACCAAGTTCTTGAATCATAAAGTCTGCAAGTTGTGGCAAGCTCATCCCAATACTATGGGCAGCACGGCCATCGATGGTTACGAGGTAGAGTTTTGTGCTATCTTCATTAAAACCGCCTGCAGTTCTGGGATGACGATCAAAAGCATGATCTGGTCCACCTTCTTCACTAAATCCCTGAGAAGCATAATTTTGACCATTCTTTACAATGCGTGGATAGGCGCCCATAAGTGCCGTAACCTTTGGGAGTCCAGGTAGCATATTTAAGACAATCTGAAGCGTATCCCCCTCAGCTATATAAGTTTCAAGCCATGCCTTCGAGGCTCCATGTCCAGACAAAACGCCTTGTCCTTTAGGGATTAACATATTTCCAACATTTTGGCGTTTTTCTTTCGCAATCACCGTAAGAGTATCATTAACTGCCCATCGCTCACCTTTTGCTAACTCAACACGAACTTCTGTTCCCCATTGATTTGTACCGGTTGATGTGCCATAAAAACTGTTATAAAAAACAAGCTCATCGGTAAGACGACTATCATTGGCACGATGAATTGGATTGCTTAGCGTATCCTTTATAACACCTCCTGAAAAACGAATAATACTCATAAAGGGTCGATTGTCTTCTGTAACAGCCAAATTGCTTCGTGGGGTGCTGTGGGCTCGGACAATTTGTCCTTCTGCAACTTGTGGATTAATAGGAACTCCCCCTGACCCATAAAAATCACCATTGACAGCTGCAAGTACCTGATGCCCTTCATAGCTTTTTCGGGCTGCCATAGAACTTGTTGTTTCATAACCGTATAGTTGATCATTGGCTTTTGCCGTTTCGATAAAAACATTTGGATGGGTAAGATCGACTTCTACAACATCCAGGCTCCATGGGACTTTTGGTGCTACAATGCGTTTATACACCATTCCAGGACCAAAATATGTTGTTTCGCGGGTTTCAAAGAAGACTTGTCCTTGAAGTGTGATAAAAAGACCAACAATACTAAGAAAAGAAACCAATATTTTCATGTCATTTCCTTCTAATTCCTTAGTTTTCTATAAAAATTATTCATCAAACAGCAGACTAAAATCAACAGAGGGAGCCGAATGGGTTAAGGCACCCGATGAGATAAAATGGACACCTGTTTCAGCGATTATTCGGACTGTTTTATAGGTTATATTTCCAGAGGCTTCTAATTTTATAGAATTCGGGCATTTTTTAACGGCTTGTTTCATATCCTCTATCGAAAAGTGATCCAACATAATTATATCAATGGGAAAGGCAGAGGCTATAAAAAATTCCTCAAGATTTGTTACTTCAATTTCTATTTTTACCTGTGATTTATTTTCTTTTTTCCATGTAATTGCCCTTTTAAGGGCGATGTCAATGTTGCCTACTGCTCGAAGATGATTTTCTTTTATTAAGATCATATCCCATAATCCTGCACGATGGTTCATCCCCCCACCACAAGTTACAGCATATTTTTCGAGAGATCGAAAAAGAGGGGTTGTTTTTCGTGTATCCAAAATTTTACACTGCGTATGGGATATTTCCTGAACAAAAGCATGGGTTAACGTGGCAATACCTGAAAGATGTCCTAAAAAATTAAGGGCTGTTCGTTCAGCTGTGAGAATTGAGGATGCTTGTCCCTCAATCCATAAAATTTTTTCACCCGTCCTAAATTTCTCCCCATCTTTTTTTAAAAGGTGTATGTTGAGGTGAGGATCTAATGCGTGAAAAACGGCTTTAACGATTTCAATGCCACATAAAATACCCTCTTGTTTTGAATAGATTGACCCTTCCACACTTTTTTGAATATTGAGGGCTTTACAGGTAATATCACCACTTTGAATATCTTCAGCTAAAGCACCTTTTATAAGTGAATCAAAATCTCTTAGATCTAAAAAAAATTTAGACATTCTTATTTCCTCATTTGAGAAGAATTTAAGAAGTCCTGGAGAAAGATAAAACATCAGAAGAAATTTATACTAAAAAGGCGATCTTTATAGACCGCCTTTCCCGATAGGTTATGTAGGGGATAATTTATTTTTTTATTCCATGTCTATATTCTTTATATCTATAGATAGGTCTTTTTTCGAATGAATGACATGGTCCTGCTCCCAAACAATGACAATCACCATGGCTTCTAAGGATTTTATAATTTTCTGTACCTACAATTTCACGGACTTTCAATTCATGTTTTAAGCGTGAGTCGCTCAATTTCGCTTTTATCTCATTGATCTCATTATTTTTCTTGACGAGATTTTTTTCACTTTCGCCTTTAGCAAGCATTTCCTGAAGCTCAATCCTTTTTATTCTTAAGTCACTTTGATAAGGAATAACTTCTTTTTTATGTTGTAGGCGAAGATCCTGAAGCTGTTCTATTTGTTCAGAGGTTAAATCAAGCTTTTCGCATATAACATCTTGTTGAGCTTGTTTTTCAGGTTGCATTCCGGGCATGCTACCCATGTTTTGTGCCCATACAGTTGATACAGCCATTAACATAACCAAAAAAACCGTCCATTTTTTCATTCTTTTCTTCCTTCTTCTTTGGGTTTAATATTTTTTAAATTTTTTCGAAGATTTCTTCGAAATTCTTCATCAAAGAAAAGCAACTTAGCCCGTTGGGATGGTGTTAAAACAGGCTTTAGTTCTTCCATAAACGTTTTCTTTTCCTCTAGGATTACCTTTTCAAGATGTTGTAGTTCATCAAAAGTAGCCTGAAAATCTCTTTCTGAATAAGCGTCTTTCTTGGCATTTTTCGTGGTAATCTCCCCGAGCATCGCTATCTCATCATAAATTCCTTTCATTTTTATCTGATGCTTCCTCCACATGGGAAAAAACATTTCTGCTTGTTCAGGTGTGAGTTCAAGATACTCTGTCAGGTGATAGATTATCATGCTTTCCATCTTTTGATTCGCTGGCATCATGGGATGATGCATCTGTCCAAACAAAGGGAGTGACAAAAGCATCATGATAAAAAATAAGATTGAATTTTTTTTCATGCTTCACCTCAATTATTTACATACTCTTCAATCAGTTCAGTTAACTGATAGGGAGTTTCTGTATCAATTAAATACTCTAAAATAACATCTCTCGATATATCAAATTCTACTTTTGGAAGCGCTTCAGGGTAGTAATAATAAGCAATGTCGAGGGGGATATCCCAGGAAGATTCTGTATTCCAAGGAGTTGTTAAGGTAAGAATCAAAATAGCAGCGGCTGTTACGGCAGCGATACTAAATCGCTGTAAAAAAGATTGTCGTTGCTGACGCGTTACCTTATTCAAAATTTTATAACATTGCTCAGATTTATTTTCGGAAGGTGGACACGGAAAAGCATCGTTGAGAGCTTTATTTAGAGCATTTAAGATTTCATTATCTTGCATTTTCATGCCAACACCTTTTTTAATTTTTGAACACCTTTGTGATAAGAGACTTTTGCGCTATTTTCAGTCGTAGAAAACAGCACTGCAATCTCTTTGTATGTCAAACCGTCCATGCGGGCAATAATCACACTTCTTTCAAGGGGCGAAAGGCTTTGAAGCCATTTCTCTTTGAAATCTGGAAGTTTCTCATCGTTATCATCTGTAAGATTTTTAAAATTTCCCTCATCGAATTCATTCCATCGACCCACTTGATTTCGTTGGACAAAGTTATAAGCTTTGTTCATGGCTATGCGTCTTAACCATGTTCCCGGTGAAGATTCACCACGGAATGTGTACATCTTTTCCCATGCGGTTAGAAAAACATCTTGTACAAGGTCTTGAGTATCGTCTTCGTTGCCTGTGATGCGGATAATTGTTGTGTAGATCATGTCATAATATTCCTTGAGCCAATGTTCGAATTGTTCCTTTTTCCGCATTGCCATCCTTTTGTGCTCTGTCATTTGACACAAATACCTTCAAAAAGTTAATAATCATTTTAAAATTGCAGGGGCGATTTATATCGTAATAGCGTATAGGCGATTTATGAAGCGCCCATACGATTTAAAAACTTTTTAGACTATGTTTTACCTTAGAATACAACATCCTTAAGAGTTGCAGCTTTACAGTTTTCTTTTACCTGTTCGGGTGTTTTCGCTCCAGGAATTACGGTATGCGCAGCAGGATGAGATATACAAAATTTTAAAGCAAGCTGAGCTTTGGTATAGTGGGGATATTTTTTGTAAAGTGACTCAAGTTTTTTAAGTTCTTCAAGATATTTCTTGAGTTTGTCCGGAGAAAGATTCATCCGTCTGTGATCATTTTTGTCAAACCGTGTGTTTTCATCAAATTTTCCTGTTAAAAATCCAAACAAAAGAGGGATGCGCACAATCACACCTGTGCCATATTTTTGGGCTTTGGGAAAAAGAACTTTTTCTGCTTCCCGTTCAAGCAAGTTATAGCGGACTTGAATAACATCTAATAGATCCCGATGTTCATCCAAGAGGAAAGCTTGTTCTGTTTCTTTAAAACTTTGGACACTCCATCCAGCATGACGAATTTTCCCATCTTTCTTTAATTGTTCTAAGGCAAGCCAGGGCTCATCCTTTTTTAAATTTTCTGTATCTCCACTATGAAGCTGAAGGATGTCTAATGTTTCTACATTTAACCGCTTCAAGCTCTTTTCAGCAGCAAAAATGATGTACTCCTTCGTATAATTTTGGCGAGCGGGTCCATATTCTTTGCTGTCATCCTTTTTCCTATAAAAATCATTTCCCGCTTTGGTTGCAACAATGATGTTTTTCTTTCCCCCTCGTTCTTTTAAGACTTCTGCAATTAATTCTTCAGAATGGCCAAAACCATACACATCTGCTGTATCAATCAACGTTACCCCTTCATCTAAAGCAGCATGAAGCGCTCGCTTTGAGACGTCATCATCCGTCTTTCCCCAGTCCGTGCCTCCAATTGCCCAGGCACCAAAACCAATAACAGATACCATGGGTCCTCTTTGACCAAGTTTTACGTAGTTCATAACATTTCCTCTCATGTTATACAATAACTGTTAATGGTAAGCTAAAATGAAACGTTACAGAATTAACGAATTTTTTGACGAAGAAAAGCAAATTCACCAGGATTACAGGGGAGTTGAATGCGGATTGTTCCAATTCCGCCATGGACTTCAGAAATTTTTTCACCCTTGAGGGTTTCCATGTCTGTTAATGTGAAAGAAATTTTTTCAAGGGGAGTAATAAGGTCGAGTAACATCCCTTTTTTCATAACGTTTTTAACGTCAAAATCCCCCATGGCGGTAGCCTCATTATAGGATTTTAACATTCCGGTTACGCGATGGGTTGATTCTGCCGAGTAGCCATCCTCAAAATTTTCACCATACTGACGAGGATTTCGGGTATAAAAACCTGTCGTGTATGTTCGTGAACTTAAAGCCAGTAAATCCCGAAAATTTTCTACATCAAAGGATCTACCAGCCAGCATATCATCAACTGCCCTACGATATGCCCTTGCCGTGATAGCAACATAATAGGCTGATTTTGTCCGTCCTTCCACTTTAAAACTCTTAACACCTGCCAGTACCAGATCCGGAAGTAGCTCAATGGCACATAAGTCTCGTGAGTTCATGAGGTAAGTCCCATATTCATCTTCCTGGATAAGCATTTTTTCATCGTGTCGTTTTGGTTCTTTTACAGTAAATCCCTCTTTATAACCTGGTGTGTATTGGTATGGATGTTGTTCTTTTTCCACGCTAAGAAGCGATCCTTTTTCATACGCCAATTTGTATTCCCATCGGCAGCTGTTAGTACATGTTCCTTGATTGGCATCGCGATGATTTAAATAATTAGAAATCAAGCATCGGCCAGAATAGGCAATACATATTGCTCCATGAACAAAAGCTTCTAGCTCAACATCAGGGACCCGTTGGTGCATTTCGGCAATTTCATCAAGATGAAGTTCACGGGAAAGGATGATTCTACGAACCCCTAAATCTCGCCAAAATTGAACCGTTATCCAGTTCGTGGTGTTGGCTTGTGTACTAAGATGTACTGGCATTTCTGGATAGTGTTTTAAGGAATAGGCAATAAGGCCAGGATCACTCATAATAATACCATCAGGATTGAGGGCTGCTACCTGATCTAACGCTTTCAAAAAACTTTCTACTTTGAGATTATGGGCATAAATATTCATAACCAGGTAGATTTTTTTGCCTTTTTCGTGGGTATACCTTATGGCTTTTTCCAGTGTTTCTTGTCGAAAACCAATTTCCCGCGTTCGAAGCGAATATTTTGGTACCCCTACATATACGGCATCCGCTCCAAAGGCAAAAGCAACTTTGAGTTTTTCAAAATCTCCGGCTGGTAAAAGAAGCTCAGGTAAAGATGGTGTTGGCCTTTTCATGAGTAAAATTTAATCAGTACCTGTAAAAAAATGAACGACTGATTCCAACACAGGCACATACCCTTTATACATGTTATGTTTGGGGTTAAGGAATTCCTCCCCATTTAATCCTACCTTTTGTATCATCATTAAAGATTCCTATTCCTTCTCATTCTTCCTGTGCTTTCCTTATAAAAAATCACGCATCTTTGCAAAAAACAACGAAAAGGATGTTCACATATCACATCTATGCCAGAATATACCTCTCTAAACAAGGTATTATTTGTTTACCAGAAATTATCTTTAGAAATTTATACGATGTTGAGAATCTCTTTAAAAAAATCCCTCATATCAGCAATCATGCTTTTGTTTGCAGGAAGAGGAATGTGTTCATCACTGGTGCTTATTCCATTAAAAGAAGCCCCAAAACCTGTCCAGGTAGAAAAAGCCCATCCAGGATACCTTGTTTTGGATATTTCTGTTCCAACGCTCCTGATGCAAGAGGTATCATCTCCAACTGGAGAACCTTTTACACACCTCCAGATTGAAGGAGAATATGCAACCCTTGAGCCAGGATATCCCCAGCTACCTGTTATCCGTCGCCTTATTCGGGTGCCGGCCGATAAGTCTTTGGAAGTAAGTTTTGAAGATTCTTCAACAACAGATCTGATATTAAAAACCTATCACTTGCCAAATAACATTTGGCCTGCTCAACCCTCTATGCCAAAACGGCCTGATGTTAAACCACGTTTTCACGAACCTGATAAAAGGGCATACAGCCAAAAGACACACTATCCTATAGCCGAGTTGACTGATTTAGGCATTCTACGACACGAGAGAATTTATCGTTTGGATATCTATCCTATCAATTATGATCCAAAGGCTGGGATTTTACATGTTCGAAAGTCTTTGCGCCTTACCCTTACAGAAGCACTAGGAAAAGCCGTTTATACCCCTCCGCCCTCTCCTCTTTTTTCTAAATTAACAGTACCCTTTTTAAGGACATCCGAATCTCCCCCATCCCTCATTCAATCACCACCTGGATACCTTATTGTTACACCTTCAGAATTTATGCCAACCCTGGAAGATTTTATTGCATGGAAAATTCAACGTGGCTTTCTCGTCGATGTAATTTTAACAGAAAGTTTAGGAATCGTTGACACTGCCACAATCCGAGATGCCATTCACCAACGCTATTTAAATCCACCTCCGGGAAAAGTTTCCCCTTCTTTTTTACTGTTAGTCGGTGATGAAGAAATAATCCCCCCCTTTCTTGGATATAATAACACGCATTTTACAGATCTTCCCTATGTTACGGTTACCGAAGGAGATTATCTGCCCGACATGTATAACGGACGTCTTGTTGTTCAAACACCCACTGAATTAGCACATCACCTTAATAAAATTCTTTGGGTTGAACAATATACGTACCAAAATCCAAGTCATCTAAATCAGGCAATGCTTATTGCCGGATGGGATGCTTCTTGGGCACGTATGTATGGTTATCCTGCTGTTAATTATGCTTACAACCATTATATGAATCCTAGTCATGGCTTCCAATCTCACATCTATTTATCCAGTTATCCCGGTGAATTTACGCAAGCTGTTCGAACTCAATTACATTCAGGCCATGGATTTATCTATTATACCGGTCATGGGTCTGCACAATCGTGGCATGACCCCTCCGTAACAAGTGAAATACTGCATGAAATGCAATCCTTTGGGGCTGCTCCTCTTGTTATTACCAATGGATGCCAAACATCCAATTTTGCCATTGATAGTTGTTTTAGCGAAACATGGGTTACCCTAGAAAACAAGGGGGCATCCGCTGTCATTGGAGCAACAAACGATTCCTACTGGGATGAAGATCTTTGGTGGGCTGTTGGGCTTTATTCTATTGGACCAGATGGACGAACTCCTACACCTCAGGAAACAGGTCCTGGCATGTTCGATATTCCTTTTACCCGAACAGATTTGGATAATCCCTCTGCTTTGATATATACCGGGAATTTGGCTGTAAGCCAGGCGGCCTCTCCCAATAGTCGCTATTACTGGGAAATTTATGAACTTATGGGCGACCCTTCTATGACACTCCGATTGGGTGAATCAGAAAACCTCCTTGTGTTTGCTGATTCAACCATCACGTGGCATGCCACATCCTTTACCGTCGATGTCAATGGGGTTTCGGATGCCTTGGTAGGACTCACACAAGAAGATTCTTTGATTTCTTCGGGATATACTGATGAATGGGGACTCATAACCCTTACATTTCCGCCTATTTCCTCGTTGAAAACGCTTACACTCACTGTAACAGCACCCGGATATATCCCCGTTGAAAAGAGTCTTTCCGTAAAGGAACCTTCCCATCTCATAACAGATAAAGATACCCTTTTTATCCTAACTCCCGAAACGCTTACCATGACCGTTCATGACAATGAAGGATTTCCCCTCGAAAATATAAACATCTGGGCTTCTTCTCCTGGTTATACCTCCGATACGGTATTCACCGCGGTTGATGGAAAAGCAACTCTCACGCTTGTTATCCCCTATGGACCAGAAGTAACGATTTCATTTTATGATCCTTTAGGATTTTTCCCTCTCTTGAAAGAAACGTTGGTCGTTGTGGGAGGCCAAGATTTTTTAAATCCTTCCTTGCACCTTTATACTGAATATGGCGTTCAAGATTCCCTTGTCTTAGGAATTCCTACAACATTGATTGGTAAGGCAGATATTTCACCCCTTGACGTTTGGTATTCCCAGGATGGTTTTACCTTCGTGGGAGGAAATGATACTCTTTCTGTTTTAACCACAAAGCGAGCACCTCTCTCTGCCGCAATCACAGCACCAGGATACAATATTTATACTAAAACATTTCCCGTTGTCACTCTTTATACAAACCTCTATGGCACCGTTATCGATACCCATGATAATCCTATTCCCAATGCAGAAATTAAAATAAGCGGTGAAAATTATCGTTCTTATACCTTTTTTACGGACGTTTCTGGAAACTTTGAATCAACCACATCTCTTATTATGGAACCTTTGCAAGTTCAGATTAATAAGTTCGGCTACGAAAAAAAAGACACGCTCATTATACCCCATTGGCCTGTTGATTCCTTAACGTTTAGTCTATCCGAGAGTCAACGCGTTGAATGGGTTGCCCGTGTGTATGATATGAATGGTGAACCATTAAGAGCAAACTATCGGTTTTTTATTGGGACCAGCGATTCTCTTTTTGCAGAAGGATATTGCACCGCTGCGCAAGATTCAAACCTTATCATTTCTCTACCTTCTTACCTTTATACCCTTGTTCTTACTCATCCAGGATATGTGCCAATTCAATGTGTCTTCCACCCAGAAGATTATCCCTACGCAAACATCCCCATGTCTTTGCGAAATGGCATCTTGATTATTAATGATGATTTCGAAAAGCATTATGCCGATAAAGAAAAAAATATTCCCCTTCAACAGGAAACATCTGCAAATTCTGCCCTTTTAATGGCTGAGTTGCTTCAGGATGCTGGATTTTCAGTCACAGTAAAAACAGGGTCCCAAATAAATCCTGCCCTTTTATCTACTTACAATGGTGTGATTTATTCCCGAGGCGCCGATCAAAATGCCGTAGGTCCATCCATGCAAACCGCCCTAAAGAATTATTACAATCTGGGTGGACCCTTACTTCTTGAGGGAGGAGAATTAGCGTATGAACATTATGAGGATGATTTTGGCCATTCTGTCCTTCGAATTAAAAATTGGATTATCGATAAGGGGGGATCTGTGATCCTTACCCCAGAAGGTCGTCAATGGATGGCTGATTTTTATCCTCTTCCCAATGTGATTGAGCATGAGTACACCGTGTATGGAGATCAGGATGTGGTTGATCCAGCCCCTGGCATTCTTTCCATCGCCACCTGGTCTCAAAATAATTCCTATAGCTCTCTGCTTTTTGCACCCGATACCATGGCCTATATGACATTTAATTTTGCTGCACTTAAAAATCCTATCTATCGCCATCATCTGCTCTTTAATGTGATTCGCCTTTTGCCTTTTGTTAATCCCTATGAAACTCATCCCCCTTATGCATGGATCGATGTATACGATGTTACAAAAGACACTCAGATCATCATTAACCCTTTGGAAACAGTGTGGGATCCTGATGGTGATAGCTTGACTCTTTTATCCGTTAATGCTGAAACCCTTTTGGGATATTTCCAAATGGATTCTACAGGTCAAAAAATTATCTATACGGCTCCATCTATGTCCAATGTTTCTGATACTGTGTATTACACCGTTTCAGATGGACACTTTACAGATGAAGGAATGATTGTTCTAAACATTAATACACCACCAACTGCCGTAACACTTCTTGCACCACCAAATTACTATGTGAATCGAGATAGCACCTCCCTTGTTTTTAGGTGGACAGCTGCATTTGATGCGGATGGTGACCCCTTAAGCTACGTACTCTCTCTTTCTCAAGATGATGGCCTTCAGGTTCATGATACACTTCTTGTTACCCATGATACCCTTTTGCACCTTTCCCCTACCGATTTGGGCTTTGTTCCAGACCTTTTAATTTTCTGGCACGTATGGGCAACCGATGGAAAAGCCACCAGTCAACCATCAGATATCTGGTATGTTACCATGGATAGCAGCGCCTTCAATACAATACGTTCCATCGATCTACTACCCACTACGTTCAGTGCTGGACCTAATTACCCTAATCCTTTTAATCCAACAACTTTAATTCCCCTTGCTCTCCCAGAATCTGATGAAATTACACTTACAATCTACGATATTCGTGGCGCCACAATTTTTCAACTAGGCCCCCTTCCTTTACAAGCTGGCTATCATACACTTCAATGGGATGGAAAAAATCGTCGCGGCCAACCGGTTGGTAATGGAATTTATTTAGGAAGAATTCAAACCCGAAAGGGATATTCAGCATCCCTTAAAATGATCTTCCTGAAATAGTAAAATCATTTTTACTTCTGATGATTTTTGGGCTCTCTCTTCTAAAGGCTGGCT
>JAQUPD010000041.1 GCA_028716785.1 Fidelibacterota bacterium
TAACCCTGTTCTTTTAAATAGTCAGGATCACGCTCTTTTACGGAAAGTCGGGACCAAATTTCCGGGATAAGGAGACTGATATCGTGATCCACACGATAGGTAGGACCCACATATCCTGCAGCAGTAGTAAAACCATGATATCCTGTTAAAATAAAACTCACAAGGGCATTATTTAAGTCTGATGTAGGGACTAAGGCGTTAAAAGGTCCCTTTGTGAGAGCGCCTTCCGATCCCGCACCTGTGGTTGAGGGGGATTCTCCAGTGAGACTGCATATAAAATCCATAAAAAGTTCTGGAAGTTCTTGATAATGGATAGGATTGTAAACGGCTAAGGGACGGATTCCAGGTTTTGGAGGATTGTTGCGCCGACCGGGCAAAACGGCATTTACAGGGAAATAGATGGGAGCCTCCGAGGGGATTTTTCGGAATAAACGAATGGCTGTTTCGGCAATATAGCGTTCCCTAGGATTCAAAAGATCAGGCCGATCCTGAAGATAACGGACATTCTTTCCCGGTTTTCCATCAATAATACGCGGATGTGAAGAACTCACAAAATAGGTCCCCTCGGGATTCCGAGCCGCTTTGCGAATCAGCTCTTTCATCGGCTCTGTATATTTGTCGAAAAGAATGGCATTTTCCATGATTTCCCGGGCATCGGCAGGTGTTAAGGGCTGAAAGTTTGAAATAAAAGTATTAGGCTTGGCTAAATCAGCCTCTGCCTGTTTGTCGTAACCCCGATTGATGGCTTCATCTGGTCGCTGAAAAAAGCGAAATTCGCAGTTTGCTATGAGTTTTACAGCTTGGTTGTTATAGTCTGGATTTAGATAGTTGAGCTCCCGGACTGGCACGACCGTGGAAGCCGTGATGTCATCCTCCATCTGTACTTTATGAGCGCCAACAAAATCCTGCCGAAGCTTAAAACGCCGCCAGCTTCCATCTTTTTCAAACCCAACGCGTAAATAGGATGCATAAAGCATGTGATTCCGCAAGCGAAGCTCGTTGCCAGGTCTGCCATTCACACTGTCAACGGTAAAATGCTCCCGCCACTTATCTCCCCACTCGGGTTTGTAAAACCGCTTGACAATAAATACAAGACCTTTTACATACATGGGGATTGATTTTAACCATTTGTTATATTCATCTGTGTAATTGCTGGAGGGCGTTAATAACTTAATGGCAGATCCCATGGAACGAGTGGGATCCAAAAAAGAACGGGTGTCTTTTTCATGATGAGGATCCCGAAAACGTGTGGAGTAATCTTTTTTTATGATTTCATCCAATAATTTGAAATCTTTTTTGATATTTGCCACAAAAAAAGGTCCATAAATAATGGAATTTGCAATAGATTTTGAGATTTCCGACTTTCCACCTCCTGATACCGTGCAGGGTTTGTGAATAAATGTCCCTTCAGCAATGCTCCCGATGAGTTGCCAAAAGGGCGCGCCATCCTGCTTGATCATACGAAGTTTATACCCCGAAGGCATGATGTACGTTTTGTCGGGCAAAAGCTTTAGGAAGGAACGCTTTTTCCCATGTTCCCATCGTATTGCCTGCTCTTTTAAGTTAATTTGAATGGTTTCAGGAATGTAGATAATATCGGGATATTTTTTATCCACCGCATACCCCTCAGGCATAGCTTCCATGATTTCAGGATACATGTCTACCATTTCTTTGAAGGTTAACTCGTTGTGGGGAATAAGATTTTCATCCCGGAATTCATCTCCTAAATCGTATGTTGGAAATACCATGGCGCCGCCAGAATGTTCTTCTTCTGAATTCCCATATAAATTAGAAGAAAAACTAATGTGCGATTTGACCTCCTTTTTGGAATAGCCAAAATAATTATCCGAAAGGACGGATAAAATTACACCCTCACCGGTTCGGGCAGTAATTTTAAAGGGCTTTCCATCGTTGTAAAGCTCGTCCTCTTTTTCCCAACACATGCCATCCCGTTTTTGTCGTTTTGTGGCTTTGCTTACATGAGGAAGCCCTACTTCCTTTTTGGTTAAGGTATTTATGTGAGGTGCCAGGATAATGCATCCTGTATGACATGTCCAATGATCAATATCCAAGGCGGCATCGTTTTGAGGTAAATAAGGATCGCCGGCATTGCCAAATATAGATTCCACAAAATCCAAATTACTTACCAGACTGCCAGGAGCAAAAAAACGGATTTCCATGGTTTTTAGGTCATTGTATCCAGGGACTTCCGGCACCACAATTGGACGCAAAAGAAGGGATACCCACACGTAAGCCTTATCTTCCTGGGAAGCAGTAAATGGGAGTTCCAATATTGCTTTGGGAGCATTTAGGGCTTTTTCTAAGAGGATTAAAAAGGTTTTTTTAGGCACAGCCTTTTTATCATCAGGAATGGGAAGTCCTCCTTCACATACGTGGAAAACGTCTTTGGTGGTCCGTCGATCATTTTTAGGATTGTGTAGAATTCCCTGTTCAATGCGATAGGATGAAATGGCCTCGCTATGATATTCATTTTTATCGGGCGGAAGGGAAAGCATGCGGGCAATGCCATGATGATCCAAAATAAACGTGTTGTTGGGGAGACGTACATTGGGGCTTTTTTCAAGATCACTGAAATAATTTGTGATAAAATTTTGAATCCGCTGATCGGCAGGACACAAATAGTTGGATAAAAGACGGTTTTTTTCCAGATGATTGTAAATTAAATCGCGGGCAAGATCGATAAATTCTTTATCGTGCAGAGTTCCAAAAACAGGCTGACCCATGGCTGCAAGTTTTAAATTGATATATTGGATTAGGCGATCTGAAGAATTTTGATATGTTTTTCCTTCAAGATCAATACCCAATGCCCGTTTTAAATCCATAAAATCCTCCTTTAATGGTATGTGATGATTGAGTAAATGGAAATGACCCAGGAAAATCCCGTGTCTGCTTAACAGTCGCACCGTGTGTCATGTAAGTCTCCTTTAAAACGACTGTTCGTTGTGTAAAATACTCACCCTCTAAGGGAAGTTCAATAAGAATATCTATAGCAAAAGGTGATGGTTAGGTAGACGGCAACATTCCCTGTAAAGAAAAAAGATACTTATTCAATTTTTTAAGAATCTTTTTTGGGGGATAATAGGTTCGGATATCTTTGAGTTCATTCCCAAAGGCCATAGAAAAATGATCGGGAGAATCAAAAACAGAATAATCGCGCAAAATAGCATTTCGTTGAATAAAGGTATGATGTCCATTCCACCGATAGATGAGGTGATTCAGTTCATGGACTCCCAAGCCTAATCCATTAAATTCTCCTGTTTCCTGGTGGATTTTTTTACGCTGCATTTCTACCAGTGTGATGGGAAGTGTTACGCCTTCCAGGATAATCCACTGATCGTTTAAAAAGACTTCCGTCCACCCATGAACTATTAGGGGTGGAATTTTTTTATAGGTTGCAGAATCAGGGATATCCCGAAGGACATCTTTTTTTATCAAAAAGCCATGAAATCGGCAGGGAATGTGGACAGAACGGAGTAAAGCCATCAAAAGGATAGCCTTGGAAACACTCATGCCATAGCCCAGAGATAAAATTTCTGAGGCAGGAAGAAAGGGCGCATTAGGAAAGGCATAGGCAATGGAATTCTGAACGAAATAATAGATTTCTTCTGTCCTTTTTTTGGGGGGATGCTTTTTCCAGCCATGAGTTTCATTCAGGACAAAAATCGATACGTTATGAATATTCAACAGGGGTGTTTCTTCAAGAAAGTTATTTAAAACATCGAGATTCATCATGTAATATTTTTAGACTTTCCTTTTTTTGATTGGTAATTTACTATGAAATAAGAAGGATGATAAAGCGAATTTACCCATGACCGATGAATCTCTTGAATCCAAACAGAAACGCGCTGAAAAGCTCCTTGCACGTTTATACAAAATGTATCCAACGAGTGGTTGTTCGCTACACCATGTAGATGCCTTTCAACTGTTAGTGGCAACCATTTTATCTGCCCAATGTACTGATGAACGGGTCAATCAGGTAACGCCTATCCTTTTTCGTCGTTGGAATTCTCCACAAGCTATGGCGCAGGCATCGGAAGAGGAACTCATAGATATTATCCGTCCTACCGGCTTTTTTCGCAACAAAGCCAAAAATATTTTAGGCGCTTCCCGCATGATTGTAGATCTCTATGGGGGAAATGTGCCAGACTCTTTGGAAGAGTTGGTGCGTCTGCCGGGTGTGGGACGAAAAACAGCGAATGTCATTCTCAGTGTTGCCTACCATAAACCAGCCATTGTGGTGGATACCCATGTGGGACGCATATCCCGTCATTTAGGATTTACCCTCCACAAAAATCCTGTAAACATAGAATATGATTTGCAACACATTCTTCCTCAGGAACACTGGATAAAATGGAATCACATGATCATTGATCATGGAAGAGCGGTGTGTCATGCCCGAAAACCTCGCTGTGAGCAGTGTGCCCTGTGTGATTTGTGTCCTGGCCCTTTTACAAAACTGGGAGAAAAAATCCCAAAAAGGTGTCTGGAAAATCCGAAATTATTGATAAAAGAAGGATACAAAGATGACTTTAAAGAAAAAAACGCACGGAAAGAAAAAAATTTCTCTTAAAAATGACTTTTTATCAGGATTACTTGTTGTGATTCCTCTGGGAATCACACTTTTTGCCCTTCAATTTCTCTTTCTTTTTTTTGATAACATAACGGGGCAATATTTTCGGGAATTTTTGCCCTTTTATATCCCAGGGATTGGACTTCTTTTTTCTATAATTGTTATCCTTCTCATAGGGATTTTTGTGAATCATTGGTTGGGAAAAAAACTCTTTCACTCTTTGGAACGCCGTATTGTGAAATTACCCCTCTTGGGCAGTGTGTATACAGTAACTCGACAAATTCTTGAAATATTTGGATCCTCACGGAAACGGAGAGAATTCCAAAAAGTAATTTTTCTTCAATATCCGAAAGAGGGAATTTGGACTATTGGCTTTGTCACGGGGCATTCCCTTTCAGCAAATAATACGCAGCTTTACAATGTGTTTGTCCCCACAACGCCGAACCCAACATCGGGCTATATGATTTTTATTCCCATTGAGGATGCGGTAGAATCACCCTTAACCATTGAAGAGGGTATGCGAATAGTGATTTCAGGGGGCATTGTCGCGCCACCAAGAATGCCCTTTCCTGCCGAAAAGATAGGTATCCTTCAACATGAAGAATCGTCTAAATAATAACTAAAGATACAGGAGATGGACATGACGTATGTTGCGATTGTGGTGTTATCGTATTTAATAGGTTCTTTTCCAACAGCTTTACTAGTAGGGCGCCTTGTTAAAGGGATTGATATTCGCACAGTGGGAAGTGGTAACATGGGTGCTACCAATGTTTTCAGAGTGTTAGGAGCACCAGCGGGCATCGTTACCCTGATAGTGGATGTGTTTAAAGGATTTGCAGCGACATATTGGGTCTCTCGGTTGGGGAGTGGGGATCCGGTAGGACTCATGATTTTGGCGGGTTTCAGTGCTATTTTAGGACATACTTTTACTCTTTTTGCAAAATTTCGGGGAGGAAAGGGAATGGCAACGGCGGCTGGTATGCTTATTGCAATTGCACCCAACATTTTGCTTATCTGTGTGCTTGTGTTTGTGATAACTGTTCTTTTAACAGGCTATGTTTCTGTCGCATCCTTGGTTGGTGCCAGCCTTTTTGGGATTATTCATATCGTGCTATACATTGTAGGGACGTACGAGAATCTTTGGCTGCTCTTTTTTAGCATTGTGGCGCCTCTGTTTATTTTCTGGACTCACAGGACCAATATCCAAAAATTGCGTCGCGGTGAAGAACACCGATTTGAGAATCTTATGATTTTTAAACGAAAAAAAACCTTATGATCCACGTATCGGTGGCGATTCTGGAAAAAGAAGGATCTCTTTTGATATGTCAACGCCATCCCTCAATGCCTCATCCCTTGCGGTGGGAATTTCCTGGGGGAAAAGTTGAAAAGGATGAAACGCCTCAAGATGCCTTGGTGCGGGAATTAAAAGAAGAGCTGAATATCGAAGTGACACGACTCAAAGCATTGCTTTCCTATCCCTATCAATATCCCCATCAAGCTCCATGCGTCCTCCATTTTTTTCGCGTTCTTGCATATCAGGGAAATGTTGAAAATAAAATTTTTCAAACAATTCAATGGGTTTCTCCCGAAATGTTGACTTCTCTGGATCTGTTAGAAGGCGATCGGGAATTTTTGACCTGGCTAGAAAGCATCTCTTCCTACTAACTAAAAGATAGAAATAGTGCTTAATAAAAGGCGGGGTTCCATGATGGAACCCCTTACTATATGGGAAACGAAAGGAGATTATCTAATATAAACATCCCATTTCTTTAAAGGTTCCCTCTTTCCATAAAAAATAATCAGAATAAAGACAAAGCTTTTTCGAGAGCACCCTTGGAGGATTTGCAAAAGAATCCACCAAAGTATGGTTATCCTAAAAAGGATCTCCCAAAAGGTTTAAACCATCGTTGAAAAGATAAAATTGACAAAAATTCCAACTTTCTTGTTCTTTAGAAAACTCTATCAAAATTTTAAGAACAAAATCCGCAGGAGGAGAAAAATCATCCTAAATAGAGAAAATTTTCCTTAATTTTATGGGATGAAAAATGAAACCTTTCAGATATGAAAAAATGAGGCAAGGAATGAACGAACAATCCATTTTTGACGCATATTCTCCCAAGGATACATCTCTTTTGATTCCGCTTTTACAGGACATTCAGGAGGAATATGGATATCTTCCTGAAGACCAATTAGAAAAGGTAGCGGATCACGTGGGACTTCCTTTAAGTCGGGTATATGGTGTTGTTACTTTTTACAATCAATTCCGTTTAAAGCCCCTGGGAAAATATGTTATTAAAGTCTGCCGTGGTACGGCTTGTCATGTAAAAGGCTCCCTGGAAATTTTACGAACGATTGAATCGGAGCTTGGCATTAAGGCTGGTGACACCACGAAAGATTTGTTGTTTTCCATTGAAACGGTAGCGTGCATGGGTGCCTGCAGTATTGCGCCGGTGATTGTGATTAATGGTAACTATTACGGAGGGCTTACGCCAAAATCGATCCATAAGCTTATTAAGCAATGTAAAGAGAGGGGATAATTTCCATGAAGGAATTTCTTGAACTATATCAAAGCAAGGAGCAAGGGTTTACGATTACGCCGGACATGTTTGTGGATATTATTCATGAATCCCCTGAGGTTACCCTTCCGCCCAAAACCGCTCAGGAGCTCCGCGAGTACACATCACAATTGACCTTTGAAAAGCTTGATAAACCTGCCATCATCATTGGCATGGGGACTTGTGGTTTGGCTAACGGTGCTCAGAGTGTGTATGATGCTTTTCAGGAAGCATTAAAAAAGGGTAATATTGAGGCAATGCTAATTCCTACAGGGTGTGTAGGATACTGTGCGGAAGAGGTGATAGTCGATATTAAACTCCCTGATTATCCACGGATTAGTTATTCCAAAGTAACGCCTAAAGATGTCCCAACGCTTATTGAAAAAACTCTTATCAATCATGAACCATTGAGGGAAAAGGTATTGGGAATTTATTCACAAGGGGAAAAGAATTCCTGGGGGGATTTACCGGAGATCAGCACGATTCCATTTTTTAAGATTCAGAAAAAAATTGTTTTGGAAAATTGTGGTGTTATTGATCCTGAGAATATTGATCAATATCTCATAAAAAGGGGTTATGAAGGGCTTCAGCGCGTATTAAAAACCATGACGCCGGAGGATATAATCGCGTCTGTTATTGAAGCAGGATTGCGGGGACGCGGAGGTGGAGGTTTTCCTACAGGACAGAAATGGAAATTTGCGCGGCAATCTTCTGGGGATAAAAAGTATTTAATTTGCAATGCTGATGAAGGGGATCCTGGAGCGTTCATGGATCGGGCTTTGTTGGAGGGAGATCCTCATCGCGTGGTGGAAGGGATGATTATTGCAGCCTATGCCATTGGCGCAACGGAAGGATTTATCTATTGTCGTGCGGAGTATCCCTTGGCGATTAAACGTTTAAAAAAGACCCTTGCTGATGCTGAAAGATATGGCTTTTTGGGGGATAACATTTTAAACAGCGGATTTAGTTTCAAACTTAAAATCAAAGAAGGTGCTGGAGCGTTTGTGTGCGGAGAAGAAACGGCACTTATCCATTCGATTGAAGGGAAACGGGGTATGCCACGCCCACGTCCTCCGTATCCTACAACCGAGGGGTTGTGGGGAAAACCAACCGTTATTAACAATGTAGAAACCTTTGCCAATATACCCGTCATTATCCGGAATGGGGCAACGTGGTATGCCTCCATTGGGACAGAAACGTCGAAGGGGACAAAAATTTTTGCTCTTTCGGGGAAGGTAAAAAATGTCGGTCTGGTGGAAGTCCCCATGGGAACAACCCTTCGTCAGATTATCTTTGATGTAGGAGGTGGCATCCCGGAAGGGCGGCAATTTAAAGCCGTTCAAATTGGTGGACCTTCAGGGGGTGCCCTTCCTGAATCCGTAATTGATACTCCTATTGATTATGAAAATTTAAAAGAAATTGGTGCAATGATGGGATCCGGCGGCTTGGTGGTGATGGATGAAACCACCTGCATGGTAGATTTGGCAAAATTTTTTATGACCTTCATCATGTCGGAATCCTGTGGAAAATGTATTCCGTGTCGAGAAGGCACAAAACGTCTCTATGAAACGCTGGAACGACTTACACAAAGTTACAAAAATGAAAATGATCCCGAAGAAGCGCTTCTTCGCTTTCAGGGGATGGTGTATATAGAACGATTGGCAAATGTAATTACGACCACCTCCTTATGCGGTTTAGGACAAACAGCTGCCAATCCGATACTTAGTACTCTGCGGTATTTTCGTGATGAATACGAAGCCCACCTCTATGAGCGAAGGTGTCCTGCCGGCGTGTGTAAAGAACTCTTGACCTACAAAATTAATACCGATAAGTGTACAGGCTGTACTCTGTGCGCTATAAAATGTCCTGCTGAAGCCATTGTAGGGGAACGGAAAAAAGCGCACTACATTCTCAGCGATAAGTGTACACGCTGTGGTCAGTGCATGATGACGTGTAATTTTGATGCAATTTATGTGGAATAAAGGAATCGGGGAAGCAAATGAATATAACCATCAATAATCTTGAAGTGTGGGCAAATCCGGGAGAAACAATTCTTGAAGTTGCCGAGCGGGAAGGTATTCGGATCCCGACGCTGTGTTATTTAAAAGGTTTTTCACCTACGGGAGCGTGTCGGATGTGCATGGTGGAAATCCAAAATGAAGGTCGATTAATGCCTTCATGTGCCTTTCCAGTTTATGATGGAATGATTGTTCAGACAAACTCACCCAACGTTCGCCGGGCACGTAAAACAATTATTGAACTCCTTATTGCCAATCATCCTCAGGATTGTCTTGTGTGCATTCGAAATGGAAACTGTTCGCTTCAAACGTTAGCAGCGGAATATGGGGTCCGGAGTTATCGTTATGTAGGTCAACGCCGCAAAGGAAAACTCGATTTAGCAAGTCCTTCTATTGAGCGGGATCCTGAAAAGTGTATTTTGTGCGGTCGCTGTGTGCGGATATGTCATGAAATGCAACATGTTGGCGCTATTGATTTGGTAAATCGAGGCTTTAACAGTACTGTATCGCCTGCCATGGATCGAAGTTTGAATACGGTAGCATGTGTTTATTGCGGTCAGTGTATTGTTAACTGTCCTGTAGGCGCTCTTCGTGAAAAGAGTGACCAAAAACGGGTGTGGGAGGCAATTAATAATACCGATAAGCTTGTCGTTGCGCAAATTGCTCCTGCTGTGCGAGTGTCTATTGGAGAAGAATTTGGCCTTGAACCGGGAGAAATTGTTACAGGTAAGATTGTCGCTGCCCTGCGCCGCATGGGAATTGATACGGTTTTTGATACCAATTTTGCAGCAGACCTTACAATTATGGAAGAAGCGCATGAACTTATTGAACGCATCACACACCACAAAACTCTCCCCATGATTACCTCTTGCAGCCCTGGTTGGGTGAAATATCTTGAACACTTTTATCCCGATTTGTTAGATCACTTATCAACCTGTAAATCGCCCCACGAAATGGAAGGAGCTGTGATAAAATCCTACTATGCCCGCAAAATGGGAGTCAATCCTGAAAAAATCTTTGTGGTTTCTATTATGCCCTGTATTGCAAAAAAGTTTGAAGCGCAGCGACCAGAATTAGGAAACGACTTTCAGGATGTGGATGCTGTGATTACTACCCGGGAACTTGCCCGCATGATTCGAATAGCCGGACTCGATTTTGAGCGGTTGCCCAATGAGGCTTTTGATGATCCTCTGGGTGAATCCACAGGAGCTGGCGCAATTTTTGGGGTTGCTGGTGGTGTGATGGAAGCTGCCCTTCGAACAGCTCACGCTATGTTAACGGGTAAAGATATGCCTATGATTGAATTTTCGCCTATTCGTGGACTCCAAGGAGTGAAAGAAGCCAGTGTTGATATACAAGGAATTAAGCTGAAAATTGCTGCAGTGAGTGGCTTGAAAAATATCGATATCCTCCTGCAAGATATTCAAAAAGGAACTTCTGAGTATCACTTTATTGAAGTTATGGCCTGTCCAAATGGATGCATCAACGGTGGCGGACAACCAATCCCTTCTTCCCCGGAGAAAATTAAAAAACGAACCGAAGCGATTTATAAAATTGATCAGGGTTTAGCCAAACGGTGCTCACACCATAACCAATCAATCCAAAAACTTTATAAAGAATTTCTTGAAAAACCGGGAAGCCATACCGCCCATGAATTGCTGCATACGCATTATACAAAACGAAACCGGTATTAACGAGTGAAACATCTAAAGAAAAGAGGTTGCTATGAGTAAAAAAATATTATTAATTGATGACGATGTGGATCTCATCGCTGTATATAAACCATTTTTGGAAAAACAGGGTTTTGAGGTCCAGGCTGCCTATAACTCAGAAGAAGGAAAACAACTTTTTAAATCCTTTAAACCTGATGTGGTATTTGCCGATTTAGTCATGGAACATTTTGATTCCGGCTTTGTCCTTTGTCACTGGCTTGATCATCAACCCGAGCGAAAAAATGCTCGTGTTATCATTTTTACTTCTACAGGACACGAAACGGGGTATCGTTTTTCAACCCAAACATCGGAAGAAAAAAAGTGGATTAATGCCGACGATTATCTTGAAAAACCTATTTCACCCAATGATTTATTACAATACATAAAGGAACGGTGCTGAAAAAGCCGTGAAAATTCTCGATGCCCGAATTCTGATTATTGATGCTGATCCTGAAGTGGTAAATTTTTTAAAGCACCACCTTGGCAATCAGCATGTGATAGAATCCATACCGACCGGAATCGAAGGAATAGCCAAAGGTTCCTCTTCAGAATATGATTTATATTTTATTAGCATGTCCCTGCCCGATATCAGTGGGCGGGATGTATTACATGCTATCCGCGATGTACATGAAGAAGCTATTTGCATCATGATGTCTTCCAATCCCTCCATAGATTCTGCCGTTCAAACAACACAAATGGGGGCATATAATTACATCTCTAAGCCCTTTGATGCAGAAAAAATTTTGCCCATGATTCACAGAGCGTTGGAACGGCGGTGGTATATTTTAGAAGCTCGCCGCTTGCGCCAGGAACGGGAAAATAATCTTGCAGAACTCAATGTGGATAAATCCCGCCTTGCCACCGTAATTAATGCCATTGATGATGGGATATTGGTAATTAATCAAAAGAAAGAAATTATTTTTTATAATCCTCGATTTCTTCAGCTTATCCATACAGATCGACAGATTTTAATTGGAGATTCCATGTTTCGCTACCTTCCCCAATCCCTCCAAAAACAACTCTGTGAAATTCTCCAAAAAGCTGAATCAGAGGGAAAAACAAACGCTATAAAGCAGGAAATTGTTATTAAACCACCTCTCGAATTAGTTGTGATGGCAAATACAGCCACCATCTTTGGAGAAAACGGACAGTGCTTGGGCGCAGTATCGGTCTTACGGGATATTACTGAAATGAAACAGCTGGATCAGTCTAAATCACACTTTGTAAATATGGTTGCCCATGAATTAAAAGCACCCCTGGCTGCTATTCATAGCTACTTGAAAATGATTCTGGATAATGCCCTGGGGGATGACATTGTTACCTACAATACCTATTTGAAACGCTCCCTCGAGCGGACAGAAGCTCTAATAGAATTGATTAATGATTTGTTTAATATTTTTCGGATGGATTCAAAGGGTGTTAAGCGAAATCTTGAAAAAGTAGAGGTGGCAACACTGCTTGAAAGTCTTGTAGAATTTTTTAAACCTAAAATGGAAGAGCGAGAAATCACGGTGAATCTTGCCCTAAAGCATGGACTCTACATTAATGCAGATAGTGAAGAAATTCGGAGGGTCTTTACCAATTTGATTTCAAATGCTATAAAATACAACAAATATGAAGGACACATAGATATCACTTGTGTGGCGGATGGCCGTTGGGTGAAAGTCTCTGTAAAAGATACAGGAATTGGCATGACATCCGAAGAAAAAGATCGCCTTTTTCAGGAATTTTTTCGGGCAAAAAATATCTATACCCGAAACATTACCGGAACAGGCCTAGGGTTGGCTATTATGAAAAAAATTGTGGATGAATACGCAGGCCGGATTACAGTGGAAACAGAGTTCGAAAAAGGAAGCACTTTCACCGTTTATTTGCCCCGCGTGGAAAATTAGCACCGCTTCCTTTCTTATCCTATACATAATCTCTTTTGAAAATTTTTAAGACGGAACTCTTGCTGAAAACCGTATCGAACAATGGTATTTAGGCGAATTTCTCTCCTATTTTTCAGGAGGATTGGGGATGCTTTCTCTAAAAAAGGGGATTATTCTGACGCGTAGCTATCGAAGTATCCCTGAATATATATAACGGGTGTGCCTTTGTCTCCACTGCCGGACGTTAAATCACAGAGTGACCCAAGAAGATCTGTCAACCTACGGGGGGTCGTTCCCTGGGATTCCATCGCGCTCTTAAGGTCTTCTTTTTTCTTTTGGATTTGCTCTACAATGGCTTGATTGAGTGCTTGTCCGCTCAACGTTGAGAATTGATTATCCGCCAGATATTTGATTTTAACCTCATTGGAAGTGCCTTCCAATCCAGAAGTATAACCTGGCGACACCACAGGATCTGCCAATTCCCAAATCTTTGCAACGGGATCTTTAAAAGCACCATCGCCATAAATCAGCACTTCCACAGTTTTGCCAGTTTTTTCTTTTAACTGGGCTTGAATGCCATTCACCACCGATTGACATTCTCGAGGAAAGAGCTTGACTGTTTCTTCTGTTGCTTTATTGGAACCCAATAGACCAAAATCGGGATTATAGCCACTACCCTTGATGGGTTTTGTGAGGATATCATCCAGTCCATAGACAATCTCTGCTCCTGCATCTTTCAAGAAACGTTTTGTCCGAAATCGGTTATGAATATCACAAACAAGCACAGCGTGGGTCATATCACAAATTGTTTGGGGTTGATTGGAAAAGAGGAATGTACATTGTGTGCCTTCATCTTCAACAAGTGAACGGTAATAGGCAAGGTAATCTATACCTGTAAAGGGATGACAGCTTTTTCCAAAGCATGTCTGGAATTCTTCTTCTGTAAACGTATCCGTCCAGGGGTTTACAGCCTTTTCATCTAAAAGATCGGGAGAAATCAAAGGATTGCCAACCTCATCGGAGGGATAGCTCAGTTGAATAAACACATGGTGGGTACTTTTGGCAATTGCTCGCAAGAGAATGGAAAAGCGATTGCGGCTAAGAATTGGAAAGACAACACCTAGGGGTGCTCCCTGGAACTTTTCAGACAAATCGGTAACAATATTATCGATGGAGGCATAATTTCCCTGAGAACGTGCCACAATTGATTCTGTAATTCCCACCACATCCTTATTGCGGATAGAAAAACCTTCTGCATGGGAAGTCTGGAGGATTCTTTCCACAACCATCGATTCAAGAGCGTCGCCCTGACGAATAATAGGCATTCGAATTCCTCGCACGACTGTTCCAACATATCGACCCATTTGTAAAACTCCTATTGAGATAATAACACTCTATAAAGAACACGAGAATATAAGATAGAATCATATTAAATCAAAAGAGATCGGAGAAAATAGCAAGCTTCTTGTAAAGACCAGAGAAATGGATGGACGAAGTGACTAAGAGAAATGAGACGGAGAGACGTTTCAGCGGTTGAATATTCACCGCAAAGGACGCAGAGATTTTAAAAATTTTGAATCTAGAATATGAGATAAGTAACGAGTGATTAAACTTTTAAATTTCGTGATAGCAAGGTTGGAACGCCGAGCAAAGCGAGGCGCTTAAATTTCTTGGACGCCGCGACAGCGGCACTGAAACGCCGAACGCAGTGAGACGCTTGAATATTCACCGCCAAGGACGCAGAGACTTTAAAGATTTTGAATCTGGAATATGAGATAAATAACGAGTAAGGAGTGGGATATATTCCTTAACAGTTGATGTGGTCAGATCTTAATAACAAGAAATTAAGGAAATCTTTGTTATATGCTTATTTTAAGAAGTTCTTTTTGAATATCTATCAGTCAGAAGATTGGCCGATGGGCTGATTATAAGTTGAGTTCAATATAGGAAATCATTTACGGAAATTTTTAAACCCCCGGGGATAAAATAACCC
>JAQUPD010000042.1:0-8413 GCA_028716785.1 Fidelibacterota bacterium
AAATTCATAAAGAGTGTTTAAACTTACTGGAGATATCAATTCGGACCCAGCGAGGACTTAGTGTTGTTATCGGCGGAATAGGGACTGGTAAAACTATGTTAAGTCGGATTTTATTGCGCCGATTTTACAAATATGATCCACGGTATGAATTTTATCTCATTTTGGATCCCTCCTGGAATTCTGAACTGGATTTTTTGAAATATCTAATTGATCTCTTTGATATTCCTGAAAAAGGAAATTCAATTGTTGTTTGTAAGGATATTATTGAAAATTATCTCTATGAAAAAGGCGTTGAAGAGAAAAAAGTCTTGGTGCTTATGATTGATGAAGGACAAAAAATTTCTTCTGAAAATTTAGAATTAATTAGAACGTTGCTAAATTATGAAACCAATCGCTATAAATTAATTCAAGTCATCTTTTTTGCTCAACCTGAATTTCAAGAATTGTTGAAAAAACATCCAAATTTTGCCGATCGTATTGCTATGGGATATACTCTCAAACCCCTGAGTCGCGAAGACGCCATTGCTATGATTAGACATCGTTTGAAAATAGCGGGGGCAAAGGATGGAATTAATTTTTTTACAGAAGGTGCCCTGGAGCTTATCTATCTTAATTCTAAAGGATATCCACGAAAAATGATATCCCTCTGTCATGATTGTCTGATTGAAATGATACGGCAGGATCGTATTACTGTGGATGCCGATGTTGTTGTGAATGTTCTTAAAGAAAATAGGTTCTTTTATGTCGGATCATGATAATAAAAAGCGCGATAGTGCAACCAACAAACTTTTGAACATTCTTCAAACAGAACCTCCTAAAGAAGAAGAAAAAAAGGAAAAATTGAGTCACCCTACAGATGAAATTTCCCATGAAATAGATATCGATTCAAAAAAATTAACAGATCTTTTTGACAAAACGACTGGGAAGAAAAAAGAAAATGTAGAAAAAGAAGAACAACTTGAATCCAATCATCCACAAGAAGAAGCTCAAAATGAAACTGAAAAAGAGCCATTTTCTACGATTTCATTAGCAGACCGTGAAGAAACATTTAAAACAAAGGCAGAGACCAGAAAAGAGCAAGAAGAGGTTTCCGAAAAAGAGGAGCCATCTGTACAAAATATACTTTTTGACATACAAAAAGCTTCATCCCAAAGGGGAAATTTTGGTAAGCAGAAAACAAATAAACATGTATCTTTTTTAATTCAGAATTCTGAAGAAGAGTTGTCACGTGTTGGACCTTTTGTAGCGTTTAAAAAACGGTTTGAATCGGAAAAACCATTTCTCTTTTCAGAAGTACTTAGCACAGAAAAGTCCTCAAAAACAGAAGAATCCTTAAATGATATTAAAAATAAAAAAACTTCCCAAGAAGGAAAGTCTATTTTTGATATTTTAGACGAATATATTGAGACAAAGAAAGATGATATTATTCTTCCTCTCAAAGAATCAAAAGCTCTTTCATTAGAAACAGAGGTAAAATCTTCAGAATCTAGAGAAAAAAATGAAAAAGGTGAATCGTATGAAAGTCAACCCCTAATTCATGAAGAAACCAGAGAAGAACCAAAGTCATCAACGCAGAAAAATCTTTATCAGGAATTTGAAAAAGAGACAAGGAATTTTGAAGATTTAAGAGATGAGGAAGAAGAAGAGCGAATTTTTGACGAAAAATTTAACTCAATTCCTTCTGCTATAAAGCCAAAAATATCAGAAATCTCCAATTGGCTTAGCAATAAGCATAATATTATCGCTATTGAAACAGATGAAACCTCTGCACGGTATCTTCAGGCTGTTCCCGAAGGGACAAAAATAAAGATTACCAATTGGGGATATTTAACAAATTGGAATATTTCAGAAAATATTACTGAAGAAGAAAAACAAAAGTTATTTCTTAAAAGTATATCACGACAGATAAACCACAAAAAAGGTTTTATAACCTATTTTACCCACTCGAGGAATTATATTTCACGGGTACATACGTTTCAAAATCTAAATAAAAAAGAGACGCGGGAAGCTTTAAAATGGGCTGTTACAAAGAATTTGCCGTTCCTTGATAAAGCCATTGAATATGATGTAAAGCCAATTTCTTCTGATACAGTTGATGAAAAGAGTTATTTTACCTTGATTGCGCCCCACAACCTTGTTTCCCAAGAAGAAAAATTATTCTACGACGTTGGAATGATTCCCCGTCAGATTACAACAATTCCTTACCTGGCAGCAAAAGCCTTTCGTTTGAATTACCCTGACTATTTTAAAGAAACGGCCATTATTTTTTACATTGGAGAAACGTACAGCAATCTCATTTTTATAAAGAATCATGAATTTCATTTTGAACGGGAATTCAATATTGGTCAGAGAGATTTGTTGAATGCCTTGCACCAAGAAGTAAACACCCTCGAGGGAAAACGGAAACTATCAGATCCTGAAGCTCTCCTTCTTTTGGATACCTACGGTTTTGGACACAATAAAAATGTTGTTATTAAAGAGCTTGGCATTGATTATTCCATTTATTTTATTATGATCCGTCCCATTGCTGAGCGCATTATTATGGAAATTAGCCGATCGATAGACTATTATCGCAAAACCTTTTCTCTATTGGCAGATGGGGATGTTTTTCTTGTGGGTCCAGGGGCAATTATTCCAGGTGTTAGACGATTTATTGAAGATCAACTTGGCAGAAAAACAAGCATTCTAAATCCTATGCGGACCGATATTTTTGCATATAAATATAAAGATGCAGAAATTCCCGAACAACTCTTACCCTGTTATACCCTTCATCTGGCGGCTGCTTTTCCTGAAAAAGACTTAAATATTATAACAAAAGGGACACGAAACCGCGAGCATTTAATTGCGACAACTAAACTTTCCCGAATTATTCTTATATGTTTTTTGATTTTTGCAGCACTAAATACCCACGATATGCTTATTGAACGGAATAATGTAAAAAGCACGCACCAGAAAGTTCAAAAACAATGGCAGAATATTTCTGATGTTTCAGCAACCTTTATGGCTATGACGCAAAAAGAGCAGACATATAATAAAATTCTAAACCAAGTCCGTGAAGATCAATATTCTACGGATAGAACCTTAATGCTTCTTAAAATGCTTTCCAATGTGACACCACCCGGTATTTATTTGACGGATTTTCGTGTTGAAAAGCCCGATAGGACTAATAGTAATCAGACGTACGATTTTATTCTTAAGGGATATATTACTCGAAATCCATCCGTTACCGATATTTATCTCAATAACTATCTGTCAAAATTTAAAGATACAGGATTTTTTGAATCTATATCCTTATCTGTAAATGATGAACAAACAGACACAGGAACGCAACGATCGTTTACAATTACAGGAGTCTTAAAATAGCTATGAATTTAAAACGGGTAGGACTCATTAACATTATTTTACTTCTCGTTGTGCTCTGTGGGTGGCTTATTTTTTTCTATTTTCCTGTAAATCAAGAAATCAATTCATTAAATCAGGAAATAAAGTCTCTTGAACAACAAATATCTCAGGTTGGAACTGTAGAACGAAATTGTGCTCAAGTAGAAAAACGTGTTCAACTCCTTGAAAATGACTTAAACCAATTGTTTCAATTGGGAAATAGCCAGAACGATATTGAGAATACCCTTGAACAAATTCAAAAAATGGCACAAAAATACAATTTAGACCTTGAATATATGACTCCATTATTTATTAATCAGTTCTCTGTTCCTGAAAATGAACAAAAAAAATATTTTAAAATGTCTCTACACTCATATCCTATTGATCTCTATTTAAATGGCAAATTTATTCCCACGGGGGAATTTTTGGAAGAATTATCGGCCAATCAAGAACCCATTCATATTCAATCGATTCACCTCTTGACCGATACTGAGCTTCCTGATAAATTGCATATTGAAATTAAACTATTAGCCTATATGGCAAAAGAATAATGGCACTGCAAAAAAGAGAAAAAATACTATTGATACTGGCTATGGTAGCCGTTATTGTCTTTATTTTTACGACTGTTTTACCTGATAAATCGCAAAAAAATAAACCAGCAACGGGCACCCAAAGTATTCCTGTTGAAGTACCAAAACCGCTTCAGGCACCCCGATCTACAAGTCAATCTACCTCATTAAAATCTTACTCACCACTCCCAGCGTGGAACCTTGAATGGAAAAACGATCCTTTTGTTTATTCCAAAAAACCAGAAGATGAGAAACGTATCGCCGATAGCTTACTCATAGAACCGAAAGTATCTTTTGAATTAACAGGTATATCATGGCTTAATGGTAAACCTACCGTCCTTATTAATGATAAAATTTTAAAACCAGGTGATAAAATTGATGGCTATACTCTTTCTGTGGTAAAACCAGAATATGTAATCCTTATGGGAAAAGGAGAACAGATTCGTTTAACGTTTTCGGAAGGGACCTCTATACCAGAAAGTTTCTCAGGTGAATAGTAAAAATTTGACGGTAATGAAAGGATACAATGATAAAAAGAGGACTCTCTATGTTTCGTAAGAAGATTATCCTCATAGGACTTATTTTTCTTTCCTATAACCTGTTGTATAGTGCCACCAATACGATTCGTGGAATTGTTTATCATAAATATGAAAAACAAGCTGAAATTGAGTTAATCTTTGATAATGATAAAATTCAATATGAGGTCTATGGAACCTATTCACCACCTCAGATTATTATTGACATAAGCAACTGCAAAAATATATTTCAGGGAAAAAGGGAGTATGTTAATTATTCGCCTTTATATCTCTATCGGTTTGTCAATCGGTATAAAATGAATGATCAATTTAAAATTATTTTCGATTTCTCCTATCTCCCCCAGTATTTAGTCTATCAAAGTATGAATTCTCTTTTCCTCACGTGGGAACTTGATGAAAAAGGAGATGCAAAGCCAGTAGAAAACGAGTACTATTCTCCGTATTCAGCAGGTCTTAATAACCAGGTTTCTCTTCAGTTTTCCAATGCGCCCCTCTCTAAAGTTCTCCGTCTTTTTGCAATTCAAAATAATCTTAATTTAGTGAGTTCCGATGATGTTGAAGGAACAGTAACTCTAACTCTTACCAATGTAAAAGTCTATAATGCCTTGGATGCCATCCTGAAGGTTAATGGCTATAATTGGTTCCAAAAAGATGATGTGATTATTATTAAAGAAAGAGAAGAAGAAATGACAGGTGAAACCATGACACAGGTCTATCGCCTGATCTATGTCGATGGTAAATCTGTAGCAGATGCTTTGGAAAATGTCCTCACAGAAAAAGGGAAAGTTGCTGTTTTTTCTCCCTCTATAAAGGGAACACAAGCACAGCAATTGGGAACGGGAACAGGAACAGGGACAGGTACTCAAAGTAGTCTGGGGGGATTTGGTGCTACAGGGTTTATGGGAAGCTCCATGGGCATGACAGGGGGGAGCCGTACTTCAGGAGGAGCGAGTGCCATGAACATGATGAATATGATGAATTTGATGCCTGGATATGATATGATTCTTGTGACAGATGTGAGTGAAAATTTTGAAACGATCGAAAAAATTGTTCGTCAACTGGATGTAGAAATTCCACAAATCAATATCTCTGTGAAATTTGTCGAGACAAAACTGGATGTCAGTGAAGATATGGGGATCAACTGGTCTGCCCGTTTAAGCTTGCAGGGAGGCCCCGGATCAGATGAAGATGCCTTTCCCATAGGAGAGTGGCAAGACATGGCAATTGCGAGGCTTACGGCTTCGCAATTTTCTGCAGTGTTGGATTTGCTAAAAACATCAACATCCTCAAAAATTACTCAACAACCTCAAACAACAACCTTTGATAATCAAATGGCAACCATCAATGTGGGAACAACTTATCCCCTTACCATTACACAACCTGCCACACAATATGGACCTCCTACAACAACCTACGAAGAACAAGATGTCAATATTGTTTTAATGGTTACCCCAAGAATTAATGAGAATGATTATATTTCTATGGCTGTAAATGCCCAGGTTGAGGCAGTCATTGGATTTGGTGGACCTGAAAGTGATAGACCCATTATCTCAAGACGCATGGCCAATACCAATATTCGTGTAAAAGATAAAGAGACTCTTTTATTGGGTGGACTCATTCTTGAACAGGATATCGAAACAGTAAAAAAAGTCCCCTTTTTTAGCAGTATTCCTCTAATTAAACATCTTTTTATTCATAAAAGTATCGAACCCCAGCGCAGTGAATTGATGATATTTATTACTCCAACGATTGTTAAATAAAATCTAGAGAATTTATGGAAACTGAAATTTATACCCTCTTAAAATTTGCCATTGATAACGAGGCTTCTGATCTTCATTTGTGTGTTGGTTCACCCCCCATTGTTCGTATTGATGGAGATATGCTAAAGACAAATCTGGATTCCCTCGATAGTGCGACCATTCATTCTCTTGTATATGATGTAATGAGTGATGAACAGCGGAAAATCTTTGAAGAAAATTGGGAAATTGATTTTTCGCGGCAAATCAAAGGCATTGGCCGTTTTAGAGTGAATGTCTATAAGGATCTCCATGGGGAAGCAGCCGTTTTTCGGGCTATTCCTACCAAAGTTTTTACTTTTAAAGAATTAGGAATTCCCGATATTGTTGTCAACATTGCTTCTCAAGACAAGGGTCTTGTCCTTGTCACAGGCCCAACAGGAAGTGGAAAATCAACAACGTTGGCAACAATCATAGATTATATTAACAAAAACTTTAAAAAACATATTATTACCATTGAAGATCCAGTAGAATTTGTCCATGTTTCAGAACAATCTTTGGTAAATCAACGGGAAATTGGTTTCAATACAAAATCATTTGCTGCAGCTTTACGGAGTGCTCTTCGGGAAGATCCTGATGTGATTTTGGTAGGAGAGATGCGAGATCTTGAAACAACAAGTTTAGCCATCACCGCTGCAGAAACAGGTCATTTAGTGTTTGCCACGATGCACACAAACAGTGCCGCCAAAACGATTGATCGTATTATTGATCAATATCCCGCTGCCCAACAAGCTCAAATTCGAGCAATGCTATCAGAATCGCTCTTAGCGGTGATTTCTCAAATATTGCTAAAACATGCTTCAGGCCGAGGACGGGTGGCAGCTTTTGAAATCATGATTGGCACCAGTGGTATCCGAAATATGATTCGCGAAAGTAAAGTGTTTCAGATTCCTTCATCCATTCAAACCGGCTCGAATGTTGGCATGGTGTCGATAGATCAATCCCTCGTCCGTCTGGCTCAGGAAGGAAAAATTGAAACCCATACCGCTGTCCAAAGTGCTGTAAATCCGAGCTATGTGAAAAAAAATCTTGGGTTAGAATAAATGTATTCCTTGGATGATTTATTGGACGTTATGCTCCAGGCAAAGGCTTCTGATCTTTATCTTACTATCGGGGCATTCCCGATGCTTCGGATCGATGGAAAGCTGATCCCCTTGCAAAAAGAATGCTTGAATCAAGAAATTTTATCCGCTTTGATGGAAGAAATGCTCTCAAAAAAAGATATCGAAAAGGTAAAATCCCAAAAAGAATTGGATTTTATTATCAGCAAATCTGGACTGGGTCGGTTTCGAGGCAATGCTTTCTATCAACGAAATTCTATTGGCTTTGTGTTAAGACGGATTTTAACAACGATCCCAACGCTCGATGATTTAAAATTACCCCCCATTTTAAAAAACCTGATTATGGAAAATAAAGGATTGATTCTAATTGTGGGGGCAACAGGTTCTGGAAAAAGTACGACCTTGGCGTCTATGATCGATTATCGAAATAGCCATAAATCTGGACATATTCTTACCATTGAAGATCCCATTGAATTTATTCATACTCATAAAAAAAGCATTGTTAATCAACGAGAAGTGGGGATTGATACACCGGATTTCAATTCAGCCTTAAAATACGCCGTGCGTCAAAGTCCCGATTTGATTATGATTGGCGAAATTCGGGATCGAGAATCTATGAGTGCTGCCTTAAATTTCTCCGAAACAGGCCACTTAGTGCTGGGAACCCTTCATTCAAATAATGCCTTTCAAACACTTGAACGGGCTATGAGCTTTTATCCTCCTGAATACTACGAAATGATTCGCCTCCAAATGAGCCTGAATCTTCAAGCAATTATTGGTCAACGCTTAGTGCCTACCCTTAAACGTGGACGAATCGTCGTTTGCGAACTTCTTTTATCTTCATCAAGAATTCGCGATCTTATTCATAATGGAGAAATTGATATGATTCGCTCAACCCTTGAAACGAGTACCCATGAAGGAATGATGACGTTTGACCAAAGTTTGTATCAGAAATATATGGATGGAACAATAAGTTTGGACGATGCCATACGCTATGCTGATAGACCCAATGATCTCCGGTTGAAAATTAGATTAAATGCTCAGACAATAAAAACTGAAGAAAAAAAGAT
>JAQUPD010000042.1:8513-14715 GCA_028716785.1 Fidelibacterota bacterium
TTGTGGAGTGATAATATTGTGCTTTTACATGGTGAAGCAGTATCATCTCGATTGAAAGATGCAATTCATCTGCTATCAAAAAAGTTTTTAAGCAATAAAAATCCTGATATGGTACACCTTATCCCTGATTTCCGATATAGCGATTCTCAAAATCCCATTCGGGATGAAGGCATTCGAGATTCTCTTTTATTTCCCTTCCCATCCTCAGGACTTTTTCAGGGAATCATTGGTTTGCTAAGTTATAAAGAGAATGTCTATAGCCAATGGGATGCTCAGTTTTTTGAGGATTTAACTCGCCAAATTGAAGAAATTGTACGCCATTTGGAAGATATTGTGCGAAAAAAACAAGAACAACAAATCCTTACGCTTTTTGATCAAGTTAATGATGCCGTTGCAATTATCGATCTGAATAAAAAAATTGCTTACGTAAATCACTATTTTCAAAATCTTATGGGAATATATCAAAATATAATTTCCTATGATGACGTAAAAAATTTTTTCCCTCAAAAATGGGATCGGGTAGAAAAAACATGTCTTACAGAAAAAAAAATTTCCAGAAATAAGGTTTTTATTGGAGAAAACACGAAAGATTATTTCGTATTTGATGCCGTGACAGATCGGTTTATAAATCATCCTTTTATTGAAAAGGGTTTAATTTTAGTAGCTAGAAACATAACGGATAATCAACGAATTGAGGATATGAAAGCCGAATTAATTTCCAATGTATCCCATGAGTTGAAAACCCCTGTAGCTATTATGAAAGAGTATGTCTCGCTGATGGCAGATGGAATAGGGGGGACCCTCTCAAAAGATCATCAAGAATTTAATACTATTATTGCAAGCAATTTGGAACGGTTAGAACGTCTGATAAATAATGTATTTGATGTGGTGAAATCAGAAAAAGCTCTTAGGAAAAAACACGTAACAAAAATTGATATTTCTGAATTAATCCAAGAGGTAGTAAATCTTTTTAAAATTCGTTACGAATCCAAAAAAATGCGATTAAAGGTACAGGTCGATAAGAATCTTCCCCTATTTTCCGGAGATCGCGATGCTCTTTTGCAAATTCTTGTTAATTTTTTGGATAATGCCTATAAATATTCTGATGAAAATTCTGAAGTTCTTATATTTGCTGATGTTAGAAAGGATGGCACTTTGTACCTGTACGTAAAAGATTATGGACGTGGAATTCCCAAAAAAGATCAAGATAAAATTTTTCAGCGCTTTTTTAGGGCAGGACTTAATTCACAACGGTTACCGGGAGCAGGGTTAGGACTTAGTATAACCAAAGATATTGTTGAAGAAATGGGCGGGAACATTTGGTTTGAGAGTGAACTCCATAAAGGGTCTACCTTTTATGTAACAATTCCACCTGCAAATCATTCCACGTTTAGTTCTGAGCAGTATCACCAAACAACCCAAACAGAACAACTTCCATGAAATGGTGCCACTAAAAAGTTGCTTTTGGGTTGAATTCATGGCAGCAGAAGGATTGGTAATTACCTGATGTAAATCCATGATTGTTAAGAAAGCGTGAAAGGAACCATGATGAAAGAATACATAATTTTGATTATAGAAGATGAGCCGGATATGCTTCGGGCTATTAAAATCCGACTGGAATCTATTGGATTTAGAGTTGAAACAGCAACGGATGGACTCGAAGGGTTTCAAAAGGTAAAAGACCTTAATCCAGACTTGGTGTTGTTGGATATTATGCTTCCTAAAATGGATGGATTTAAGGTGTGTAATTTAATCAAGTTTGATAAAAAATATAAACATATTCCCGTTATTATTTTATCAGCAAAAAGTGCTCAAAAAGATTTTCAAATTGCTAAAAATGTCGGCGCCGACGCTTATCTCACGAAACCGTTTACAACCGCAGATTTATTAAAAAAGATCAAGGAACTTTTACCAAAATGAACGATTACGGAATGGGATATCTATTTTCAGCTATCCTAGGACTTGCCATGGGGAGTTTTGCCAATGTGGTAATTTTTCGAGTTCCTAACCATGAATCTGTCATAACACCCCGATCAAAATGCCCTTCCTGCAAAAAATACCTTGCATGGTACGATAATATTCCTCTTCTAAGCTTTATCTTGCTAGGCGGTAAATGTCGCTTTTGTAAACAATCTATTTCACCGCGCTATCCTCTGGTGGAATTGCTAACAGCCCTTTTATTTGTGGCAGTTTATTGGAAATTTGGACCTACCCTTGAAACTATTTGGTATATGTCCTTGATTTTTATTTTAGTGATTACAGCATTTGTAGATTTAGATCACATGATTATTCCTCAATCCTTTATCAATGCAGGTCTTTTTGTAGGAGGATTAGGACTTCTTGCTTTTTGGGATTCCCGGTGGATTTCTTCTTTGATAGGCGCTGCCCTTATTTCGGGATTCCTTTTTTTGGCAGGATTAATGGGCAAAGGCATGTTTCATAAAGAAAGCATGGGCTCGGGCGATGTGCTTTTAGGCCTTGTAATTGGCATGTTCCTGGGATGGAAACTTTCAATTGTTATGCTTTTTTTAAGTTTCTTATCTGCCGCTGTTATTCTTTTACTTCTCATGACAGCTAAGAAAGTTAAAACTGGCATGCAAATCCCTTTCGGTCCCTTTCTGGCTTTAGGGACTCTTTTAGCACTCTTTTTTGGGGATTTTTTTATTCACGTATATATGACGTATATTTGGGTATAAAAAGGAGTACGAATGCCATCTGTTAAAGAAAGAAAACCCTTGGGTCAACTGTTTGTTGAAAACAGAAAAATTACCCAAGAGCAATTGAATGAAGCCTTGCGATACAAAAATGAAAAGGGCATTTATTTTGGTAAGGCGTTACTTGAACTCAACTACATAACAGAACACGAGTTAGCCCAGTTTTTAGCTGCTCAAATGGATATTCCCTTTGTAAAACTTGACGATTTGACCATTGATAAAGAGATTATTCGGCTTATTCCAGAAGATATGGCACGCGAATATCAAGTAATACCCCTCTTTAAAATTGGGGACCAGTTAACCATTGCCACGGCAGATCCTTTAAATGTTGAAATTATTGATATAATTACCAAGCAAACAGGCATGGATTTAGACCTTGTTTTAGCAACCGAAAGTGATATTCAATATGCTGTTGATGTTTATTATGGAAAATCCAAAAAAATTGAGGGGTTATCAGAAGAAAATATTGAATATGAAGTTGAGGATATTGAAAAAAAGCGGGAAGCAGCAAGAGAAGAAGAAATTACTGGAAATACGCAAGTCATTGAAGCTGTAAATACCATGCTTCTTCAAGCCATTGATATGGGCGTTAGCGATATCCACTTTGAACCACGCGAAAAAGATGTGCGCATCCGTTTCCGCCTGGATGGAACGCTTTTTGAAAATTATACCCTTCCAAAAGCCTTTCAAGCCTCTGTGGCTTCACGATTGAAAATTATGTGTAATATGGATATTGCAGAGACCCGAAAACCCCAAGATGGACGCATTCGCTTTAAAAAAGATAATAAACGAGTAAGCTTGCGCGTTTCTACCTATCCAACCTATTTTGGCGAAAAAATTGTTATGCGCGTTCTTGATAAAGAAAAAAATCAAGTGGAATTAAGTAACCTTGGTTTTACCCAAGATGTTTTGCAAAAATGGCAAGAACTTATTCACTTACCCAATGGTATTATCCTTGTTACTGGACCAACAGGGAGCGGAAAAACAACAACCCTCTATTCAACACTCACAACTCTCAATACCGTTTCGAAAAATATTATTACCGTGGAAGATCCCATTGAATATGAACTGGATAATATAAATCAGGGTCAAGTAAATCCTAAAATTGGTGTTACCTTTTCATCGGCATTGCGGACGATTTTACGTCAGGATCCAGATATTATGATGATTGGTGAGCTTCGAGATCAGGAGACCGTGGAATTGGCCATTCGGTCTGCTTTAACGGGTCATTTGGTTCTTAGTACACTCCATACAAATGATGCCCCTTCTGCTATTACTCGTATGATTGATATGGGTGTAGAGCCCTATCTTATTTCGTCAACCTTGCGGGCTGTGTTGGCACAACGCCTCATTCGTAAATTGTGTCCCCATTGTAAAGAGCGCTTTACGCCTCCACTAAAGGTGCTTGAAAAATTTAATTTAGATCCAACGAAAGCATACACTTTTTATAAACCGGTTGGATGTATTCAATGTCGCAATACAGGGTATCTGGGACGGTTAGGACTCTTTGAGCTTCTTACCAATGATGAAAAAATGTCTGAAATGATTGTGAGTGGCGCAACATTGAATCAGTTGAGAAAATATGCCATTAGCCAAGGAATGGTACAGTTGATGTATCAGGGAATACAACTTGCAAAAGAAGGAATCGTTTCGATTGAAGAAGTACTTGAAATTACCTCTATGGTCTAACGGCAAGGGATTTACCCTCATAGAAATTGTGCTGGTTATTATTCTTTTGGGAATATTGGCTGTTGTGGCAATTCCCCGATTTATCAATACAAGCACAACCGGAAAACAAGAAGCTGAAGATACGGTAGTTGCCCTGATAAGAGCTGGCATTGAGAATGTTTACCATCGGGCTGTAACTCGAGGCACCACGCCATGGTATCCTCCAACCCTCGATGAGGCTTCCAATGGCCCTGCGTCTCCTTCAAATCCCTTTTTTACTAAGGTTCTAACACAACCTGTTACACAACATTGGACAAAAAATGGGTATGCCTATACGGGTCCTGCAGGAAATACCTATACTTATAACCCAAGCACAGGGACATTTCAATAATGCCAATGTTTGAATATAAAATATTAGGGAAAAATGGTGTTCCGCGGACAGAAACGGGAGAGGGCCCAGGCAAACTTGAAATGCTTCACATGCTGGAAAACCAAGGCTATATGGTGCTTTCCATTAAAGAAGTAAAGGGAAAATCAGAACCTGGCATTAAAGGCGGAAAAACTTCTCGGGGAAAGATAAAAGCACAGGATGTTGCCATTTTTACTGATCAGCTTGCGACCATGCTAAAAGCAGGGGTTCCCTTAGTCACAAGTTTAGAAACTATTTATACCCAAACATCCAATGAAAAATTTAGAAATGTGTTACATGCTGTTATTGGCGATGTGAATTCAGGCTATTCCCTTTCCATGGCCATGCAAAAACATCCTAAAGCATTTGATTCCCTTTATGTAAATATGATTCACGCCGGCGAAGAAGCAGGTGTTATGGATACAGTGCTTACCCGCTTAAGCAACTTGATTGAAGCTGATATAAAGCTTAGACAAGAAGTAAAATCTGCCATGCGGTATCCAATTATTGTTCTTTGTGTGCTTGCATTTGCCTTTATTGCAGCGATTGTTTTTATTATTCCATCCTTTATGGGCATGTTTAATCAAATGGGGGCTCAACTCCCTTTGCCAACCCGTATTTTAATTGGTATTTCTGATTTTTTCCGAAATTATTGGTGGCTTTTGATTCTTATTCTGGGAGGCATTGTTTGGGGATTTCGAGCATTTATAAACACCGAAAAAGGGCGGTTATGGTGGGATGGGTTTAAAATGAAAGCCCCTGTTTTTGGAGATTTGGTCTCTAAAACAGCCTTATCGCGGTTTGCCCACATGTTGCGGACATTAACACAAAGTGGCATACAGATTGTGGATGCCTTAAGAGTTGTGGCAGATACCACAGGCAATGCAGCCCTTTCCACAGATATCTTGGAAGCACGAAAAGATGTTATTCGTGGAAATACCATTGCCGAATCCTTAAAAAAAAGCCCCTATTTTTCAAAATTAGTAATTCAAATGATTGATATTGGGGAACAGAGCGGGAGTTTAGATAGCATGATGGGAAGCATTGCAAAACAATATGACCGAGAGGTAGAATACTCCATAAAACGTCTTTCCAGTCTCATTGAACCCATTATGGTTATCGTTATTGCTGCTTTTCTCCTCATTTTTGCCCTGGGTATTTTTCTGCCCATGTGGGATATGGGATCCATTATGTAACATGATGATGAAATGAAAAGCTTTTCTTAAAGAACTTTTGATAGGAATAATATTTTTCTTGCATTTTATTTATAAAGAAGCGAATATTACATAAGTAAAACGTAAAGATAGACATGAAAGGAGAAATCATGAAAAACAAAGGTTTTACACTGATCGAATTAGTGACGGTCATCGTTCTTTTAGGCATTTTAGCGGCAGTTGCCGTGCCACGGTTT
>JAQUPD010000043.1 GCA_028716785.1 Fidelibacterota bacterium
GGGCCAAGGGTATTGTTTCAATCCTTGTCTTAATGGAATGTGGACTTAAACGAAATCGAAAAATTCATCGATGGGAGGATTTTACGACCAGTTTCAATCCTTGTCTTAATGGAATGTGGACTTAAACGCAAGGAATTTCTGGAACTACCATAAAAAAACTACGGTTTCAATCCTTGTCTTAATGGAATGTGGACTTAAACTGATTATCATTGGGATAATACTACCCATTATTATAGTTTCAATCCTTGTCTTAATGGAATGTGGACTTAAACAGTGTAAAATGAAAGAGTTTAAAGAAGAAAAAAGCTATGTTTCAATCCTTGTCTTAATGGAATGTGGACTTAAACTCTATCTTAAAGTCATTCCTGCTACATCTGAATTTAGGTTTCAATCCTTGTCTTAATGGAATGTGGACTTAAACAAATCCCGAATATATCCTGGATGCATTATTGATGAACGTTTCAATCCTTGTCTTAATGGAATGTGGACTTAAACGATGAGAATTTAGAGAACAATACTAACTATTATATTCGGTTTCAATCCTTGTCTTAATGGAATGTGGACTTAAACTAGTAAAAAAAGACATCTCATCATCTAGATATGATAGTTTCAATCCTTGTCTTAATGGAATGTGGACTTAAACAACCCCTATGGGATGTTTTGGATACGTTGTTTCAAAGTTTCAATCCTTGTCTTAATGGAATGTGGACTTAAACAAATTCTCTTTTAATTAGTAGAATAATTTCAGATTGTTTCAATCCTTGTCTTAATGGAATGTGGACTTAAACCTCAAGGCAAGTGCAAGCTGTAATGAGTAGGGATTTACGTTTCAATCCTTGTCTTAATGGAATGTGGACTTAAACAGGGCAGATGATATATTTGATATGTATATTACTGGGGATGTTTCAATCCTTGTCTTAATGGAATGTGGACTTAAACCTTTTTGAATTTCTTGCGCACTAAATTGAATATGCTTTAGTTTCAATCCTTGTCTTAATGGAATGTGGACTTAAACTTTCTATTACAATTGGTTTAGATACATCTAAATCTATATGTTTCAATCCTTGTCTTAATGGAATGTGGACTTAAACTCATTTCGCCTTCGCTCTTGTATGTTCCCCTCAAAATGTTTCAATCCTTGTCTTAATGGAATGTGGACTTAAACATACATAAACAATCTACCAGTAGATTTTTGGAAATAGTTTCAATCCTTGTCTTAATGGAATGTGGACTTAAACGAAAACAAATGGGAAACGCCTAAAACTCAGTTAGAAAAGTTTCAATCCTTGTCTTAATGGAATGTGGACTTAAACTTAAAAAAGCTAAATGATGAAGGGTTTTCAACTCCGTTTCAATCCTTGTCTTAATGGAATGTGGACTTAAACCTCTGTTTCATAATTAATACCCTCCTAAGAGAATTTTGTTTCAATCCTTGTCTTAATGGAATGTGGACTTAAACAAGGCAGTTTACTGAATATCAACGTGGGCAATATAGTTTCAATCCTTGTCTTAATGGAATGTGGACTTAAACTTGACACTAAAGGAATTAATTTAGATACAGGGGGATGTTTCAATCCTTGTCTTAATGGAATGTGGACTTAAACATGCTTAAAAACTCTATACGAAGAATTAACTACCTGCGTTTCAATCCTTGTCTTAATGGAATGTGGACTTAAACCAATAGTTTTCATCAAGAAGAACTTTTCCCAATCTCTGTTTCAATCCTTGTCTTAATGGAATGTGGACTTAAACTTTCCGTTTTTTTGTCGGAACTCTTAAAAGCACTCAAGTTTCAATCCTTGTCTTAATGGAATGTGGACTTAAACCGGCGACAGCCGGTGAACACATCAGGTGAACAATGGGTTTCAATCCTTGTCTTAATGGAATGTGGACTTAAACCTAACCATACGGGGAGGTTATCTATTTTCTCACTAATGTTTCAATCCTTGTCTTAATGGAATGTGGACTTAAACTGTAGATTTCAATCACCCCCGGAATTAATTAAAGAATTGTTTCAATCCTTGTCTTAATGGAATGTGGACTTAAACTGCTGGTATTCATATACACGTAAATAAAAAACATTATTGTTTCAATCCTTGTCTTAATGGAATGTGGACTTAAACAACCAAGTTTTCCGCTTTCTTCTCCCATTCTTTCGGTTTCAATCCTTGTCTTAATGGAATGTGGACTTAAACTGGTTGGCGGTGCTGGATTTTGTCATCATTTGCTCCTTTGTTTCAATCCTTGTCTTAATGGAATGTGGACTTAAACTCATTTCATTTCTCCTTTTCTTATTTTTGAATTGAAAGTTTCAATCCTTGTCTTAATGGAATGTGGACTTAAACCCATAATGTCTTCATTCTCAATACTTAGTCTTGTTGTGTTTCAATCCTTGTCTTAATGGAATGTGGACTTAAACTTTTTTTAATTTTAATCATTTGGTTTATCTCATCAGGTTTCAATCCTTGTCTTAATGGAATGTGGACTTAAACTCATCCAAAGCAAAATTTGGTGCATATTTGATTTTGTTTCAATCCTTGTCTTAATGGAATGTGGACTTAAACTCGTAATGCTTCTGCAAATGCTCTCGGATTCTCTTTCAGTTTCAATCCTTGTCTTAATGGAATGTGGACTTAAACAACAAAAATCGTGTAACTTATTGTTATTAATGAATATAAGCCATGTTGACCTCTGCTTAATTTTGCTATTTTTGCCCTGTGAAACATCAAATTTTACCCTGTTTTTTGCCCTTTTTGCAGACCCTTTGTCCCCGTAACTCGCTGATTATCATACCCTTATTGTCAAAGATCGTGACTGCCAAAAATAATTTTTCCTCAAAAAATAATTTTCTCTATAAAATTATCTTATTTTATCTAAAGTTTCAATATCTTTTTTGTGTTAAATAATTAACCATTTGTCTAAAAAACACATATGTTTCGATATGTACAATCTAAACAGCGAATTTTCTTTTGTTTAATAGGTGGTAACGTTTCTTCTTCTATTATTTTTAAAATGTTATCTATGGAATCCATAACTCTCTTTTTTAAGTCTGCCGTTATTGGCACTTCTACAACTTTCGATCCATCCCGTATGTAAAATATATATCCAAAATGGACAGGCTTTTGGTATATTTCTTCTATTAATAATCCATAAGCTCCAATTTGCATACGATGACCTGGATAAACGTAATCAGGATATACAGCCCACTTAAAATCTACTGGCGCTAAACTCCCATCTTTTAACGCTGCTATGTCATCTGCTATACCAGACAAACGTAATGTGTCTGATTGTAAAGATGCCTTCCCCAAACGCTTTTGCACGGAAATTTTTTTCCATAAATAGTCTGGATTGTTTTTTAACCTGCTTTCATGGATTTCAAGTCCCTTTTGTACCTTGTATCGCCTCTCTTCATATTCTGGAATTGATAAAACATAGATGAACCATATAAAACGTGGACAAAAATAGTAACTCAAAAGATGTGAGGGGGTGATTTTTATGGATGATGTGCTCATAAAAACCTCTAAAAAAATAAGGACACAATTTCATCAGTTACCATATCTTTATCAAATGCCTGCCCTAAAAGTATAATTTTTTTAAAATCTGTCTCACACATGGGAAAAACATAGACACTATCTGTTTCTTCGTTTAGCCACTCCTTAACTTTTAAAATCATTTCATCTAAAGATGCCCTGTTTATCGAACCTAAAAAAACAGATTTCTGAACACGATATAAACCTGCTTCTTCAGTTGCTTTGACAATTTTCCGTCGGGCTTTGTTTTTACTGATATCATAAATTACCCATGTTAATTGTTCATTTTTTTTCATGACATCTTTCCAAATTATTGGTGCCCCATGTTAATATGTCCTTTGCAAAAGCATACATATCCAATTGAATCTGATCTTTTCTGCAAACCTCTCTCCCATGATAACGAACCGATGTTTCTAGATAATCAAATAAATGAGGTATAAATACCTGTTTACCTTCATCATTTAAAGCTACACCATTTGCCAATTTTTGAAAAAAGTCTTTTTTTATTAATCGTTTGCTAAATAACGTCAAAACTGACTGCTCTACCCATATTCGATATTGTTCAATAACATCAAAAACTAGACTCACTTTTGCATAATTATCCGTATGAATAAATCCAATATAAGGATCAAGCCCAGCTAATATAATTGCTTTTTCTACCTGACCATATAAAATACCATAACCATAATTCAACAATGCATTGACTTCATCTTTGGCAGGCTGTCTACTTCGCTCTTTAAATTGATAGCTTGAAGGGAAAAACTGGCAATATATATCCCACCATACTCTTCCTGCATTTCCTTCAATCCCAAAAATTCTTCCTCGAAGTTCATTTAATTCTCCATTCATTTTTTTTAATTGATCATGATGCTTTTTTAAACCATCAAGTGATTGGTGAATTTGAGTAAAAAGTTGGGTTCGCCGTTTAACCATTTCTTCAAGAAAACACATTTGATTCTCGAGTTTTCTCAAAATCCATTGCAAAGCAAAAGGAATACCATCTTTATGATTGGAGAGCTCTAGTTGATAACGCCGAATCCTTGCGGTACTTCCCATTCGCGCATGCCAAAAACGGCCATAAGGATTTCCATATTTGTCTAAAAATATTATGTCTATGTTGTTTTTAAGAGCAGCTTCTACAATATCTGTACTAATTTGGACTCCCGTTCCAATGACAATAGAAGAGATTTTTTTGATAGGAATACGTTGCTTATTCTCTTTTCTCGAGATTTCAATCATGTCACCATCTTTTCGTAATGCAGTTCCAAATGTGTTAATAATAAGATGCATTGTTTACTCATTTATTTATATAACGTATACTATTTGTTTTGCTCCATAACTCCTCAAAAATTTCAAAAATAAAGAAAGAACTTTCATCTAAAAAAGTATTGTTTCCTCTTTCTCAATAAATTTTTTTTCTCGCTTAAAACCCGTTTTAGAATCGTAATATGTTTCTACTTGTTCGAATGGTAGGTAATGTAAACCACGATGTTTCGTATCTAAATAAGCGTAAGGAATTGAGATAACATAATCATAAAGATCTTTTTTGATTTCATAAAACCTGTTGGCTTTTTCAAAGGGATCAGGAATAAAAGAGATTTCACGAAATTGCTGCCATAGTCTATCTGCTTTTTTGTCTATCGCAATAAAAATATCCCCCTTATAGTATTCTGTATCTTCAATTAATGTAAATTTCCCAATTTTTGAATAATCCAAGGTATAAATGTCTTTTAAATATTGATCATTTATGTAAGAATATTTCCCTTGATTTAATCCCTGATAATAAGCATTAATGAGACTAAAAAAGTTATTTTCCTCAATTTTGTGTTGATTTTGATACACACCTTTTGTGAGAAGGATGCTTAAAGGATTATCACCATAAATATGTCTATAAATAAGAGACTCTTTTTCATCACATAACATGAATATTTTTACGTAGCCTTTTTGATTTTTTGTGTTGTGACGATTGCAACGTCCTGCGGCTTGATTAATAGCATCTAAGGGACCAAAATCTCTCCAAACCTCATCTAAATCGATATCAACACCTGCTTCGATTAGTTGTGTGGAAATAACAAGTCGGATGGTTGGATCATTCCTGATTTTTTGAATACGCTCTCGTCGATCAATCGGTACGATGTTCGTTGATAAATATTCCATGTGAAGATCCGGAAGAGTCTCTTCAATTTTTTGATAAAGTTCTAAGGAAGATTTTATGGTATTTAAAATCACTAAATAAGATTTTTGAGTTGTTTTTAAGTTATGAATAAGATTTTTTGCTAAGTCATCCATGGTTATTTTTTCAGGATAAAATTCAAGAGTAACACGATTTAATTGTTTGAAGTATTTTTCTTTATCAGGAATCAATTCTACAATATCCCCGGAATCGAACAATTTTGGTTGAGTTGCCGTCATCAAAAGGATTCGGGTATTAAAATGATGTGTTAATTCTTTAAGAAGCATACTGACTAAGTTCCAATATTTTAAAGGTAACGATTGAACCTCGTCAAGAATAAGAATTGATCCAGCGAGTTTATGAAATTTTTTCAACGCTTGATTTGAATTCGTTAAGAGTGTATGAAAGACTTGAACAAATGTGGTTACAACAATTTCAGAATCCCAACTCTCAATTAAAAATCGGGATTCATTAATGTCATAATTAGAATCATTTGTCTCATTTTTAAAAAAGATATCAGCCATTGAGTGATGTTTCAAAAGAATATGTGAAGAAGAAGTGTTAAAAACATCCTGAAAGACATGAAAATTTTGATCAATGATGCTGGTAAAGGGGAGTGCATAAATGATTCTTGGAAGATAACACTCTTCTCGAACAATGCGATCTCTGAGAATTAAGGCAGAAGCAAGACCCGTAAGTGTTTTCCCTGTTCCTGTGGGGATGTTTAAGCTTAAAATTTTATTCTTTGATAGATTGATTTGTGATGTATAATATGTTGCTTTCTGATAAACCGCTGAACGAATTTTATCAATGTTATTTTTAGGTTTTTTAAAGTTTAAATTTCGATAGGTATCAACATTTTTACTATGGATGGTATTATACCTTTTCTTTTTACCAGAGAAAATCACGGAATACTTATCTGCATAAACAAGTAAAGAATAAAAGTAAGACATTAAGAAATATCCTTCTGTATTATTTGAAGGATATGTTTTTTGAAGTTTGTAACGAATTGAATTTCTATTCAATTGATTTTTAAATGTTGATTGAATCCATGTTTCTAACGGTTCAGGAAAAAGTACATTTGGCAATGTAATATGCAACTCTTGGGAACAATAGGTTAAATGATTGGTGATTGTTGGTGAGTGTATCGCTTTTAATTGAGAAGGAAGGGCGTCGAATTGGGGGGAACTTAATTCTTTAAAAAGCGGGTTTTCGAGAGATCCATGATGTTTTTTAACAGCCCAAAAAGTAAAAAATGGTATAAAATCAATAAGTGTACCTGAATACATTTCCTTATAAACTTGGCAATAGATTTCAGTGATTCGATAGGTATAAAGTGCTGATAAAAGACTGTGATGCGTTGTGGCTTCATTTTTTAATGTTTTTTTCTCCTGATCTGAAGCTGTAAGATACCGTTGAAAATAGGTTGTTGCTTTTCCAATATCATGAGTGATACCAATAATAAAAGCGATAGACTCCCAAAATGATATTGGCGCTGACTGTATAAAAACGGTTCCCGTATCTTTCAGCTGCTCAATCATCATTAAAGCAACGCGCTTATTATGATCAAATAAACCTTCACCTGGCCTTGCAAAACAATGAGTATCAGAAGAAGACAATATTTTCACCTGTTTCTTTTACATGAAAAGCTTTTAATGGTTGGCAAACTATCGCTTTCCCTTGTCGATCAAAAAGAATATCTCCTCTTTCATCAACAATTCGATCAGGCGTCATGTGTAATGGGTAATTCACTGAAAAAATTTCTGCTCCCATTGAATACTGAATATTGTTGATGCATTCTTTCCATCGTGGTATAACAGAATGAATAGGAATGAATGAGTCGTTTTCTAACAATTCTATCTCTCGTTCCTCTCCATAGAGAGTATTTCCAAGCAACTGACTCAATCCTAAAGAGACTGAATATACAGAGGTGTGATTTTCAAGATGTCTTTTTAAAGAATCATAAATGGTTTTGTCAGAATGGTAAAAATATATGCGGTAGTGTGGATTTTTTAAAAATTCTGTCTGAATTTGAGTACGGTTATGAATACGCCAGAAATGGTGTTTTGTATCAATATAGTTTAGAGTTAATCGAATTTTAACAACAGGATTTAAAAGACGCACAGCCATTTTAAATTGAGAAGTATCTGAAAAAAAATTCAAATATTCTTTTTTATCTAACCCGATAATTGCCGAGATAATTCCAGCAAGCGTGGGTGGTGGTGGTATTTCAAATGTTAACGGCGAAGTGGTTGTATAATATTTTTTAAAATGTGCATAATCTCCCTTTATCTCAAAAAGAAGAAGTTTATCCATAGTTCATACCTAATTGTTTAAAATGTCAATTCTTGGTAATTTTTCAGTTCTTTTAAAGAAACAGGCTTGTTATCGGATGTAATCATTAATTTTGGGTCTATTGCGAGTTCAATTTTGTCAATTTTATCTTGATGTAATTCTATTTGTTTAAGTAGTTCCGTGAAATCGATCGTATAATCTTCAAGGGATCGGATTTCTTCTTCGCGGAGCCCTTCGTTTGGGATTAGCTTAATAAGATTATCAAGATCACCAATGTAAAAATTAGGGTGATGGTATTGAATAATCATTAGCATACGAGGCATTTGTCCAAATTTACTGCGGCTTATCAAGTTTTTAGTCCCTAACCATATTGCTTCTTTTAAAGCTTCAACATCTTGTTCAGAAAGTTGTGTATGTTTTGCAGCATTTTCATTAATGATTCCGTGAAAGGCAATCATAGAATAAGGTAATATGTATTCTTCACGAAATGTTTTTTTGGTTGCTGTTTCTTTTGAAGCAAAAGCACCTGTCCCTTTTAAAAAGACAATTTTTACTGTATGGAGACTTTTTCCCATTTTAAACTGAACAGGCCCTGTAAAGGTTATGCTGTCTTTATCCATGGGAATTGTAGCTCCAAAAAGACGAATATCAATGCATTCTTTTAGAACATTGTCTAAAATTTCTTGTTTTGTTTTACCAAAATCTTTAGCACGACTTTTTCCATCCTGAATAGTACCATCATCCCGAACGATTTCCTGGACAAAAATATTTTGATTCTTATAGTCCTTAAGATAATCCCTAATGGTTCGCTTTAGACGGACATCTGTCACAAGATTTCGCCCACTTTCTTCGTCGTAACGAGGTTTGTTTTCATCATTTGGATCTCCGTTGGGGTTGTTGTTTTGTACATCATACAAGAATAAAATTTCTGAACGTTTCGTTAATTCACTCATGATTACTTTCCTCCATACTGGTTTTAATTTTAAAATAAGAGCTCAGGTTCATCCCCAATACAAAGAGAAAATTGAGCTCATCTAAGGGAATACGCCATTGAGAATAATGACCTGCTTCCAATAAAGTTTTAGAAATATATGTCTCCAAAGGGACATAATAATTTTTATCATATTGTTCAAGCTTTTCAACAACTTCCGGTAATAGACTGATTACATCATAAGCATTCATTTTTAATCCCTTTAAGTGACTCCTAAAGGGTGCTGTTCCTCCCTTTTCTTTTTTTTGAATATTAAGTAAAAATTGAGTTAAAACTCCCAATAGAAACGTTGCTTTTCGAGCGGGATCTGGAAAAGAACTTTTAAATTGCTCGAAAAATTCATCCACTTTTTCGGGCAATTCCTCTTTACTTTTAATTTCAATCGGTTTAAAGGATAAAGAATTCATAGATACCTCCCCTTGGTTATCAAGTAAGTTTAAAACACTTAAATAAAGAATTAACATAAAACCTTTTAAGACATCGAACTCAAAATAAGTGGGATTCATGGAACTTGTAATAAAACCGGAGCGGACCTTTGTCATTATTCTACGTAATATTAATAACTTATTAATTTGACTCCCTTGAAATATTTTTTGAGTGATTTCCAAAAAATACTTGTCATAGTTTCCCTCCATCTTGGTATTAGGAAAAAAGTTTCTCAAAATACCAAAATTGAAATAAAGAGGGTTCCCTTCTTTATTGGAGAATTGGTTGAAAATATATATGGAATCAATTGTATTTTTCGTTTTTAAAAGTGTTGCAATTCGTGAAGGAAGGATATCTTCAATTAATAAGAGTATGCGTAAAACTTCTTTTTGTGGACTGCTATAGAATAAGAGATCAAACGTCACGGTATTTTTTATGTTTTTCACAAAGGAGAAAATTTCTTCTTCATCATCTGTAATTCGTTCAACATTTGTCTGTGTATATGATTGTTCTCGATAGGTTTCCAATGCTTGTAAAAGCGTATCGCACATTTCTGGATCGCTTAAATTAGGGATAAAATAATAGGGAACACCATAAAACTTAAAATTAAATTTATGTTTAATGTGTTGGAATCCTTTAAAAATATCAAGAGCGCAGTTTAAACAAACGGGATAATTTTTCCAGGCATTATTGCAGTCAAAACCTCCGGTAACCATCCCAGGTTTATCAACAGTATAAAATTTTAAGTCTGTAAAAAAACCAAAAACTTCTAATGCTTTTTGATTACAAACAGAACATATTTGATCGTTTGCTTGAGAGTATGTTTTTGCAGTTTTTGAATACCTGTAGTTTGTGATTGTCTCTTGATACACAAATTCAGGGAATGATGGCAAATCACCTATAAATTTTACTGTATTATTCTCATCTAAAAGAGCTGGAGTTATAATACATCCTTTTTTATCTGTGATTTCATCAAGCACAAGTTGGATATCCTTAAAAATAAGATCATAATTTTTTTGCGTAGAGTCATTGACATCGTGAAGAATTTTTTGGATATCTTCCTTGAAAAGGTCACTTGATTGGTTGTTTTTAAACCATTGTACATATTTATTGGGAAAAGTTTTCTCTAATGTAGTTATTTTCGAAGTAGGTGTTATATCAGGGCCATTTGAACTACCCCGTTTATATAAAATTTTATTTTTCATAGAAGGTGTTAATGACATTAAACGTGTCTCTTGATATAACCAATTACTACCTACCGAAGAATAAATAACAAGAATTAAATAGGGATATCTTCCACTATCAGTAGGATCTTCCAGAATTTTGTTTAAAATATTATCGTCGTTATCCTTTTTAGACAGATATGCACCAATATTTTTCAAAGCATTAATCATACCATCAGCTCCCCAATAATACAATTTGTTTATTGAATCTTAGTCATTCCTTATCCTTACATATCTCCAAACATTCTCATGGTACAATATCCACCGTTCCAAAGCCACGGGCGACCTGTTTGCCAATTCCCAAGCCTAGGGGAATATAAAAGTTGGTTTTGAATGTCCCTGTAAATGTTAAAACATCATAGTCTTTGAAAATGGAATGCCCAGGAAAGAAACTGCCGTGGACATGGATGTTATCCTGATCTTCGAGCCATACATCAAAACCATGGGCAAGGGATCGGAGATTTCCCCAAAGGATGCGTTCCAGAAAGGGCTTCCATTCTTTAAGGGGTAATTTTTTTATAGCATGATAATTTTTCTGATTCAACGCCATCCACGGCGTTGTAAAACAATAGGTGTAGGTCTCTGGAGCTGGACCAATTTTTGAACGATAAACTTGAATCTCTTTCTCGGGAAGTTTGCGAAGCCGGAATCCAATTTCCACAGAATCTACCTGGTAAAAAATTTCTTGCAAAATCTGAGCACCCATGCCAAATCCTACAATATTCAGACGTTTATTGATAAATTTGAACTGAATTTCAGGATAAACATACCGGAATTTTCCATTGGATGTATGATTGTGAAGTAGGATATCATCAGGGAATTTACGGGAAAGATAAGCCCGAATTTTAGGAATATCCGACGGAATAAAAAGTCCCTGCGGATACTGAAGTCGGATCAGATCTATTTCTCGAAAAACCACCCCTCATCCCTTTTGACTTGAAAACTTCTTCAAAACACTCATTGTTTATTTCAACGGGTAAAGACATTCCATCTAAAGTTATATTATAAATATACACTTTTATTTCTAAGAAACAAGATGTTTCAGATTAAGCAACGTTTTTTCTGTAGAAGGCATAGCATTGTTTTTCGCCTCGCATTCATCGATATCAACGTTTAAGTCTATTCGTCCTGAGATCCACGTTTCATGCTGTTAAACAAGTATGGCGGTAATAAGTCTCAGACACGATTCCTGATTGGGAAAAAGGCGTACGACACGTGTTCGCCTTTTAATCTCCTGATTCAGGCATTCCAACCCGTTGCTGGTACTGATTCTTCTGCGATGAGATTTAGGAAAGTCATACACTGTCAGGGCTTCGTCGATCTATCCTGAAGCCAGTCACAGAACGCCGGAGCTTTGTCTGCATAGGTTTTACAGATGGTCTCTGTCTTTGTCCGGGCTTCTTCTTTGCTGTCCGTATTAAAAATAGCTTTTACTGCGTCTGCCAGTTCTTTTCTCATGCTTTTAGACGGAGAATAAGCCTAAGCATTTTGCTGAAAGTGAAATTGACAAAGCTGCCACGGGGTATGGGAGTAAACGGCCAAACGGGTTGCTTTTAAACCCGAATGATCATCGCTGATAAACAGCTCTACACCCTTTAATCCAACTACAACTGTTGAATACAGTCTCCCGGAAATGTCGGATATAACTTTGCTGATTTATGATTTGAAAGGCAATGTTATCCAACAATGGAATTACAGCAATCAAAACATTGGATATTATAAAGTCACATGGGATGGGAGTAATACCTTTGGTAATTGTAAAGTTTCACCACGTTGTTGATGTTTTTTCTCATTGTTTCGTTTCGCTACGATTCATTTCACAATGAGAAAAAGAGCATCCAAATGAAAACTTGATTAATTTTGAAAGAAATTTAAACTAAAAAATTATGAAACAAGTTTATCATCCGAATGCCGTAACAAATGTACACATTCGCAAGCAAATTAAAGAAAGTTCTTTGACAAATTTTCAATTAGCCCAAACCTTTCATACTTCTCCTGCTACCATCAGCAAGTGGAAAAACAGAGAAACATATAAAGATAAAAGCTCTCGCCCTCATAAGATCGTATATGCTTTAAATGAGTTGGAACAAAGTTTAGTCGTCTCCATAAGGAAAACTACCTGGTTGCCTTTGGATGAAGTATGGGAGATGCTTTTCGTCTATAATCCGCAAATTACAAGAAGTTCCGTTTATAGAACATTTTGTAGAAACCATGTCAATCGAGTTCCGCAACAGGAAAGGGAAAAAGCCAAAAAGTTTAAGGAATATGAACCGGGCTATCTTCATATGGATGTGACCTATTTGCCGAAGTTTGAGGGGAATATATCTTATCTTTTTGTTGCCATTGACAGAGCTACCCGAAGTTTGTTTTATCGAGTCTATGAAGCTAAGAGCAGTGAAAATACGTAAGATTTTATGAATCGGTGTTTGGAATTTTTTCCTTTCGAAATCACCCATGTTTTGACCGATAACGGATTGGAATTTACGAATCGACTTATTAAATCCAAGAAAGGAGATCTCTGTCAGAAATCCTCCAAATTGGATGAAGTCTGTAAAACAAATCATATTGAACACAGGCTGACTCAACCCAATACACCAAAGACGAATGGCATGGTGGAAAGAGCCAACGGAATAATTAAAAAGGAAACCATTCTTAAAGAGAATTACGCAAATATTTATATTGAGCATAGTCGAAATAAAGAAGAAATGAATGGGGCTTTGATGGCTTTTCTCGTATATCATATACTTTATAGAAGACATGGCGGAGTGAGAAAAGGACTGGGCGTAAAACCCCCTTTTCAGGCTGTAGAAAAATGGTTTATGTTAAAACCTGGAATTTTCAATCAAAATTATTTTATATTTATAAATAAAATTTTACATTCTCAACCGAATAAAAGTCCAAGTTTTCATAAACAATCTTGTGAAACTTGACAGGTAATAAAGTGAGCACAGGGATCTATTTCTACCGGATTATTGTCGGGGATTTTATGCAGACGAAGAAGATGGTGTTGATGAAATATTCGGAAGTGGACAGTGGGCAGTCATCAGTCGGCAGTTGAAAGTCAAAAGATGTGTGTTGTGTGTCAGGACATAGGTAACACTTTTGTGTCAGGAGATAGGTAACACTTTTCGGAAATAAGGTAGCCATAATTTTAGTTTTTGTCATACAATTATTTTTCTTCAAACAGCCTTAAAAGAGATCATGTTCATGTTCTGGATTGGCTGGTAGAAGAGTCAGAAGGTCAGCAATCCTGGCTGCGATTATTGCAACGGTTACGCCAGCGCGGTCTCGGCAATGTCCGCCTGATCGTTGGCGATGGGAGTCTGGGTTTACCGGCAGCGGGTAAGGCAGTATTTCCTGAAAGCCAATTTCAAATCTGTCTGTGGCATCTGTGCCGGGATCTGATGCGCCAAGTCAAAGGTCTGAATTGGATTCAACGCCAACATTTGTATCATGACTTTTGGGAGGTATTTAATGCCTTGACCTTAGATGAGTGCTATGAACGTTATCTGACATTTCTGAGAAAATGGAATCGGATTCATCCCGCCATTGAGCGCCTGTTCGCCCGCTATGAAACCCACCTGTTTTACTACTACAATTTTCCCTAAGGATTATAACTATCGCCTCAGAACTGTCAACCTCGCCGAGGGGTTCTTTAGCTATCTAAGAGTTTTTCTGAGGAAATACCCCGGCTGGACCAGCCCAGATCAGGTCTACCTCATCATGGAAATATTCCTGAAAGGCATGAGTGCATACCGCGAAGTGTTCAATTTGAATCTAACACCATTAACAAAGAGTACCTTTATCTATGCTTATTAAAATTTCAACACAATTATATTGCATTGCTCTGTCGTTTTAAAATCCTTTGTTTTCTTTTAAAAATTCTATACCTTAAAATAATATTGTAATTTTTATAAGACATGCTTATTAAGA
>JAQUPD010000044.1 GCA_028716785.1 Fidelibacterota bacterium
AACCCCTTTCTGTGCCTATTTCTCAGCTTCTCCTCTTTCCCCGCTTTGGTATGGAGGTAACCCTTGCAGCCCCTAAAGAATTCCCTTTCCCAGACTTTTTAGTCCACCAGGCAAAAGAAAACGCAAAAAAATATGGTGGTTCTTTGCGGTTTACCGATTCAATGGATGAAGGTTTTAAGGGAGCCCACATTGTTATTCCCAAAAATTGGGGTGGTTATGGCAACTGGGGATTTGATGAATACAATGCTCACGAAGAAACTTGCAAAAACGAGATGAAAGCAAATCTTGAAAAACATAAAGACTGGATCTGTGATGAACGGCGCATGAAACTGGCCTCGCCAGATGTAAAGTACATGCACGCTCTTCCGGCAGATAGAGGAAAAGAAGTGACCGACGCCGTTATCGATGGAGCATCCTCCATCATTTATGACGAAGCGGAAAACCGCCTTCATACGGCCAAAGCCGTCATGGCTCTGACAATGGGAGGAAGACCTTAAGATTACAATTTAATCCTTTAATATTCAAAGACTTATGAGCAATTTTTTCTACAGGTGTACGGAATGCGGAAGAGAGTATGCAATTCTTCCAGATCGGATGTGCTGCCCTCATTGCTCAGAAAAACAATCTTTCAATAAGCCGCTGCGGGGAATTCTTGAAGTGATAATGGGGGGAAGAATTTCCAATCCAGAAGATCTGTTTGCGTTTTTACCGGTAGAAAAGACGCATTTTCCCCCTGTCCCCCTTGATTTTACGCCGTTGTGGCAATCCTCACGGTTAAAGGAAAAAACGGGTTTTTCACACCTCTACATGAAAGATGAGACCCGTCAGTTGACTGGCTCCTTAAAAGATCGAGCATCGTTGCTCGTTGCGGCATTTGCCCGTCGGGAAGGCATTAAAGAAATCACGGTGGCATCCACAGGCAATGCTGGATCATCCATGGCGGGAATTGGTGCTGCAGCAGGCCTTCAAATTACCCTTTTCTTACCGGAATCTGCACCTAAAGCCAAAATAGTCCAAGCTCTTCAATATGGTGCTCGTGTAATTCCTGTGAAGGGAACCTACGACCAGGCTTTTGACCTTTCCTTGGCATATAGCAAAAAAAGAGACTCTTTAAGTCGAAATACAGCCTATAATCCCTTGACCATCGAAGGGAAAAAAACTGTTTCCCTTGAAATTTTTTATCAACTGAAAGATATCCCCGATGTAATCTTTGTCCCTGTGGGTGATGGTGTAATTTTAAGCGGAATTTATAAAGGATTCCGTGATTTAAAAGATCAACATTGTACTAATAGCATTCCCCATGTGGTGGCTGTCCAGGCAGAGGGAAGCAGCGCTATTGCTCGGGCATTTCACACGGGAAAATTTACGCTATCTCCTGCAAAAACGTTGGCTGATTCCATATCCGTCTCGGTTCCTCGAGGTGGATATTACGCCTTAAAACAGTTGAAAACCTATCATGGGTCTGTCATTACCGTCTCTGATAACGAGATCCTTCATGCACAAAAAGAGCTTTCAACCACGACGGGACTCTTTGCTGAACCGGCTGCGGCGGCATCGTATGCTGGATTTTTAAAAATTAAAGGGACCCTTTCTAAAGATCAAAAGATTGTCTTGCTCATCACAGGAAATGGTCTAAAAGATATAGATACCGCCAGAAAAAGCATCCATTTTCCTAAAAACTCTATATCGAGTCTGGAGGATTTGGATCATGATTGACGGGATAATTCTTGCTGCAGGTCGATCAGAACGAGCCAAGACTTTTAAACCAGCCATGCTTTTGGAGGGGAAGCCCTTAATAAAGCACTGCATTGACAGCATGCGACCAGTATGTGATCGAATACTCGTTGTCGGGGGTTACGCTTTTGAAACGCTTCGGGATTTGTGTATAAATGAAAAGAATGTGTTACTTGTGTACAATGAACACGCTGATATGGGGATGTTTTCTTCTGTAAAATGCGGACTTCAAGTTGTAAAAGGAGAACATTTTTTTCTAATTCCTGGCGATCAACCTGTCGTTAAAACGGAGACCTACCGATACATGTTGCAATCAGAGGGAGATATCATCATTCCTCAGTATCAAGGGAAAAAGGGACATCCTGTGCTTTTTTCCTCTGTCCATATTTCAAGGCTTTTAGCTTTACCAGACGAAGCTATCCTCAGGGATTATCTTCACCATCAGCCAGTAACAATTTTGGATGTGGACGATCCAGGAATTGTCATGGATGTGGATAATCCCGAAGATTTTGAAAAAATGCAAGCGTATATTCATAAAAATTCACCATGAAAATGTCTATCAGCAAATCCATCAATCGGACCGACGCCAAGGGAAAAATTTGGGGTGAAACACCTTATCTTGGTGACATTGCCTTTGATAATCCCCTTTATGTAAAAACGGTCCGCAGTAATCAGAGTCATGCCAGAATAAGCGCCATTCACATTCCTACACTTCCAGAAGGCTACTGGGTAATCGACAAGTCCCACATACCGGGCAAAAATTATATGAAAACGGTTGTAAGTGATCACCCTATTTTGGCTGAGGATGAGGTTTTGTATATTGGTCAACCTATTCTTTTGGTAGCCGGTCCTGATCGAGAAAAGGTTTATGGGCTTTCCAAAGAAATCCGCATCGATTATGAACCTCTTCCTGCCGTTTACACGCTGGAAGAATCTGAAAAACAAGGCATGGTATTTACCGATTACACCCTTTCCAAAGGAAATCCGGTTGAAGCTTTTAGCCAAGCCGAGAAAATCCTTCAGGATGAATACAGCACAGGTTTGCAGGAACATGTATATCTTGAACCCCAGGGCATGGCAGCAGAATTCAAAGAAGATACGGTATTCGTTTATGGATCTATGCAGTGCCCTTTTTATGTGGAAGAAGCCTTGACCGAGGCACTAAACATGCCAGCTGATAAGATTCGGGTCATTCAAACCACAACGGGTGGGGCTTTTGGTGGAAAAGAAGAATTTCCTTCTCTTATTGCTTGTCATGTTGCCATAGCAACATGCGTTACCGGACATCCTGTGATTCTCATTTATGATCGAGACGAAGACATTCTAAGCACGACCAAACGTCACCCATCCCTTGTCCGCTATAAAGTTGGCTTGGATAAAAATAACACTCTTACTGTCCTCGATATTGATATTTTATACAACGCCGGCGCTTATGCAGGGATATCCCCTGTTGTGCTTCAGCGAGGAATTTTTTCCTCAACCAACGTCTATAATTTTCAGCATATACGAGTGAGAGGGCGGAACTTCAGGACTCATACGGTGCCATCGGGTGCCTTTCGGGGATTTGGTGCACCCCAATCCATCTTTGCCATGGAAATGCTTATGCACAACATAGCCATTTCGTTAGGACTCGAACCGATTGATTTCAAAATGAAACATTGCCTAAAGCAGGGAGATACATCCTGCACAGGTGGAAAAATTCACGATAAAATCATCCTACCAGAACTTCTTGAGCGTGCACTTACCTTATCAGAATACAGAAAGAAAATCCAAACGCATAAGCCATTTACAGGAATCGGCCTTTCTCTATTTCTTCATGGCTGTGGGTTTACAGGAAATGGGGAGCAAACAATTCGGGGCAAAATAATCCTACAGAAAAAAGGGAAAGATGTCTTGATAAAGGTGTCTAGTGTGGAAATGGGACAAGGTGCCGATACGATTTTGCGAAAGATTGTTGCCCATACGCTGGAATTACCCATTCATCATGTTCAGTGCGAGGTTCGGGATACAGGGCTTATTCCAGATTCAGGCCCTACTGTAGCATCTCGAACAGTAATGATTGTTGGTGGTTTGCTCCAAAAAGCGGCAGAAGAGATGAAATCTCGGTGGGATACAGAAGAAAACTTAGAAATCAGTAAGGTATATCATCATCCCGATTTTTTAGTTTGGGATAATGACACCTTTACTGGCAATGCATATCCCACCTATTCCTGGGGAGTAAACGTAGCTGAAGTGGCTATCGATCCCATAAGTTATGCAATACAGGTGAAAAAAATTACGGCAGTTTATGACGTTGGAAGAGCCATCGATGAACGAACGTTGCGGGGACAAATGGAAGGTGGTATTGTTCAGGGAATGGGATGGGCAACGATTGAAGTCATGCACGCCGATGAAGGGACCCTCGTTCAACGAACGCTCACGGATTATAAAATTCCCACCTCTACGGATATTCCTGACATTGTTTGTGATTTTATTGAAAATCCCTACGAATTTGGCCCTTTTGGCGCTAAATGTGCAGGAGAGCTCCCCTTTACAGGGCCTGCTCCTGCCATTGCTGCTGCCGTTTCAAATGCCCTGGGAATTCCCATAAAAGAATTACCTATAACTCCCGAAAAGCTTCTGGAGATGAAAAACGATGAAGATTGAATGTACCTTGAATGGACAAAGAAAAACTCTCGATGTTTCTTCTACACGTCGTTTGTTAGATATTCTTAGGGAGGATTTTCACTTAACGGCGGTAAAAGAAGGCTGTGGTGAAGGAGAGTGTGGTGCCTGCATGGTACTCATGGATGGAAAAGCTGTTAATGCTTGTCTTATTCCTGCTGGAAATTTGATGGGAAAAGAGATTGTTACTCCGGAAGGGTTTAAAGAATCTCCTCGAGGAAAGATTATTGAAGAAGCTTTGATTGAAGCTGGTGCTGTTCAATGTGGTTTTTGTACCCCAGGCTTTGTCATGGCTATTGAATCTCTCTTAAACGAACATCCTCATCCAACCGAGGAAAACATCCGAGAGGGACTTTCTGGAAATCTCTGTCGCTGTACAGGATACCAGATGATTTTTAAAAGTGTTCGTCTTGCTGAAGAAAAAGGTGCGGGATTATGGTAAACGGGTATCATCCCAAGGATTTGATTGAAGCCCTGAAAATCCGCGCTGAAGTATCTTGCATACCCCTTGCGGGCGGAACTGATTTGATGGTTCAAAACGCTCGGGGGACAGGACTTTCGCCGAACTTTGATAAGCCACTCTTGTTTGTGGGGCATCTTCCAGAACTGCGACACATTGAAAAAAAAGAAGGGTTTCTTCATATTGGGCCTTCCGTTCTCCTTTCAGAAATGTTAAGCCATCCCTTCATTCCTGAAACTTTTAAAAAAGCAATTTCACAGATGGCATCTCCTCCAACTCGAAATCTGGCAACCCTTGGTGGTAATATTTGTAATGCGTCACCAGCAGGAGATACCCTACCTTTTCTGTATGCCATGGATGCCGAACTTATCCTGGAAAATCACGCCTTTGATCGACGCATCCCTATTGAGGAGTTTATCTGTGGCCCCAAACAAACAGAACTAAAATCCGATGAACTGTTAACAGATATCCTCATCCCCACTACACTTTTTCCTGTTTCCTATTACAAAAAAGTCGGTCAACGACGGGGAATGAGTCTGACCAAGGTTTCTTTTCATGGTTTAGCCGAAATCGTAGATGGTTATGTGGAAGACCTTCGCATGGCTTTTGGATCTGTGGCTCCAACAGTTGTGCGATCTCGAGATTGTGAAAATTCTCTCATTGGTGAACCAGTCTCAACCCTTAAATCTCGCTTCAACGAAATATGGGAGTTATATGAACCTTCCATTCAACCAATCGATGATGCCCGTTCTACGGCTACTTATCGAAAAAATGTCTGTTATAATATTTTGAAAGATTTTTTAACCCACTTGGAAAATATTAAGGAGATATACAATGAATAAGGATAAGAGTTTTCTCCCCATTGTTTTGTTTTATGGGGGTCTGTGGGGACTTGCAGAAGCCACTTTGGGTACAGTGCTTCACCTTTTACCTATAGGAGTTGCAGGAATGATAATGTTTCCTATTGCGTTTTATTTTCTCTTTAACGTGTTCAAAAGTACCGAGTCACAAGCATGTGTTCTCATGTCTGGATGTGTGGCAGCAGGAATTAAACTCACAGGATTGGCAATTCCATTTCAATCGCCTATGAGTGTTATCAATCCGGCAGTTTCTATTTTGCTGGAATCAGTGGTTGTATTTGCTTTTGTTAAATCCCTGGCAAAAAAAGATAAACGGTATTTGAAAGCCTTTACCCTTTCTCTTGTCGCAATGACTTTCTTTGTGGCCTCTCAGGCACTTATTTTTCGTCCCGCTGAAGGTCTTTATCTTCTTCCCGCCCTTCCTCTTGTGGGTTATCTTTTCTTGAACGGACTAGTTGGTGCCCTTATCATCGGCACATGGCTCAATCATCCTATTGGCGATCTAAGTTATTACACGCAGCGTCTTTCAGCAATACAACCAACAGTAGTAATTTTGGCTGCAATCCTCCTGGAAACAGGAACACGCTTTTTTTAAGATGACAGTATATGAAAAACTCCTGAAAGATATTCCACCTCTTCCCATAGAAGAAATCCTTGTGGGCGTTTATTCCGTTCTAGTAAAAACAGCGAAAAGTACCGGCATTGCCTCCACCGTCAAATACGGGAAAATGCACAGCTCTATCGGGAAAGTAAAGCAACTAGAACAAAAAAATCTTCGAGAAATAGCAGAACTTGTCTATTCGGAAAACCTTATTGCGGCCTCTCTAGGGATGGCAGCTATCAATTGCTATTGGGCAGGACATGAGCAAAACGACATACCCATCAATGGCAAAGAGATCATTCGCGAGAGAGGAAGAGAGAAAACCGTCGGCGTGATCGGGCATTTTCCCTTTGTAGAGATAGATCGGGATGTATATAAAAAACTCCTGATTTTTGAAAAATTCCCCCAGAAAGGAGATTTGGAGGAAAAAGACATCCCCATGTATCTTCCCCAGGCAGATGTGGTAGCCTTAACCGCAACGACCTTAACGAATCATACTTTTCATGACGTCATTCAACATATGTCTCCGGACAGTTATAAAATCATTTTGGGGCCTTCCACGCCTCTTTCACAGGTTCTTTTTGATTACGGCTTTCATGCCGTGTGTGGTACACGTATTAGGGATTACGACCACGTGAGAAAGCAGGTAGCACTTGCCACACCTATCCGGTATTTGGAGGGTGTTGAATTTGTGGGAATTCTAAATGAGAAGTAATGTCTATTGATAAAGGAAGCAATATGAAAACTGAAACAACATTGCAAGATGACATATACCAGTTGAGTTTGGGAAAGAGGTGTGGCATTGTAGTAACAGTTGTGGAAAAAACGGGGTCTGGTCCAGCAGCAACAGGGACAAAAATGATTGTTTATCCTAATGGAAATACACGGGGAACCGTTGGTGGAGGAGCACTTGAAAAACAGGCACTTGAACGGGCAATGGCCCTCTTTAAGGAAAAGAAAAACCATTTGGAAACGTTTATTATGCAGGATTCTGGAAATGGCACTCAGACTGGTATGATGTGCGGGGGAACCGCAACCTTGTTTTTTGAATATTATACTCCTCAACACCATGTTTATATTTTTGGTGCCGGTCATGTTGGATCAGCACTGGTGTATCATTTAAAACCTTTGGATTATTTTGTCACAGTTTTGGATAATCGGTCTGACGTCTTGAATGCTTTGGAGGGAGCCGATGAAAAGATATTGGGACCCTTTGAGTCTGTTTTAGCAGATCGGCAGGTGGACCCACATAGTTTTTTTATAATTGCCACCTATGAACACAAAGCAGATAGTCTTGTATTATTTAGGATTTTTAGAGAAGGATGGAACCCTTACTATGTAGGGATAGTGGCATCCCGGAAAAAACAAAAAATAATGTTGGAAGAGCTAAAGAAAACTGTTCCTGATGCCAATACTGATATTTGTTATATTCCCGTTGGATTGGATCTTGGCGGCAGTTTGCCTCATCACATTGCCCTTTCTATCTTATCAGAAATTCAAATAGTACGTTTTCACACCACAGGAAAGCATTTGCGGGATAGGGGATGATTTACCTTATCACGGGGGCTATCAATTCTGGAAAAACCTCAAAAATGCTGGAATTATATAGAGCTAATCCCCAGGGAGATGGGATTGTATGTCCAAAAGTTTTTGAAAATGGACACTTTCTTCGTTATGATATTTTACATTTGAAAAGCGGTAAAATCCTTCCTTTTGCTTATCCGGTTGAATGTATTCCCGAAAGTTGGGATGAACGCATTATCTTTGGAAAATTTTCTTTTTCAGTCAAGGCATTTGATTTTGCAGAAGCATGTGCTTACCAAAGTATTCATGATCAAATCTCTCCCTTTTTTCTCGATGAAATCGGTCCCCTCGAACTGGATTTGCATACTGGATTTTATTCGATTCTAAAAAAATTGTTGTCATTAAATATTGATTTGTATATCAGTGTTCGAAAAAGTAGAATAAACGATATTACGAATTTTTTGGGAAGAGGGAATATACACGTTATCTTTCCTTAACTGCAAAGGACGTAGAGGTAGTGAGACATCTTTGGTCTTCCGCAGAGAACACGAAGAGGGTGAGTTCTTTGTTGTCACCCGCAAGGATACAAAAAGTCAGAGAGAACAGAGACGGAGAGAATGCCCGACTTGAATCTTTTGAACGCCGAACGAAGTGAGGCGCTTGAATTTCTTGAACGCCGCGACAGCGGCACTGAAACGCCGAACGCAGTGAGGCGCTTGAATCTCTTGAATACCGCAACAGCGGTACTTGAACACCGAACGAAGTGAGGTGCTTGAATATTAACCGCCAAGAACGCAAAGGACGTAGAGACTTTAAAGATTTTTAATCTGGAATATGAGATAAGTAACGAGGGGGATATATTCCTTAACGGTTAAGGTGGTCAGATCTTAGTGAAAAGAAATGAAGGAAGTCTTTGTTATATGCTTATTTTAAGAAGTTCTTTTTGAATATCTATCAGTCAGAAGATTGGCCGATGGGTTGATTATAAGTTGAGTTCAATATAGGAAATCATTTACAGAAATTTTTCAGCCCCCGGGGATAAAATAACCCCCTGTTCGTCAAAAAGCAAGTTTATATTGATAATCATATATTATTTAATTTTGAAAAATATAACAGCCTTAGTGAGAGAGTACCCTAGTATTTTTGTTAAGGTCGGGATACATGTGATTGAATCCTTGAATCTCGCGATAGCGAGGTTTGAACGCCGAGCATCGCGAGGCGCTTGAATTTCTTGAATTCTAAGCGAATCGAAGCGTTTGAACACCGAACGCAGTGAGGTGCTGGAATCTTTTGAACGCCGTGATAGCAATTTCTAAAGAATGTAACCAATGTAATAAAAAGAAATATAATTCTTGCCTTGTCGATGATTAAAAATAATAAACGAGATTAATCCTGTGCTGTTGCCCGCCACGATAAGCGTAATCCATCCCGGACTTTTTTTTAGAAAAACTGATCGGGCTATCATCTATTCTACGACCGGTCGGTATTAGTTGCCGAAAGGTATAGGCGATGCCGAGCGGGCCTCGACGCCATTCTGCTTCGACATTTAAATCGAATAAATGGAGACTATATTTGTAAGGATAATCCAGCGGATCCGATGTGATGCCCATCATCAAATTGGCTTCCCCTTTTAACCAGAAATCAAATAAAGTATGAGAATATAAAGCCTTTGCATGAAAATGAATATTCTGCCAGTTGAAATTTGTCCCAAAAGCAATCTGCTGACTAAAGGAATGTCCGTATGAAAAATTCAATTCCGCCGAATGAAAAATAGGCACTATTCCCCACTGGAATCCGAGTACGGGTGTATTTAAAAAAATATCTGACTCATACTTGGAATAAGAGAGGCCACCTAACATTTCGAATAATTTTTTACACAACGTAAATTGAATTGCATAGCCTTCGCGATCGATATATCCCTGCCCAAGCGAATCCAAATCAGTAAAATGCGGGGGATTATTATCTATGAAATAATCGAAGTCATTGCGTAAATAAGTCACAGAAATATCTCTTACCAAACCCTGGCCTGAACTCAAAGCAAGTCGGTAATATTGATTTAATCCATTAATTGGAAGGTCAATTTGCCGTTGTCCTTCTAAAGCCACCTCTTGACCGGTGTTGATATAACGAAGACACCAGTGGAAATCAAAATCAGTTGCCCGAATTGCTAAACCGAGATGATAATTATTGTTCAGAGGAAGTGAAGTCCATAGTGAATAACCGATCTGATTAACGTGCAAGGTGTTACTCAATTCCTCTCCAAAAGTCGGTTCAAGCAAGTCGAAAAAGTATTTATTAGTAAGTTCATCTTCGGAATGAGGAAACGAGATAATGTTAATTAAAAAGGGGGCTGAGTTCCGGTTATACTCCAAGCCACCACCAAAGTGAATACGTTCGTAAGTCATTGCCCATAAAGTCGAAAAATTAGTATTATCAATTTGACAATGACTGACCAGACTGGTCTGATCACTGAGGTTATCAAAAGTGGAAAAATTTCTCGCAGCCTCCGCTTTGATCAGGTGAGATGTTTTCCTGAGACGAAAAGGCAAATTGAGTTGCAAGGTATTTGCCTGTTCAGAGATGGTCAAGGTCGTTTTTTGATTGACCTTTTTGCGATAAATATCGTCATAACCAATTTTGACCTTAACATAACATAACTTTGAAGAATACAGTTCCGCCAATGTTACAGTCTGTATTTCTGGAAATGCTAGTAAATTGTAAATCGAAGTCTCCCACTCACTAGCCAATACTATGTTGCACAGACTCACTGTTAAAAAAAAAGAGGTAAAAAAGCCACGCCTTTTTCTTAGAAAAAATTGACAAAAGAATTTCAATGCTGGTCCTATTTGAGTAGAGTCATTTTGCAGATATTTTGATGACCATTGACTTCCAGCAAGGCAAAATAGATCCCGGATGGATATTGGGAAGCGTTCCAGTAGAAAGAAATCTGACCCGCTGATACCTTCTGATTAACGATCTGTTCAATCACACGTCCTTGCAAATCAATTATTGATAGTTTAACATCAGCGGCTTGTGGCAAATCAAATGTGATAGTTGCTACCGGATTAAAGGGATTGGGATAAACTGGATAAAGCTTAAATTCGGTCGGTAAAACTTTATTCTCCTGGTCAATGCCAACTTTGTAGCGGTCTGGAAACATTCCGCCTAGTGTGCTATCAGCACCCATGAAGAAATTTTTCACCATAACCAAAAAACTTGTGGGTGGATTATCAAACCAAGCTGAAACATTAACTCGCTCACTATTAATGATCGTGGTAAGTTCCGGAGTCTCAAAATCATGATAGAGACTCCAAGCCCTTTCGCTAAACATAATCGAAATCCAATGCATTTGAGCAATATCTATCCCAAAATTTTCCTGATATGGTTCTACTGCTTGAAAAAGTTCAGTCAAATTATCAAAGAAAATTGCAAAACTATTAAAAGAATTCTCGAGCTTGTCACCCATTTCATGAAATTTCTCAACGCCATAATCAGTAACGGTCAAAAATTCGGGATTAGATTGTTCCAAGATGCTGATTACATCAATCGGTCCTTCAACCTCGGAAAAATCCAGGTAGTTCGGATCGAGATCCAAAATAAACATTTGATCGAGTTCGTTAGAAAAACCTTTTAAAACATTATTTATCTTTGATAAGTCTTCACAAAGCATTTCAATGGTGGCAGTGGCAATTTTTACCTGTGGAACAGCAAGAAAAGCGAGTGAAAATTCACTGTTGGCATCTAAAACATAGGGATTTGGATCTACGTATGGATTCTGACTATATCCATACTCTTTATTGAGAATAACAAAATTGGTCGGTTCTTCACTCTCGATATAGTGATTAACATGATAGCGAATTTCGTCAATCTGATCCTGCACGTCAAAATCACTCCAGTCGTAGGTATCCACAAGACTGTCAATCCGCCCTTCGGAAATGATACGAATGGCATCGTCTACATTTCTAAAGAATTCTTCATTCAAATCGTAGAGCAGAGTCAGCGCCAGACCGAAATGTTCATCCGGTGTCAGGTCTGGTTTTGCCTTCAAATTGGCTTGATAAGTATGAATGTGGTCTTCAAATTCCTCCCGTGTATCGTAATCATTCAAAATAATATCGGAAGTAATCATAGCATACATTTCAGTCGTTATGCCTTGCGGAAATGTATTATAGAAAGTGTAGTTTGGGTCTTCTCCAGCGCGATAGAAATCCTTAAAAACGCCCATTGGACCATCAGGATGTGCCAAGCTTTCTAGGATACCACGCGGACGGATAACTTTATTTTCAGATTCTGGACCGATCGTATAGGTCTTGCCAGCTAGAATAGCATCAAATTCATCAATTCCATTTTGCAGGGAATCCATCCAAGCTAATTCAAGTCCAAGTGGTGCAAATGGCTGGTTTAAAAGCAACACTTGGACACTATCAATTAAAGCGTTTAGGGAATCGAGCCCTTCTTGAACGACAACTACCCCTGGGTCAATTGCAGTACTATTACAATTTAGCGAATCCA
>JAQUPD010000045.1 GCA_028716785.1 Fidelibacterota bacterium
GCCAATACAGACTTTCTTTCCACAACGTATCGAATGAGGGCTTTCTCGCCCTCCAGCATAAGGGCAACCCAATCACCAACCACCGGTAAGTCCTCGCGGGATGTCGCTTTGTATTGTAGTCGCCCTGAGAGCTCTGCTTCCATATCCCCCTTCTCCATCCTTACAAGATATCGTTTTTTATATTCCGTTATAACACGTCCAGGGGCTATATCCTCAGGAAGATTTTTAAAGCGCCGTTCCCACTCCTCACTGAATCCTACCCTTTTCAATAGGGATGTCATTCCGCTCCTTATCCTCCTTACACGTGAAAAACACAAGTGACATTTCTCAAGGTATCTTTATCCTCCTTTATCAACACCAAAATCCTAAAATCCTTCAAAAAATATTCTTTTTATACCACAGATATCCTAAAACTCTTTAATCTTTGAAATTTACTCCTCAGCAAATTCTCATCTAAATGCAAAGGAGCAACACAAAAGTTGCTCCTTCCATAACAACACGTTTACACCTTTAAGGATATCATTCCTTGCGTAATCCACGCTATTGATACAAATAATATTTTTGAGAGAGTTTTTTAAAAGATTCTATATCTCTTTCAAGAATGGGTTGAATATCCTCGAAACGATAGCGTTCACTAAATTTTTTACGAATTTCATCCGTCCCACACACTTTGTCAAACATGGAATGTCTTTGGGGATTCAGACTAAAAATCTCTACCTCGGGATACATCTCGTGAAGAACTTCCAAAAAGTGAAATTGTACATACATCATGGGGGATTTTTCAAAATTGGTGATATGGACTTGAACTCCTTTTAGGGTTTTTCCGGCATCTTGACGATAAAACGGTTTATAGAAAATAGGTCGAAATTTCACACCATCGAGCCCTAAGGCATTCATGCGATTTGCCAGTTCAAAAGGATTGTCAATCCATTCTGCTCCAAAGAGTTGAAAGGGTAGAGTATAGCCAACACCTTCATTGACAATCTTAAGTTCGCCAAGAATCCCAGTCGCCACATAGTAAGCGGCAGAATAAGCATGGGGAACATGGGGAGAGGTGGGAACCCAAGGCAAGCCGGTCTCTTCGAAAGTCATGGATCGCTTCCAGCCTTCTATAGGAACAACATGGAGCTTGCATTTTTTATCTGTTTCCAACCAGCCTTCCTCGTTAATCATCCATGCCAATTCACCGGGTGTTAAACCATACACATACGGAATAGGGTAGGCACTGACAAAAGAGAAAAAGCCTTCTTCGGCAACATTGCCTTCAATTTTATTCCCAGTTAGGGGATTGGGACGATCCAAAATAACAACTTCGATATCATTTTCAGCGGCTACTTTCATTATGTTTCCCATACTGCTAATATAGGTATATGATCGGCAGCCAATATCCTGGATATCATAGACAATGACATCTATATCCTCCAGCATCTCAGGAGTTGGCACGCGTGTTTTTCCATAGAGAGAGTAAACGGGGAGACCCGTTTGTTCATCGATATAGTTTTCAACATAATCACCAGCATCAAAATCTCCCCGCACGCCATGTTCGGGGGCATATAGCGCCACAAGATCCACATCTGGTGCTTCCCAAAGAATATCGATGGTGGATTTTAACTCTCGGTCAATCCCTGTTGGATTGGTCAAAAGTCCAACACGTTTCCCTTTCAAAAGATCAAAATCTCGCTCTCTAAGGACTTCAATCCCTGGTTTAACAGCATATTTTTCTGTAGACGCACAGCCTGCAATAAAAAGAAATAAAATCATCAATGTTGTAATTTTTTTCATCGTTTTTTCCCTAAATTTTAATATAAATTTTTCGTTTATAGAGTTCTCGCAAAATTAGCCAATAAAAGAAAATATGCAAAAGTGCAAAGAGAAGTGAACCATTGGGATTATCCCCCAGCAGGGCAACACAGATATTTTGATATATCCACTGGAGACCGGTCATCACAGTGCCATCTTCAGTTGTCCAGCGGACAATTCGTGACAGTGTTTTAACCCACACGCCTGAAAGTATATAAAGAAAAAGAGGATTCATTCCAAAGACCTGTAGTGGATAGGTCCATTTTTTATATCCCTTCACATCAATAATAAGAATAAAAAGTGCTAACATCATTATTGCCAATCCCCCAGTATACAAAACATACGAGCTTGTCCACAGGGGTTTATTAATGGGAAAAAACTGACCCCAAAGATAACCTGCAGCAAGAGCAAGTACACCATAGAGGTAGAGGTCATTGACAAGTTCTGCAGCAGATTTTGCCGTTGTAATTCTTCGTCCGACCTCATACCCCATCATGACTGTAACGATAGCAGGAAGGGTACTGAGTAAGCCTTCGGGATCAAAAGGAACGCCAAAACCTTTATAGATATGATTTTCGCCAAAGACAAAGAGATCTACTTTTCGTACTACATTATCCATCAACGAATAGGGTTCTGGCCCACCAAACACAATGAGAATCAACCAATAGCCCACAAGAATACCCACTCCTGTCCACAACCATGTTTTTCGCTTTGTATACAGGACAAGCAGAGAAGCCAAGCCATATGCAAGGGCAATTCGTTGAAGAACTCCCATAATTCGTAACTGTCCATAATAAGCTGCTACTTCTTGTCCAAACGTTAAGGATGGATCAAACTGAATAAAGGGATAAGCATTTAAAAGAAGGCCAAGAACAAAAATACGGATTGTTCTTTTAAGGACTTTTTTAAGTGCTTCAGGGGTGGCTGTATGATTATATTTTCGAAAGGAAAACCACATAGCAACACCAACAATAAAAAGGAAAAAAGGAAAAACCAAGTCTGTGGGTGTGCATCCATGCCAGGCAGCATGACGCAAGGGCGGATAAATATGTTGCCAATTTCCAGGCGTATTTACAATAATCATAAAAGCGATTACAAGTCCGCGAAAAGCATCAAGTGATACAAGCCGTTTCGGTACATCCATTGTATCTCCTCCTTTTGTTGAAAAGCCAAAGGCTATTAATTACTTAAAAAATGAAGCATTACTTCAATGATAAATATAAAGAGAGTTTTTCAGGGAATCAAAAAGGAAACACAAAGAAACAGCCGATATATACCGGCTGTTTTCAGAAAGAATTGCTTCAGGAAATATTTTAAAAAATGTGTGTTATTTTTTATTCCAGATTTCCCATAGGCGACCCAAATGATTATCTAAAGCAGGACCTAACAATTTAGGATCGTCGGTTTGAGAGGGAACATTCTGAAAAACAACATAAGGAACGCGTATTCCGCGGACAGTAATAAATTCGGGGTCATTCCCTTTGAAGGTCTCCCAGTCTACTTCATAATACAGTTTTTTTAGTTTTTTGTCAGGTAAGCCATGTTCCAGAATAGAATCAGGTCTTTCTGGATTGAACCGTTTACGGTTCTTTCGGAGTGATTCTTCAAAGGGAACATCAATGTAAAGAATGGCAGCACGGTTCAATATTTTTTCAGAAAGATGTTGAAAGGCTGATTGATAGCCTCCATGTTCAGAACCACGGCTAAATTCAATAATTGCCGTCTTAGCATCGTGATAATTTTCATCTCTCAATCGTTTCTCATATTCCAACGAAATCCGTTCGATCAAAAGATCCCATAAATATTGATAGAGAAAGTAGCCATCTTTATCAGTATACAGGCGGGGCTTATGCATAATTTTGTCCAGAATAGCATCCTCTTCAAACCATGTCCATAACATGGGAAAATCATCAATTTCCTCAAAATGATTCACATGGAACCGTTCAATGCGTTCCTGGACAGGTGTTTTTTTCAAAAAATCGATAACTTCAGACTTCCCTGCGGCTGGACGTCCTAAAAGAATAATTATGTCAAAGTGTCTTTTCTTCATCATGTTCCTCACACTTCGTGTTTTATTTTTAGTTCAACCATCCGTTTTTTCTCAGCTCTAGACAGGAACCCCACAGCGATAAAGATAAAGAAAAGGCTTATCCAGTCAATGATTTCTGGCCATTTTCCTCCCCAAATCAGAGCAAATAACAAGGTAGAAAAGGTTCCAGCAACAAGGGAGGTCAACCGATTCACCAAGCCAGCAAAGGTTGCTGTCCGTCCTTTAAACATAAAGAGAAAAACAGAAAAGAATGCCACGATACCGTAAGCGCATCCCCAGAACATCGCCGAACCATAGCGAGGTACAGGATTTGTAAACGATTTGACAAAAGGTGTCATTCGCTCTCCAGTCCAATTGTTCTTTAACGCCAGGAATACGAGAATACCCGAAACAGCCCAAATGGTAAACGTTGAAACAATTTGTTCGATGGCAAAAAAGGACTTATTATTATCTACGTGGCTCTCTTTGGGACGGGTGTTTTTATAATAATTCATAATATAAATACGGATAGCATAAGCAATAATATAGCTAAAAAAGATAACCATCACGGGAGTGCTAGTAAAGGGATTTGCACCCCCGCCGCTCCCTCCTGTAAGAATTTTCAGGCTCACAGCAAGAACAGCAAATATCACACCCATGTTTTCTTCCCAGTAGACTTTTTTCTTTAGAACACCCAATTTAATTTGAATGGCATCTACAATTCGACCGATAATAATCACCGATCCCCGCATGATTGTCATTGCCACCATCACAGAAATTCCTTTAAAACTGTAAAGCAGGGTTGTTGTTGGCACAACAACAGCTGTCATAATCCCCGATGGAATGATATAAAGAAGCTCAGAAGGAAACGTAAAAGAACCCCATGTAATCATGCGAATAGACTCAAGTTTGTACCATCGAAGGACAAGAACAATAGCGGTTGCTAACAGTGTGGAGCCAGCAGTACTATATACCAGATACTCCATGCTGTGCATTCCAACAACGTCTTGAAAGTATTTAACACTTATGCCCGTAATAATGTAAAAGAAAAAATATCCGCCGACAAATTGAAGAAGTCTTTCTGTACTGGCATCTTCTGTTTTAAGTTTCCACATATCTTTCCCTCTCTTCTTATAGTTATCGTTGTTGTTTTTATGATGGGTTTGAAATTTAATAAAACATATCAGGAGTAAAAATGTTTTTTTATCCTATATCCTAATTAATATTTTGTGTTTAAATTAAAGGATTCATTGATACATCTCCAACCAGCATTTTCACTGTATATTGGACTATCATTGTTAAATAATCCCTCCTGATGCTTGGTACGAAAAATCTTCAAAAGTCAGATACACCTTTTTAAAATAACTCTTCGAAGACTTAAGTTAATAAAATATAAGAAACCGCTTTCTTACTCCCTCCCTGCTGGACAAAATGAAAGTACGAAAAACATAAGACATGCTTATATTAAAAATAATATTAATAAGATATTTCTTATTCCCTAAGCCAAATTAGCCTGTTCCAAGCTCTTTCCTGTCTTAGGGGTTGGATTACTTCTATCCTTCCTTTCTTTTAGACTTCCTTTTAAATTTAGACATGAAATATTGCGAGTTATGTGGAAATCCTTTTCCAGACGATAAGCAAGAGTGTCCTTATTGCAAACATAGTCATCCCCAAGAAAAGACACATAAAAAGGTAAGACGGGAGATAATTAGAACAATTAATTTAGAAGAGGGCATGCCCACGGTAGAAGAAGCTATGATTAGGCTTGAAAGGAATTTAAATTTTGCTAAACACGAAGGCGTTCCTCTGATTCGTATCATACACGGTTATGGCTCTTCTGGTGTGGGTGGTGATATTCGTGTTGCGTGTCATCACTATCTTCAACGCGCTTTATATCAAAGAAAAATTAAGGCTTTTTTCCCTGGTGAATCCTTGTCAGTAACAACGCCGGAAGGTCAAAATCTCCTCCAGCGTTACCCGTCTCTTAAAAAAGATAAAGGCAATTGTGGCATTACACTTGTTGAACTATCATTTTAAAAAACCCTGCAAAAGATAAAATTTTCCTTTTTGTTAGTAATCTCATCTGATTAATAAACAAAAATATCTTTTTCAAAAAGGAGCTTGAAAGCAAGACTGTTTATTCAACAATGGTGGACATTGAATCCCAGCGGGGAATGTTATGATGTTATTTTCAATAGTTTGGTGGGGCTGGGGATACTTTTTATAAGGGAGTAAAGATCGGGATTGGATATCGCTACCAATTGTTGATAAAGCTTGTTATTACGTACCTTGAGTTTCTTCAGAAGGTGCTCCCATTCGTAGGTTAATTGTTTTTCTGTTACAATATGTGGAGTTGTTTGAATAGCCGTATCAATCTTTCCGACATCAACATGATATTTTAGGATAAAAGCTTCCTGCAGCACTGCTTGCAAATAGCAGTGGATAGCTGCTACAGGTTCGAGATGATTACGAAATATATTCAACTGCGGATGGCATGTATACCCATGGGTTTCTCCTTCTAATACAGCTTTTGCCAGCAATCCTTCCCGCCATAAAGACACGAGTTTTTAAGAATCCAAATACTGAGGATGTAATGACCAGAGTTTTATTGGTTGTTCCTGATTATTCATTTTCAATCAAAGCCACGAAGCATGTTCATGCACTTCAACAGATCGGCATTGTGTCTTAATGTGAAAATTAAGTAGTTCTTGCGCTCTCTTAGATTTATTAAATAATTTTCATTCTATATCCTTGAAATCCTTTATATCCTAAAAAGATAGGTACTGGAAGCTATCACAGGAGTCTGGATATGTTCAGAGATTGCTTTTCCCCGAGTATTTTCGCCGAATATAAACGAAATCTGCAATCTTGGTGCCAATAGGGTCGCTGAACAGCTTCTCACTCAGACTTTTTCTATCTTATTCTAATGTCCTCATTTTCAAGATATAACAAGGTATTACAACCTTTTTTAGGAAAATTATTAATTGAATCACTTTAAATATTCCATACTCTTTTATATGGTGTTAACCCATTGTATTTATGTCTAAAAGAGAGTTTGTAGAGAAAATTACCTTTGGGAAAATATTTACTGGCAGACACGATTAAGAGGTTTAACGATGAAACTTATAAAAAGGGCAATTCCTGCGATACCTAATCTAAAAGTTTTCTAAGGAAGGTGGCACAATTGTTATCAAACGATCGAAAAGGTCTGTCACTGTGATATTTTTAACAGAATTTTTGATATCCCCCTGTTGATCAATGTCTATTAATCCAAAATAATCTAAAAAGCGATCAAATGTACGAAGTGAATAGCATCGTTTTGCTATATCTTCCGCAGAATCGTATTTTAGTTCGATGCCTTCTATTAAACGTGGAAAAGCCTTAAAATATTTCTCTGCATAAAATGTATCTGGACGTTTTTCATGGCCATATTTTGATAAAAGGATTAGGGAAAATCCGAATCCTAGTTGACCGATATAATTCTCTCCATATCCATCAAAATAAGCCCAATTAAAATTGTTAACAAATGTTTCCAGAATTTTTCTTAAAAGCATATCATCGTCTGTCAGGAGTTTTTCTCCCATTTTTGTCAGGCTGAGTTTTCCATAACGTTTTTTTGTTATTCTTGATAAATCTAAAAGAATCCGTGTTAGACTCACAGTCATGGAGTCCATTTCTTTGATTAACTTCACATATTCTTCTTCAATAAAGAATTCTTTCAAAAATCCCTGGTGATAGAGATCTGCAACAATTTTTGTTGGTAAATATCCTTTTGCAGTAAGGGTTAACGTCCCTTTGTCTTGAATTATTTTTGCTAAATACTTTATCTGATTGAGGATGGGTATTTTTTGATAGTCGGCGTAGGACAGCTTTTGAAATTTGATAGGACTTGTTATTGCAAAAGGATGATACAAAATTTGATCCATTTCTGTAGGAGAATATCCTTCAAAAACCCTAAATCCACGTTTATTTTTATCCCGTAAAAAGATTTTTATTCGATTTTGTAATTCTTCTAATTCCGTCATAAGTGTTTATATCCTTCCTTTTTATGCTACTGGGGGGAATTTATAAGAAACGATTCAAAAGATGGTGTATAAGAGATTTGCAAAATGAAAGTTGTCTTTTTCCCCAAGAGAAATTTACGTAAGAGCGCATTCAAAAGTGATATTTTTTATACTAGCGCTCAAAAAACACTCACCACCAAGCTATTTCGAATAAAAAGTAGGGGTTTTTAGATAGAATCAAAATCCTTGAACAGATTTTAATGGATTCCGCAGTCCACGATTGAAATCGAAGGTTGGAATGGGTTACTTAATATAAGGTAATAGATTTTATATCTCTACAAACAGAACATTTAATTTAAGATCATCATAAAATTTAGCAGCACTAACTTTCATATAGAGTGCTATCCAAAGAAAACCTATGCCAGCTGTTAAAATCCCCACAATTACCCATCCAATAAATCTCATCATTAAATAAAAATATTTTGTCTTATAACCATACATCATCTTTTTACTTTGTCGAATTGCATCCATAGGAGAGAGTGTCTTATTATCGGCAATAATAAAAAAACGTTATAGACAATATTGCAGCAATTATTCCAGGAATTACCAACAGAATCGACCATAAAAAAATGAATAGCCTACTTAAAAGATAGGTCTCTACAGCTGTACTAAAATTATCAAATCCCTCAAAAAGTTGTCTTATATGAGGATTTTGATTTCTCGAAATGGACAATGAAAGAATTGAGGGTCTAAAAGAAGGGACGCACCGATTATTACAAAAATCAAAAGGTCTATATCCGGTATCACTTGTAACCCTGTAAGGATTAGAAAACATAAAAACACTGCGATCACCGCTATATCCCATTTCCCCACTAACGATTTTTTAGCCATTTGCATTAAAAATTTGGGTTCAGTAACCATACCAACCCCTTTTATAAGTTAATAAGAAACTCCTTCTTTCATTAAAAAAGTAAGAATTTTATCTAGATTTACCATTTCAGGGTGTCGAAAGGAAAAGAAATAGACATGACTCATTGGAAATCAACATGTCTAAACACTTGCAAAAGAATGGGGATTTTTTTCTTCTTTCGGGGTTGTCATCAAGCACCTATAGATATCATTTCGCACAAGGGATATTTGTCTGCACATTTTAAATGAAAAAACTACAAAAATTAAGATATATGTTATTAAAAATTCATTTTATGGCCATTGAAGAATCATCTCACACTTTTTTTGCTTCTATAAACTTACGTGAGAACAACATTCTTATACCACATTATCTTTTAGTAAGTTTTCCACGTTGGCATAACGAATCACGCTTAAATGCTCTAAGCAAAGCAGGGTAACGCAAGGGAAATCGTTTTAATGTCACCTTAAACTTCCTTTCAAGAGGGAATTGAGTTTATCTCCTTTTTCAATATACCAAATACCACGACAGCTAAAACTTCTATGCAGATAAATGCAGTTATCATCAGAGAGATGGAGATATCATAGAGGTATCCAGCAACGACACTCCCAATAAACAGAGCCAGGCCATATATTACATTAAAAATGCCATAGCCTGTTCCGCGTTTCGTTATGGATGTTAAATCGGCAATTCCAGCTTTCATGATTGTTTCGTGTGAACCCATGACAATACCCCAAAAAAATACTGCAATCACAATAAACCCAATATTCGATGAAAAAATTAAGGGAAGAATCAAGGCGGTAAGTATGGGAATAAATAATAAAACGAAGAGTCCTGCCTGTTCGTTTTTATGTTTTATTTTCAGCTTATCATATCTTTTTCCTACAATTATCCCGAATATTGCGTCGACAATCATAGCAATAGCATAGAAAAGGGGGATATGTGATTCAGACACTATTTCATTTATTTTCAGATGATACCCCACGATTGCAAAATTGATAAAACCCACTGTGGTTAAAAAGGTAAAAAGAGAATATATCCAGAAAATCTTTGAAATTTTCGAAGAATTGTTCTTGTTTGATGTTGTTTCTTCTTCAAGCGCCCTGGGTGTCTTAAACTTAAAAAAAGTTATTAATAAAACAATTAACAGCAATCCATAGGGAAACCAAAGCAGCCTATAACCCTGCTGATAGTCCGCAACTGTTTTCTGGGCACTTTTTAAAGACAAAAAGAAAAAAGTAAAAATCAAAGGACCTATTGTAGCACCAATTTGATCCAGAAACTCAGAGATGCCAAATCCGAATCCCGTGCCGACCTGTTTGGTTGCATGTGACACGAGAGTATCTCGAGCCGGGCTTCTTAATCCTTTTCCGATTCTTTCAAGAACAATAAAGACAGCTGCAAATTGCCAATAATCTGACAATGCCAGTAGCGGAATAGATATAAGCAAACCATAACCTAATATTACGAATAACCAATGTGCTCTTGTCCGATCAGAAAAGTAGCCTGAAAATAAACGAAGTGCATAACCTAATAATTCTCCAATACCCACAACAAAGCCAACAATGGCCGCATTTGCACCCAAAGTCTGTAGATAAGGGCCATTGACACTTCTTGCACCTTCATAGATGATATCCCCAAGTAAACTAATTACGCCAAAAAGCAAAATAAGTATAATCGCGTTTTTTTTATTTTCACTTATGTTGTTAAGCTTTTTCTTAAACATCACTTCATTTCCTTCATAGTTTTCTATTGATTACTTTCAATAGCTTACAGATAAACGAAGTTCCAACTTGTTGGAATTTGGAAAAATCTTTGATTTCGCTTTTTACCCACTGTTATGTGCTCCCAATCCTACATGCAAGAGTTCAACATATCAAGATTTCCAAAGGTAACGGCATATTTAAAAAAACTTGCTATAAATTACAATGCTTCCATAATTTTTTATGCGGGAATTACCTTTTATTTAGAGTGGAATAAAAAAAAGCCATAAATTAAAACATTCACTATCGTCATTGGAATACCTATCTTTGCAAATTCCAGAAAAGTAATTGTTTCTCCTGATTTCTTTTCGGCATTCTGAATTATAATGATATTACTTGCAGCGCCGAGTATGAGCAAATTGCCTGCTATTGTGCTGCCTACAGCTAATACAATCATCTCCTTGATTGTTGCACCGGCATGAGAAATCATCGGCAGATAAAGCGCTACAAATGGAACATTTGATATTAATTGGCTTAATAAAACACTTACTAGCAATATTGTAGAAATAGAAAGAAGATTTATGTTTAGGGTATTCATGGCAGACTGGAAAAATCCGGTATTCCAAACGCTCTCCATAAGCACAAACATAGCAGCAAAAAATATCAATGTGTGCCAGTCTACTTTTTTTATTATAAAGATTCTTTTTCTACTGAACATCAAAATTGGTAAGGCAGCTGCGATCGAAATATAAACTAATTTAAAATCCATTTGTATATTTAGAAATGCCATTGCAATTTTGACTAATATTAATATTAACAGAAGAATAAGGGATATTTTAGATAATAGTGCAAGTCTATGGTCTTTTATTGGTTCTTGTGAATAATTTAAAAAATCATTTTTAAAATGGTTTCTGTAAAAAAGTTTTATTACAAGAAAAACCGCAAAAAGATTTATAATTGTAGGTATAAATAGATATTGCAAAAAGGTCAGAAATGGATTTTTAATATTTCCTTGTGTCGCAATAAGAAAATTTTGCGGATTTCCGATAGGACTCATAACACTACCAATTGTTATTGCAAATGCTAACGTAATCAAAAGATATTTGGGAGTTATATTATACTTTTTTGCAAGAAGCAAAACCATGGGTGTTCCTATAATAGCCAAAGTATCGTTCATAAGAAGTGCCGAAGCAAAGCCCGCCCCAAATATGATAATCAATAATAACTGATTTGTATTTTTTACTCTATTGAAGATTTTATAAGATAGATAAGATAGATAACCACTTTCTTCAAGGGCGACACCTATAACAAACATACTAAATAAAAAAAGCATTACGTCTAGATTAATTGATTTTAAAGCATTTATTGGAGAGATTTGACGTGTTATTAAGACAGCTATTGCTCCAAAGAGCATTATTTGCCAAATCTGAAGTTTAATATTGCCTATCTGTCTAATTGCAATGAGTAAAAAGACACCAACTAAAATTATTATCGAAATTATCATAATACCCACGTTGTTTTATAAATTTTGTTGGACAATTTGCAAAATGATTTTGTGATTTCTCTGCTTCGTGAATTTTAAAGAAGAAAACACCAAAAAAATTTTCAGTGGTAACCTTGTGAAAAACAGACTCATCGTTGAGCATAATCGCTGTTATGTGCCTCCCAATAAATCGAGTTGCAAAGTTTCAAAACATGTCATATCTCCCATTAATGCTGTAATTCTTTCTAATTTTCGGTCATCTTATTTGTCTGCAAGAGTAGGGATTTTTATTTTATTTTCAAAATCTTTATGATTAAGCAACATTTCTCTCTAAAAAAGTACAACATTATTTATTAACTCGCATTTATCTATAACAAAGTTATCATACTATTTTTCCAG
>JAQUPD010000046.1:0-6592 GCA_028716785.1 Fidelibacterota bacterium
AATAGAAAGGCTGAAAGAGGATATGGTGCCTCTTTTAAACTCCCAAGACATGGTTCTCATTGACGCATATTCAAATACAGCTTATGGTGGGACAGGACATGTATTTGACTGGGATAAAATTCCTAAATCATTTTCCAGAGAAAAACTCATTTTGGCAGGAGGAATTACTCCCTTAAACATTAAAAATGCCCTGGAAAAGGTCCATCCTGCTATCATCGATGTTGCCGGGGGTTCAGAGAAAAAACCCCGAGAAAAGGACATCACAAAAATTCAACAGTTAAACACCCTTGTTATGCAATACAACGTAAAAAGATTATCTGGGAAACCAATAAATTTTCAAAAAGCTCACAGGGAGAAACATAATGATTCCTAATCACGCCGGTTATTATGGTCAATTTGGAGGCAGTTTTGTTCCGGAGGTGTTGCGACCAGCCTTAATGGAACTGAATGATGCCTTTCAAGCGTTCAAGAAAAATCGAACCTATCAAGCAAAGTATTTGACCGATTTGCAAGACTATGCTGGAAGACCAACACCCCTTTATTTTGCAGAAAATCTTACCCATCACTATGGTGGTGGACGCATTTATCTAAAACGCGAGGATTTGTGTCATACTGGCGCTCATAAAATCAACAACACGCTTGGACAAATTCTCTTAGCCCAATATATGGGAAAAAAGCGCATCATTGCAGAAACGGGAGCTGGTCAACATGGTGTTGCTACAGCTACTGTTGCTGTCAGAGCTGGCCTTGAATGTTGTATTTACATGGGTGTTGAAGATATGAAACGTCAGCAGCCCAACGTGGATCGGATGACCATGCTGGGAGCAGAGGTGCGACCTGTATCTGCTGGCACGGGCACCCTTAAAGATGCCACCAATGAAGCCTTGCGGGATTGGATTGCCACAAGCAAAACGACCCATTACATCATGGGATCTGTGGTTGGGCCCCATCCCTTTCCTCTTATTGTTCGCCATTTTCAAAAAGTAATCGGTGAGGAAGTCCTTCGCCAGATTAAAAGAAAAGAAAATCGCGCTCCTGATATCCTCATTGCTTGTGTTGGTGGTGGAAGCAATGCTCTGGGACTTTTTTACCCCATGCTCCCTATGCTTCAAATAGAGATGATAGGCGTTGAAGCAGGTGGATGTGGCCTTGATACGGGAAAACATGCTGCCAGCTTAACACAGGGAGATCTGGGCATTTTTCATGGAATGAAAAGTTATTTCTTGCAAGATTACGATGGCCAGATAAAAGTAGCCCACTCTCTTTCTGCAGGATTGGATTACCCTGGCGTTGGACCAGAACATAGTTTTTTACATCACACAAAACGCGTCACGTATGTAACGGTTACCGATGAAGAAGCTTTAAAAGCCGCTTTTCTTTTGTGTAAAACCGAAGGAATTATCCCTGCATTGGAAAGTGCCCATGCCTTGGCAATCTTGGAAAAAATTGCTCCTCATACAGACGAAAAGACACTTATCGTTGTTAACCTAAGTGGACGTGGTGATAAAGATATGCTTGTTTATTCACACCATTATCACAAAAAGGATCACCATGAATAAAACACTTCATGAAGTAATAGCCCGAAAAAAAGCTGTAGGAGATTTTCTCCTCTCTCTATATATCACAGCAGGATATCCTCATCTTAAGGATACACCTCAAATTATTTTAGAACTGGATAAAGCTGGGGTAGATTTTATTGAGTTAGGAATTCCTTTTTCTGATCCCCTTGCCGATGGACCTGTTATACAAAAAGCTTCTCAAATTGCGTTAAATAATGGATTCAGAATTTCTCATACCTTTGAAATTTTAAAAGAAGTCCGCCAACAATCGTCCATCCCCATTTTGCTCATGTCCTATTTGAATCCAATTTATCACTATGGTATTGAAACATTTTTAAACCAAGCACACATTTGGGGAGCCAATGGCCTAATTATTCCTGATTTACCCTTAGAAGAAAGAGGACTTTTTACACCCTTTCTTGATAAATATGCCTTGGATTTAATTTATCTTTTGCCACCCAATGCGCCGGACGAACGGCTACACGCTATTGATGACGCTAGCACTTCTTTTGTCTATGTCGTTGCCTACGCTGGTGTTACCGGCCGAGAAAATTCAGACCCCATTCATATTTTACCCTTTTTACAAACATTAAAAAAATCTTTAACCCATCCGTTTCTTGTAGGATTTGGTATTCATTCTCATCAGGATATTGCTTTTTACTCTCGCTATGCAGACGGCGTAATTATTGGGTCTGCTTTTATAAAATATCTTGAAAAAGTAACAGAAAAAAATATCCCAAAAAAAACACGGGAATTTGTCCATGCACTCACATCTCCACCTGCATAGGTATGATACATTTTTTCTTGCTTCTTTTTGTCATTCAAAGTAAAATAAAAGGCATTTGAAAAATGCGAGAGTAGCTCAGTGGTAGAGCCCCACGTTGCCAACGTGGTTGTCGCGAGTTCAAACCTCGTCTCTCGCTCTGAAAGCCCCAAAGGGGGCTTTTCTATACCTCAACATTATTTAACATCTGAAGAGAGGATTCTTGTGCATCACAAACATTTTTTCTTCCTTATCTTTGGAACCATTGTTCTGCTTTTTTCAGGATGTGAACGCTCTCCCTCTTTATATGATCGCTATGTTGATTGGATACATACTCCCAAAGAGCAAAAACTGGCTCAAAAAATTGATGACATGATTTTCGACATTCAGAAGCAAGGAAAAGCAACACTTGAGGCATTGACAGATTTAATGGATTTAAGTCGTCTTGGGGCTGAAATGGGGGATGCAGATAGAGCATTTGAGGCTGGACTCCGGGCTCAATCAATGGCTGAAGTGATGTATGGGCCAAAAGATGAAAAAACCCTTCGTGTTTATCTTCAATTGGCCGATCATGCTATGATGCTTATGGAACCGCGACTGGCTGAAAATTACTTAAACAAAGCCATGACAGCCGCAGCTCTTGCCCATCATGAAAATTATCTGTTGCTAGCAGACATTTATACTCAATACGCCGAGGTTCATCAGGCATTCCAAAAGCTGGATGATGCTGAAAATCTCTATTTTAAAGCCATTGGACTCGTGGAAAAGGTTGATTCTAACAATGTAAAAATTGCTGAGATAGAAACGCGTTTGGGTATTCTTATGGAGGAAAAAGAAAAGGTTGATCTGGCAGAAAAATTTTATCGAAAAGCCTTAGCACGAGAAGTAAATCAACGGGGTGCTTCTTCTATTCAAGCAGCCGCTTTATATAATAATCTTGCCTCTGTGTGTTTTATCACCAGTAGACCTGATGAAGCCATTAATTATCTGCATAAAGCACTTAAAATCTGGAAAAAACAAGAGAATTCCACCATGAAACAGGCTGAAATTCACAGCAATCTTGCAGAAATTTACCGGACATTAGGCGACATGGATAGCGCTAAAAAAGAGTATAAAATTGTCCTTAGGCTCATGAAAGATATTCCTGAATCTTCGTATCTTTATTCCTCCCTCTTAATGAATCTCTCCAATTATTATATCCAACTAGATCAACGTGAAAAAGCTGAGAAGCTACGATTTAAGGCACAAAACCTTCAAAAAGAGCAGCAAAATCGCTATTTAGAAAATGTTTCAATCTTAAAAACAAAATTTAACCGCATACCAGGAATGGAAATAAAATAGAATAGGATATCATTATGAAAAAATTATGGACACTCTGTGGATTGCTCATCTTTTTAATCTTTCCCTTATATAGCAATGAAGCAGAAGGGTTTATTCAAAAACCTCACATGTTGAAAAACACACTTCTCTTTACAGATACCCGTGCCTCTGCTTTATATACGTTGGATGATGGAGAAATAATAACGCTTGCCACAGGGCGTGGGATTGGGTATCACATATCAATTGCTCCCCGATCAAGCTTGATAGGCACAAAAGTTATTTTGGAAAATGGATTACACGTACCTGTGCTGATTGATCCAGACACAAAAGAAATTCACGCACTTCAATCTCCTGTGACTAAAGCAGGTCAAGTATCCTTTACACAGAATGATATTGCCGCCTGGACATCAGGGGCTCGCCTTTATACCAGTGATGGCCGTTCCTGTGATTTACCTGCCTATGCCAATTTAGCCCCCATTTCTCCCGATGGTTGCTGGGTGGTATCCAATGATGACATGGATCGGCTTTGGCTTACAGACATTAACAATGGCAAACATACTCAAATTTCTCCTGTCCTTGATGGCGGATTCTTTTATCCACAATGGAGTCCAAATGGGGATCAGATTCTCTTTTCTTCCCTAAATGGTACTCTTTGGGTCTATTCTTTATACAAAGGAATTGCCAAAGAATTAACCCATGGCTTTTCACCTGTCTGGAAAGATTCCTCAACCATTTTTTTCCATCGCATTGAGGTGGAAAACGGCGTCGCAGTAAATGCTGATATCTATGCCTTTAATCTTAAAGAAGAGACGGTTGAAAAACTCACGCATACACAATCACAGTTTGAAATGGATCCCTTTTGGGATCGTGAACAGCAGCGCCTTTTATATCATACTTGGCAAGATGGAAAAATTGCAAGCCTTTCAAAAGACAAGGGAGAAACTGTTCTCTTTGAATGTCAGGAATCCCTTCCTGTCACATATGGACCCATTTCCTCCATGTCGAAAGGGGCTGTTTATTTTGAAATTCCCTATGTCCATCAAGTCTATGATCCACCCGATTGGTTTGGTGCAGGATCTTCTGCTTGCGGTGGAACAGCCGCTGTCATGTGTCTGGCCTATTATGGCACCATCGAGCCTTGGCCTACCATTGCTTCAAAGCCCTATTCCCATGAAAGTTTATATGGTAACTATATTTGTGAAAAATACTATACAATTTTAGGCTACTACATGGATCGTATGGGATGCAGTCGTGGGTATTGTGGATGGGGAGCGTTCGGATATATTACTCAAAACAACTGGGCAGATACGAAAGGCTACATGGCAGAATTTGCCTGGAAAAATGGCATGGCAAACAAACCGGTAGACTGGTCTCCAACGCGTCAAGAGCTGATTCAACAAGTAAATCTAAGGATGCCGTTTGTCTTATTGAATTCCCTTACATCATCTGGTCACTACATTTCCGTCATTGGCTATGAAAATCCAGAAGCAACAACCATCATTGTCAATGATCCCTATGGAAATAAAAATACACCTGGTTATCCCAGCTTTGATGGTGAACTAACACGCTACGATTGGCCAGGATATAATAATGGTTTTCAAAATTTAAATATTGTGCATTGTTTTATTTATTTTCAGGCAGATGTTCCTCAGCGGTCTGATTGGGCACTAGATATGGAGAACAGTGCACCTGATACCATAACAACTGGCCAACATATTTTCTTAGCCTATACAATCACAAATGAAGGGGACACCACAACGGCTCCTGGAACTCTTCAATGGCGATTAACCAGTATCGGAATTAACAAATTAAATATCGACACCGTTTTATATCAAATACCACTTGATCCTTTAGAGCCGGGAGAAATGCAATCTTTTGAGGAAGAGGTTGATCTCCCCGATTCTCTCGTGAGTGATACGTATTTATTGACAGTAGAAATTCCCCCTAATTATTCCTATCAAGAAATTCGATACTCCAACAATTGGTATGAAAAAGAAATGAAAATTATTGGATATCCTCACATTCATGCTACTTCCCCTGAAAATGGCGCCACAGTAAGTACCTCAAACCTTGTCCTTTTTGCAAAATTTCGGGAAACCATCAATAAAGTAAATACGGATTCGGTATTTTTGGATTTAAATGGTGTCAATATCAACAAAGATTGTAATTGGAATACCCGAGAAATCCGTCGTGTTGCTGAAACACCTTTAGAGCCTGGTTTTTACTCGGCCGAAGTTCGTGTCCGTAATGTGGCAGGATTCCAAAGCGTTTACCGGTGGAATTTTACTCTTGTACCATCAGCGCTAGATCCCCATCAGCATCAACCAGAGACTTTTGAATTATCCATTTTCCCCAATCCTTTTAATCCTGAAGGAAATATTCATTTTTCTCTACCTCAGTCAGGAAATGTAGCATTACATCTTTTTGATATTCAGGGTCGCTTTGTTAAAACACTATATGAAGGATATGCCACAGAAGGAACGTATATCCTTTCGTGGGATGGAACTGATAAAAATGGCCATTCTGTTTCAAGTGGAATTTATCTTGTTCGCCTAACGTCACCCGTTGGAACAAAAATCCAGCGGTTGGTAATGTTAAAATAAGAAAGATCGCCCTTCTTCCATAAATGCTGTAACATTTTCTTCAGGAACTTCAAGAGGAAGATCGCAGCCGGTGCTAAGAATATAATTCGGAACATCTTTCATCGATGTTAAGAGATCTTGAACCTCTTTGCGAACAGATTCTGGTTTCCCCGTCATAATGGAACCGGTTGGACACAGATTTCCGATAAGGACGATATCTTTAGAAAGTTTTTGAGCTGCTTTTGGAAAATCCACATCAGAATCCAGACTCAGTGCATCAGCGCCTGATTCATTTAAGGATTCCAAGAGGTGCTCTGTATTTCCACAAATGTGATAAACCATTGCCACACCTCGCTGATGACAAAGAT
>JAQUPD010000046.1:6692-12059 GCA_028716785.1 Fidelibacterota bacterium
GGTGCTACAATTCGTCTCCCCTCTTGATACCTTTTTTGTACTATCTCGAGCATTTTCATCCCCTTTTTACCTATCATATCGAGTGTTCAAATCCAACAGCTATGTTCTGCTCCTCTTGAAAACGCCTATCAGAAATTTCTTATCTCTTTAATTTTTTTGTCTGTTTTTAATATACTTACCACAAACATCTTTTTGACCAATTAATATGTTCCTTCTTTCAGGACGGTTTCAACCATCGTGAGATAATTTTCAGTTTTTATATATTCAGTAATAGAATTTGATGAACCAGCAGCCCATCCGCCATCTTTACCTGCAATGCGGATATACTTACGGGTAAGCTCACGAACAGAATCTTTTGATCCCCGTGTTAACTGATCCACATCAATGCCACCACAAAGGGCAATGTAAGAACCATAGCGACTTTTTAATTCTGCAATATCCATGGAAATGGGTTCAAGAGGATGAAGGGCAGTCACACCACACGCTAAAATATCATCCATCACATCGTATAAAACACCATCGGAATGATAAATAAAAGGAATATCACGCCGTTTTGCAAGGATACCAATTTTTTTGAGCCAGGGAAATAAATGCTCCCGCAGAAAATCAGGATGTACCAACAATCCTGAAGAATAAGCAATATCATCGCTATACCAGAGAACTTTTACAAAATCCATCTGGGACATCACTTCAAACATACTATATATCACATCTCCGATGCGACGAAATAGTTCATCTACCAATGCTGGTTCTTCATAAATTAGCATAGAGAAGGTCTCAAACCCCATGGTTTCCCAAACCGTGGTAAAGATATCTCCATATTGACCAATAATTCCCATATCGTCTGGAATGCGCTTGCCGGCTTCCTCTAACCGGTGATAATTAATCTCTTCTCTTTTAGGAAAAGGATAGGCTTCAAAACTTTCCCAATCTTTTATTAATCCTTCGTGTTCTGTGGACCACGATCTATCGGTGATTTTTGAGGCATCTTCTACTTTTTTTCGATTGAGTTTCAAAGAGATTTCTGGTTGGACTTTTAGAAAGTCGTACCCCATAATCCGCATAAAGTCAATATCTTCCTGGACTGTTATAACGGGCTTTCCCATAATTTCTTTTTTTATGTCAGGATGAATTCCTAGCTCAATCAATGGAATGGCATCAGCCTTTTGATTCCGAAGGGTTTTATCTAACCTTTCAAAATTGGGGGTCCGTAAATGTTTAAACATAAATGCCCTAAGCTGAAAGTAATTGCTTTGCCAAAGAAACTGCTTGATTGGCGTTTATGGAATACCCTTCCGCACCAATTTCATTAGCAAAAGACTCTGTAACAGGTGCCCCACCAATCATAACTTTATTTTTAAGTCCATTGTAACGTAACGAATCAATGACTGCTTTCATGTTTTTCATGGTCACTGTAAGAAGAGCCGACATCCCAATAAGGGCGTCTGGATGTTGTCGTGCCATCGCAACAAATTTATCAGGAGGCGTATTTATCCCTAAATCAATGACTTCAAAACCAGCCCCTTCTAACATCATCCCAACAAGATTTTTCCCAATATCATGCATATCCCCTTGAACAGTTCCTAAAATAACGGTCCCCACGCGGATACTTACATCCCCTACCAGCAATGGACGAATTTGTTGAAGTCCATTTTTCATCGCCTTTGCAGAAAAAAGCATCTCAGGAACAAAAATTTCATTCTTCTCGTATTTTTCCCCAACAATTTTCATGCCGCTGATTAACGCATTCAATAAAATATCCTGCGGTGAAAATCCCTTTTCAAGGGCTTCTGCAACCTTTTCCCGAACACCTGGTTTCCCACTTAAATCCTTTGGATAGTTAGACGCAGCATCAATGTGTCCTCGAACAACTAACGTCTCAATGTCTTTCAAAAGATCCATGCCTTTCCTTTCCTCCATTTTCTATATAGTTTATAAAGTTTCTTTACAAACCTAAAGTCAAAAATTTCTCCTTTATGTAATAACTTTAGTAAGTTAGACTTTTTTTAAAAGAAACTGGAGGGATTCAACGCCGGTGATGGTCACAAGAAGCACAGCCGTCCCCGCAATGAAGACACCCACAAGGGCAGAAATCATAAACTTGCGAGGGTTAACGCCCAAAAGAAAGGCTGCTAAAGCGCCGGTATAAACGCCTGAGCCAGGCAAAGGAACACCAATAAAAAGAGCAAGTCCCCACTCTCCATATTTTTCTACTTTATCGTGAATTCGTCGCTGCGTTCTTATGACAATTTTATCGTAAAATTTTTCAATCGCAGGAATTTTAACAAGAATATCTACAAACCAGTAAAGAAAATAATAGACAATGGGAGCCAAGAGGAAATTGATAACGATACAAATAAGATAGACTTCAAACCATGGCATATTTAATATAAGAATGCCGTAAGGAATACTGGCACGAAGTTCGAGAAATGGAAGAAAGGTTATAAGAATTAGTTGCCACAGATTTTGCCACATTAATCAGGTCTCCTTAAAAAAGAATAGGTATACATTTTGATAAAACGAAAAGTATCTCGAACATGGGCGATACTGCTACGGCCATCTTTCATATAAATAGTTGGAATTGGATAAAAATCCAAAGGTATGTGCTTATCCGCAAGACGAATCACCATTTCTGTCTCAAAAACAAATCCTTTATTTCCTTCAACAAGTTCATATAAACACTCCCCGGGAATTAATCGAAATCCACATTGGACATCGGGAATTTTCATTTTAATTCGTTTACCGACAAGATAGCTTGTGATGGCATTACTCCATCGACGATGGATGGGCATGTGTTTATCTCGCTCCCGTTCTCCGATGATAAAGGTCCCCGGATTTTGCAAATACTTATTCACAAGGCCTGGTATAGCATCTGGTGGATGTTGAAGGTCAGCATCGACCGTTATGACAAATGCTCCTCCTGCTTCCATAATGTATCGAAACCCTGTTTGAAGGGCTCTTCCTTTCCCTAAATTTTCTTTATGCTGCAAGAGATGGACGCCTGCTTCCTGGGCTATTTGGGCAGTATTGTCTGTAGACCCATCATCCACAACAACAATGTGAAGGATACTGCATCCTTGAATTCTGCTTAAAAGATCAGAAAGTGTCTTTTCCGCCTGATAGGCAGGAATAAGAATATATCCTTGTGACATGTCAACTTTCATGGCACACAATTTTTCTTGCTTGAAAGGAAAGGTATTTTTCCCATTGGGCTAGAGAATACTTCCTCCCTTGTACAATAACTAGAGACATTAATAACCTTTCATCCCTGATTTAGTGCGTTTCGCGCATAGGCTTGAAGGGACTTTACCATGGCATTTAGGCCATTACTGCGTGTTGGGGATAAATGGGATCGTAAACCAAGGGATTCAAACCATTGATCAATATCAAAGGTTAATATCTCTTGGGGGGATTTTCCGTTATAGGCAATCATCAGAATAGCAATAAGGCCTCGGACAAGGGCTGCATCGGCATCAGCAACAAAATAAAGCTTTCCATCTTTCATCTCTATTTTTAACCACACCATGCTCTGACATCCATAAATTCTGTGCTTATCATCACGAAATTCGTCAGGATAGGGAAGAAGTTTTTTGCCTAAATCAAGGATATAGGTGAATTTTTCCTCCCATCCAGGAAGCATTGAAAAATAGGCTGTTAAATCATCTGGGGATATTTCGTGGAGCTCTGCCATGGCTTGAAATTATTTAATTCAAAAAGCGTTTAAAAGGAATATTTGCAAAACCATTTTCTTTTATGCCAAGAAGAAAAATGATCTTTTTAAGATCTATGTGATAACTATGCCCTAAAAAAGTTTAACTTTATCGTACATATCTTCCTTCGCTTGATTATGTTTCATTCATTACTTTGGTAATATCTCTTTTTATTCTCCTCTATTTTTGGTTATTTTCTTTTAACAAAAGGGAGTTCCTATATGAATGGTGTAGAATTGCGTGAAAACATTTACTGGATTGGTGTTAATGATCGACGAACTCATCTTTTTGAAAATTTATGGCCTCTTGAAAAAGGGATCTCTTATAATGCCTATTTGCTTAAAGACAAAAAAACAGCGCTTATAGATACCGTAGAAATAGGTCATGTTGAAGCATATTTGGATGCCATCCATGCCCTTTTAGGTCCGGATAAACCGGTAGATTATCTTGTAATAAATCACATGGAGCCAGATCATTCGGGTGCCTTAAAGCTGATCACGATGAAATACCCAAATATCACTCTTGTGGGGAATAAAACCACTTTTAAATTTGTCAAGGGATTTTTTGGAGATTTCCCTCATATTCTTACCGTAGAAGAGGGTAATACTCTTGACCTTGGGGATCATTCGCTTCGTTTTATCATGACTCCCATGCTTCATTGGCCAGAAACCATGATGACGTTGGAGACAAGGGAAAAAATTCTCTTTACTGGCGATGTTTTTGGAAGTTTTGGAAGTCTGGATGGTGTTCTTTTTGACGATGAAGCAAAACTTGACGCGTGGGAACCCGAACAACAGCGTTATTACTCTAACATTGTAGGAAAATATATCAAACAAACCCAGCGTGCTTTAGAAACGTTAAAAGACGTAGAAGTCAACATGTTTGCCCCAACCCATGGACTTATATGGCGAAAGAATTTGAGTCACATCGTCTCACTATATGACCGATGGTCTCGTTTGGAAGGAGAAAAAGGAGTTGTCATAGCTTATAGTTCTATGTATGGACGAACAGAACGCATGTCAGATTATCTTGCTCGGGAATTAATTAAAGCGGGCGTTCCCGACGTTGTTGTGCATGATACCTCGAAAACGCACCTTTCGTATATTCTTAGTGATATTTGGAAATATCAGGGACTCATTCTCGGGAGTCCTGCTTATAACAATGGCCTTTTCCCTACCGTAGAAACACTCACTACCAGCCTAGAACACATGGGTATCAAAAATCGATATCTTGGAATTTTTGGAACGGCAACCTGGAGCGGTGGTGGTGTAAAAACCCTATCACACATTGCAGAAACAACAGGACTCACTCTTATTCATCCACCTTATGAAGCCAAGTACAGACCTTTAGAGGAAGATTATCAACATTGCAAGGACCTTGCAATAAAAATGGCTAAAGCGCTGGGAGTATCATCCCAAACCTGTTAATTTTCTAAAGCAACACTTTTTTTAAAGATCATTTCATACAAAAGGACACCTGATAGGTGTCCTTTTGTTCATATCTTATAAGGTCTAAGCGATAATCAAATTCAGAAAGTGCTAAAAGTTATAATCAATACCAAATCCAATATTCAACGTTGTTTTTTCATATTTTTCAGTATAGATCAGAGTGACTTTTTCGTCTTTACCATATAAAACATAAATAAGACCTGCATTGA
>JAQUPD010000047.1 GCA_028716785.1 Fidelibacterota bacterium
TTTGCGTTTTCTTTTGCCTGGTGGACTAAAAAGTCTGGGAAAGGGAATTCTTTAGGGGCTGCAAGGGTTACCTCCATACCAAAGCGGGGAAAGAGGAGAAGCTGAGAAATAGGCACAGAAAGGGGTTTTGCATGGGATGTAGCATAAGCCCAGGATATGGTGACTTTTAAGCCTTTTGTATTGGTTCCGAAATATTCACGAATCGTCATAAGGTCGGCAATAACCTGCATAGGATGATAAAGATCATCTTGAAGGGAGAGGACGGGAATGGATGCATGTTTGGCCAGTTCATTCAGGTAAGGATTCCCGATGCCATAAAAACAATTGCGACAGGCAATGCCATGTCCCATCCGGGAAAGGACCATGGCTGTATCTTTTGCCGATTCTCCATGGGAAAGTTGCATTTTATCTGGCGTTAAATCATGGGCATGGCCACCCAATTGGGTCATCCCGGCTTCCATAGAATTCCGGGTTCGGGTAGATTGTTCAAAAAACATCATAAACAGGGTTTTATCCTGCAAAAGTCGGTGTGGTTCTCCTATGGCAAATCGACGTTTTAAATCAGATGCCACACCTAAAACCATCTCAATTTCTTGATTGGTCCAATCCTGAAATGTAATCAGGTGTTTCCCGTGTAAGAGTGTTTGAGGCATTGTTTTTCCTTCTTTATCCTCTTGCGGAGCTCGAAGAGACGCAGAGATTTATTTTTGGTTTTCCATAAAGAGCGCGGGGTGAGCGTGAAGTGAGGGGATTTAAACTTGCAAAGTTTAATTCATCATTTATCATTCACAATTCATACGCAAGAAGCGTATAAAAAGCCGCTGCTTTTTCCAAATGCTCAATGGGTATTTTCTCATTGGGTGCATGGGCATAAATTTCATTCCCCGGGCCAAAGCCGATACAGGGAATTCCATGGCGTCCACAGAGGGAAACTCCATTGGTTGAAAAGGTCCACTTGTCAATACGGGGCTTTTCTTGAAAAAGGTGTTCATAGGTTTTTTCCCCAACCTTTACCAAGGGGTGATCTTCTGGAATTTTCCAGGTTGGGAAGTATTTTTCAAGGGGATAAACCGTTCCTTTATAGCTTGGATTGTCATACACCGGAATGTCAATTTTAACATCATCCTTGCAAATTTTCTGAAGTTCCGCCAAGGCACTCTCTTTGTTTTCACCCCAGGTAAGTCGCCGATCGATATGCATGTGAGCCATATCCGGAATCGCACAAAGGGAAGGCGCTTTAGTATGGAGAAGAGTGGCTGCAATGGTGCCTTTTCCCAAAAAAGAATCTGAGGGCAAAACATCATTCAATTTTTCAATTTCCAGAGCAATCCTTGCGGCAGAATAGATCACATTCTTTCCCCGCTCTGGTGCAGAACCATGGGCTGAGAGTCCTTTGAAAATAAGTTCCATTTCCATCCGTCCCCTGTGGCCACGATAAATGCCCAGATTTGTGGGTTCTGTGATAACGGCGATATCTGGGACTAATTTTTCTTTATTGATCAGGTATTCCCAGCACAGGCCATCGCAATCTTCTTCCATAACTGTAAATGTAAAATACACCGAATATTCTCCATCATACGCCAGTTCCGTAAGAATTCTAGCAGCTGTAATCATGGAAGCTGCGCCTCCTTCCTGATCTACAGTTCCCCGGCCATGGACAACGTCGCTATGAATCGAACCGGAAAAGGGTGGAAAATCCCACGCGGAAAGATCCCCTGTATCCACTGTATCAATATGAGCATCAATGGCAAGAATTTTAGAACCCCTCCCAACCCGAGCAATGCAGTTTCCCAATCTGTCAATCCATACGTCCTTTACCCCCGCTAATTCCAAAAGTTCTTTTATTTTTTGCACCACTCCCTTTTCCTGGCAGCTTACAGAGGGAATTTTTACCATTTCCGATAGGTATTGAGCAGTATCGTGTCGGTAAAGATGTGCCTTTTGGCGGATAATGTTAGCTTGACTCATTTGTATATTCCTTCCTTATTTAAAGCGTTCAGAATAAGACTCATGGTTACTGCTGGGTGAAGGCTAACCGTTGATCGTTCTGAATTGGTAATTTCTATAGAACGAATGTCAAAGGTTTTTTGATCCAATTCGGCAGAAAAATCTTTTCCTTCATATAACCACCCATCTTTTGTTTCTATCAGCGTAAGGATTTCACCTATATGTTTATATTTGAGGGTATTATCCTTCAGAAAAAATCCTTCTTCTAGCCGTCGAAAACTCTCTTCTGTCAGGGCTACTTTTGGTTTTTCTTTATAAGGCGCTCCCGCTGTTGGACAAAATGTTGTGCAGTTTCCACACTCATTGCAGAAATCCTCAATATTTAAAATTTGATAGGCTTGATGAATTTTATAAACTCCATCCGCTTGCTGTGTGATTTTATGGTTTTGCATGATGGCCTTTTTTAGGGGAATTTCAAAGGGATCCACAAAAAAAGATACATTTGCCCGATTAGGGCAGACCGTCACACAAATATCACATACTTCATCACACCGCAGGCATCGGGACGCTTCAAAAAGGGCTTGCTCTTTTGTGAGAGTGAGTTCAACCAAGGCATGAGTGTCCTGTTTAGTTACAGGAATTTTTTGTGGATGCACGCCGGGGATAATGCGAGCACGATTTTTATGATGTTGACGGTGTGATAATTCCTCGCGTGGACTTGTAAGGGTGGCGGTTTGAAGGGTTTGGCCACACCGTTCGAGAATGACCTGAGCTGTTTGCTGGCCATCATGAATTGCATGGATAAGTGTGGATGCCCCCCGCCATGCATCACCGCCAATAAAAACATTGGGAATGCCAATTTCCCGAGTTTTTGTGTCTTTAATTTTTAGCAATTCTTGAGGAATAAAATCAATGTCAGCCACTTGACCAAAAGCAGGGATTATGCAATCGGCCATAAGGGTGAAAGAGCTGTTGGGAATTTTTATAGGACGGGGTCTACCTGAGGCATCGAGTTCCCCCAACGCCATCCGACTGCACACAAGACCAGTTATTGTTCCATTTTTTGAGAGAATTTTTTCTGGTGCTGCCAGTTCAAGGATACCGATACCCTCGTTCAGCGCTGCTTCCACTTCCTCCGCATCTGCTGGCATTTCTTGTCGCGTGCGGCGATACACAATTGTCACAAAACCCTCATTTCCCACAAGTTGTTTTGCCGTCCTAGCAGCATCAATGGCTGTATTTCCACCGCCTAAAATCAATACTTTTTTTCCAGAAAGAAGATTCTTCCCGTGTTGAACAGCCTCTAAAAATTCTAGAGGATCTAAAAGTCCCTTTTCAACCCTATCCCCAGGAATAGATATTTTTAACGTGTGTTGGGCTCCCACAGCAAGATAGATAAAATCGCTCTTTTGGCGGAGGGATTCAAAAAAATGAGTGTCAATTTTTTGAGAGCAATGAATCGCTACACCTAATGTTTCAATGCGTTGGATATCTTGCTGGAGGGCTTTTTCAGAGAGGCGAAAACGGGGAATTACCCGTGCAGGCATGCCCCCTGGAAAAGGCTTGGATTCGTACACATCAACTTCAAATCCAGAAAGAATAAGAAAATAAGCACATGATAGTCCCGACGGACCTGCACCAATAACTGAAACGCGCTTCCCATTTTTTTGCGATGGGGGAATAAGCCGTTCAACAGGGGCGTTTTCTGCCACAAACCGCTTAATATCCCGGATAAGAAGTGCATTTTCGTAATTTATACGAGTGCATTTTGTCTGGCATAGATGATCACATACCATTCCTGTAACGGATGGAAAAGGGTTGTTTCCTAAAATAGCACGAAATGCATTGGGTAAATCATCCATTGCCGTCCGAACTATGTATTCTGGAATATTTTGACTGGCAGGACACGCTTCCATACAGGGGGCAGCAATACAATCGAATGGCGTGAGCTTTCGTTCTGTTTTTATGGTTGGATTTGTAGCACAATATAAGGGATTTGTAAGGACATCTTTTGCGTATTTTTCAAGAAAGGTACGTGTTTTAGGTGCGAAGGGATCGGGGAGTGTGCTCATTTTTTCAACATAGTGTGAGAGTCGGCCATATCCTCCTGGTTTGAGTAAATCCGAACAAACCGTGATTGGCGATAATCCACACGTTAATACTTCGTGAATGTTTTGCACGGTTACTCCAGCACAAAAAGAGATTGGGAGTTTCGGAAAATGTGTTCGGACCATGGCTGCTACAGCAATACTTATGGGATGAAGAGCTTTTCCGCTCATGTACATGGTCTTGTCGGAAAAAATATCCTTATGATTGAAGGCTTCGAGGGTATTGGTGAGTTTTACCCCAAAAACGAGCCCAACGCGCTGAGCCTTTGCTTGCAATGACTTAATGACACTTTTTGCTGCATCCCAGGAAATATCGTGGTCAAAAGCAGCATCTGGCACCGATGTATGGTAGCCTAATGTCTTGAGAATTTCACGAATTTTTTGCGCACCCAAGAGGGTGGGATTCAGTTTGATAAATGTATGAAGCCCTTTTTCCTCGAGAAGATATGTGCCAATTTTTTCAATTTCATCGGATGGACACCCATGCATGGTAGAAAGGGTAATATTGTCAGAAAGCGTGTTGGGGATATGGAGTTTTTCCACCGCTGAGTAGAGATCCTGAATTTCCCGAAGAAGGGCTTCTTTTTCCGTCCGGCAATTTGCCATTTTTGTGAAAAATTCCTGGACATTTTTCTGGAGGATACCGGCCATATCGTAACCAACACTCATGTTGAAAACGGTTCCTATCGTACCCTTCCTGTGAAATTTATGGTGAAGAAGATGGATAAGTATCCAGGCTTTTAAGTATTCTGTAAAGGATTCATCGAGTCTCAATTCCTGTGACCACTCGCAGTTATATCCCTCTTCCTGCATGTCAATACAGGGCTTGGAGACAGAAATGTTATCCAGCGTTTGGACCGTTTTTAGTTCGATATATCGGGCACCGCAGAGCCATGTAGATACAATATTTTGCGCCATTTGTGTATGAGGACCTGCCGCTGGTCCCACGGGTGTATCCAAGGGATGTCCAAAAATTTCTGTTTTAAAGGGATCTTTTTGTGAGGGTGTAAAAAACAGGGTATCGTAAATTCCAAAAGCTTTACCCTGCTCAAGGCCTTGGAGAAGCATCGAAGTTAAGGTTCGAAATGGAACAATTGCAAAGCGATCACTCATGATACACCGTATAGAGTTTATGAACTGCCTCGTGGACCTCTTGGCGGATCTTTCCTTCGTTCAGGGTTTTGAATTCCCCTTTTTCCCAAAGGATAGTGCCATTGGCAATGGTCATATACATTTTTTGTCCCTGTACTCCAAAAATTAGATGATAAAACAAATTATCCAATGAAATGGGGGTTACAGGAACGTAATCTGTGACGGCGATATCGGCATCAAACCTTTCTTTCAGTGTTCCTGCCTGGGGGAAAAATCGTTGAATAACATTCGCTGGGCGGCGGAAAAGAATATCCAGTGGATTTTCAATTTTCCCATTTCGTAAAAGAAAGAGAGAACGCAACGTACCTAAAATATTTCCCGTCATGCCATCAGTTCCCAGCACATAATCGTGAATTCGATCTGTATTCATCATACCAACGTTGTTATTGGCATTGGATTCGGGATTTGAGATAACTACAGGCTTCACTGATGTGATGAGGTCATAATCTTTTTCCGAAAGATGGATACAATGTGCCAAGAGAGAATTCCTATCCAGAAGGCCAAAGGCATGCAGACGGTCTACAGGCCCAGCCTTTCCATGGGCTACACAGAAATCAAAATCGGCTTTATCTTCACCACAATGAATATGGATTGGCATATCTGAAGGCTTTTGTTGCGCAATGAGAGACATGCTTTCGTTACTCAGGGTAAAATTGGCATGGAGCCCCATCAATCCCTGAATTTGAGAATTCCCTTTATGTTCTTCATAGAAGCGAATATTTTCCTCCAGTTGCTCTTTGACGGCTTCTTTCCCCATCCGATCGGAAATTTCGTAACAAAGGAGCCCCTTCAAATTTGTTTCAAGAAAGGCAATTTTTAAAGAATTAAGACTTTGGCTAATGACATTCATGGAGGCATGATGATCAAAAACTGTCGTCACTCCAAATTGAATGGACTGAAGAAGACCTGAAAGGGCTGAATAGTAACACGTCTCTATATCCAGTGATTGATCCAAATGCCACCAGAGATTTTCCAGAATCTGCTGGAAATTTTCCGTCGGACCAATAGGTGCCAATCCTGTTGCTAAAGCAGAGTAAAGATGGTGGTGTCCATTCAAAAGACCCGGCAAAACAAGTCTTCCCTTTAAATCATAAAATTTTACTCCTTTTTTCTTCACCTGCTCTGTTTTCCCAATCTTTGCAATTTTTCTGTCAGAAATCTCCAATGCCCCATTTTTCATGAGAGTCGAATATCCATCGGTAATAACAGCATTACCAAGTATGTATGACATTTAAACTTATCCTTTCCGTAAAATGTGTCCTGTACCAGGGGATGCAGTGATGCCTTTCTCCGCATCATAAATTGTTTGACCCCGAAGGATTGTTTTAAGGATTTTACCCTGAAATATTTGACCTTCGAAAGGTGTGATTTTTCCTTTTGAAAAAAAGGATTGGCCGTGAATTTCTGTAGTCTGATGAGGGTCTATGAGGATTAGATCTGCATCTTTTCCTGGTTCAATGGACCCCTTGCGATCAAAGAGTCCATACCGACGAGCGGCATTTTCAGAGGTTATTTTCAAGAAAGTATCCAAGGACATGTGTCGGCGGCAAAATCCTTGGGAATACGCATACAAAAAGAGGGTTTGTGTACCGGGGATTCCTGCGTAATCGGTCCAGACAGAACCTGTATTTTTTTGAGTGCTGGGTGCGGGAGCATGGTCAGATGCAATAAAATCCAGCATGCTTTCTTTCAGACAGGCCCAGAGTTTTTCCTTTTCGCTTGGTCCCTTTACACAAGGAGCCGTTTTTAAAGCGCTACCCAGCCGGGCAAAATCGTCTCGGGAAAATTCAAGATAATGGGGACACGTTTCACCTGTCGCAAAGGTTTTTCCTGAAAGGTAATGGGCAGCTTCAGCGGTAGAAACGTGCACAATATGAAGATTTCCACCCCATCGTTCGGCCAGATCAACAGCCTTACGAACAGCCAAAATTTCAGCTTCTTCGGGTCGGGAGGCTACATAATTTTCCCAGCGGTTCCCCTTTTTCCGTTCCATGGCTTCACATTGTGTGACTGTTTCATAATCCTCCGCATGAAGAAGAACGGGACGATCAAGAGGAGCTGCAAGTTGCAACACACGGATAAATTGCTCCAGTGTGACCCGCGGAAAGGTTTCCATGCTCGAAACAAAATAGGTTTTAAATCCAAGGACCTCTGGAGCTAATTGCTGCATATTTTTTTCAACATCTGATTCAAAACACTTGCCAGAAACACCGCCAAAAAAACCGAAATCCACCACACTTTTAAGAGCAATGGCTTCAAGCTTTATTTTAAAATTTTCTAAGGTTGTTACAGGAGGAATTGATGTACATGGCATATCAATAATGGTAGTAACACCCCCGGCAGCCGCTGCCTGACTGCCATGAATAAAATCCTCCCGTTCTGTAAAACCGGGATCATTGAAATGGACATGAGGATCAATTGCCCCGGGAAAAATCTGTAAGCCATGGGCATCTAAGATATTGCTTCCTGGAAGATCTTGCCCAAGTGTGAGGATTTTTCCTCCTACTATTTCAATATCACAGGGATGTAACGCCTTTTCCCCAGGGAGGGCTACCAGCCCATTTTTAATAATCATAAGTCTTTAGCCTTTTTAAAGCGGTATACACCTTATCGGGTGTAAAAGGAAGCGTATAAAGACGCACACCTACAGCATCGTAAATGGCATTGGCGATGGCAGGCGCAGGAGTATTGATACCAATTTCAGCTACCGATTTAGCACCAAATGGGCCTGTTTCTTCATAAGATTTTACGATATGAGTTTTTATCTGGGGGATATCGACAGATGTAAAAAGTTTATAGTCTTTAAAATGGCCATTGATAAGATTCCCTTGTGAAGAGAATACAAAATTTTCCACAAGGGCATAGGAAAGACCATTAACAACAGCGCCTTCAACCTGCCCCTCCACTAAGATAGGATTGATTGCCTGCCCACAATCCACAGCTGTTGCTGCCTGAATCAAATCCACCTTTCCTGTCCGGGTATCCACGTCCAGTTCTACAAAAGTAGCCAGAAAGGGAGGTGGCGATTCTGGGGATGTATGGGAAGCCGAGGCTTGAATTTGAAATTGCTCTTGGGTGTAGAGAGCAAAAATAGCAATATCGGATAAAGGGACACCTTCACCTGTCTTCTTGTTTTTTACGGATTCATCTGCAAGCACCAAATTCTTTCGATCCCATTTTTTCATCGTGATAGCCACATCAAAAATTTGTTCACGAATTTTTTCAGCACATTTTTTAACAGCGCCACCGGAAATATAAGTGGTGGAGGAAGCATAAGCACCCACATCAAAGGGTGTGCGGTCTGTATCGGAAGAGAGAACGATGATTTTATCTGACCTAACACCCAGCACTTCGCCGGCAATTTGAGCCAAAATGGTATCGGAACCTGTGCCTATATCGGTTGCTCCCACATCCAAGTTAAAGGACCCATCCTCATTTATTTTCATAGAAGCGGCTCCCATATCAATCAAGGGAATTCCCGATCCTTGCATGGCTACTGCAGCACCTACACCTCGAATTTTATCTCCATGGGTTATGTGTTTTCCCCGTTTTTCCTGCCAACCAATCGCCGATGCGCACCAATCCATGCATTCATCCAGCTTGCAAGATTTTACGACTTGTTTTACGCCTTCTTTTCCTTCTCCCAATACTTCAAAAATTTTCGATGTCTCTCCCTCTCGAATATGGTGTTTTTTTACAAAATCAATAAAATCTATCTCTACTTTTCGGGAAAGAATATCCAGATGCTGATTCAGGGCAAAATAGCCCTGAGTTGCTCCATATCCGCGATAGGCTCCACCAACGGGAAGTGTTGTATACACAGAACGACCAAGAAAATGGAGATTTTCAATTTTATTCAAAAGGGGTAAAACCTTGGCTCCGCAGTTGGAAAGGACCGTCAGGGCGTGGGTTCCATAAGCGCCTGTATTGAGAAGGGTATCCATTTCGAGAAAGGTAATGTCCCCACTATTTTTTACTCCCATTTTCAAATGGGTCCGTACGGGATGACGGGTGCGTGAAGAGCGAAAAACTTCCTCCCGGGAAAGAATCAAGGTGGCGGGTTGTTTTAGGGTGATTGTAGCCCACGCAGCCAATTGTTCAAGCATCACTTCTTGTTTGGCGCCAAATCCTCCGCCAACACGAGGTTTGATCACGCGGATTTTAGCAAGGGGGAAATCACAAACTCTTGAAACAATGCGTCGGACATGAAAGGGAACCTGTGTGGATGATATAATAACCAGACGTCCCATCTCATCAAAGAATGTTTTGACAGAATGAGGCTCAATAGCACAATGAGAGGCATAATGCGTATGATAAATTTCATCTACAACAATATCAGCCTCTGCTATGCCCTTTTCAAGATCGCCAAAGGCTATATCTACTTCAGCAGCAAGATTTTTGTTGGGATCATAGGTCACAGGAATTGTGGCATAACAATCAAGACTGTGTATCTTGGGGGCATCTGGAGCCATTGCATTTTCAGGATCAAAAAGAGGTTCAAGGATTTTATAGTCTACCTTGATTTTTTTCAAAGCTTCCTCAGCTTCTTTCTTTGTTTTTGCTGCTACCATAGCCACTTTATCGCCCACAAAGCGGACCTTTTTATCAAAGAGAACCGTGTCGTAGGGAGAGGGTTCAGGGAATCCCTGACCAGCAGTGGTGTGGAGGATAGGTTTGACATTTTTATAATGAAAAATTTCTACAACTCCTGGGGATTTTCGGGCTTCCGTGTCGTCAATATCCAAAATTTCAGCATGGGCATGAGGTGAGTAAAGAAGGGCAAGATATAGGGAATCTTTCACAACGAAATCATCGGTAAATTTCAGGCTCCCCGTTGCCAGGGGAAGGCCATCGATTTTTTTTTCTCCTTTTCCTATCCGCGAAAAGTTTTTCATGAATTTATCCCTTGTGTTGCCTGTGTCTAAGCTGTTTTCCTGCCAGTTGAATGGCTTCAATAATTTTCACATAGCCAGTGCAGCGACAAAGATTTCCGTCTAAGGTCAATTTTATTTCTTCCTCAGAAGGATCTGGATTTTCCTTGAGAAGGGCATATGCCACTAAAATCATTCCAGGCGTACAAAATCCACATTGAACGGCGCCAACTTTCACAAAAGCTTCTTGGATTATGTGGGGAGCGTGCAAGGTGCCAATACCTTGGACAGTTGTGATGGTTTCTCCTGCTGCGGAAGCCGTAAGGACCTGACAGGAATTTACCGGTTTATCATTTAGAAGAATCACACATGCTCCGCAAACACCTTCCAGACACCCATTTTTAACCTCTGTATAGCCATGATTCCGGAGAGTTATCAACAGGCGTTCATCTGGTTCAAAGCTGAGTATTTTCGATTTTCCATTTATTATAAATTCTGCATTCATACCGCGTTTCCTATCAACCGTTCAATGATGCGCCCTAACTCGATGGCAGATTTTACGGAGAGATAATTAGGATCAGTCCCGGGTTTTTTTCCAAAGGAGAGATGGCATCGTTTTTCGATTTCTACTCCATTTACTTGCTTCAGGGATTGACCTTGAAGCCACGATTCTAGGTCATTCATCCGAGTGAACTTTGAGTGGGTTCCCACCGCAAGAAGTCGGACATGGGAGATTTTTTCTTTTTCTGTTTTTAGGATGACAGTGAGGGTAAAAATAGGCATATCTCTCTGAGATCGTACTTCCCGGTAATGGGCGCACAGACCACAATCCAAGGGGATTTTTACAGACGTGATCAGAGAACCCGCCCGAAGTTCCTTTTGTGTGAGGTAATCCCCCACGGAATACTCCCCCCGGGATTTTCCTTCTAGAGTAAGATGGGCATCCAAGGCCATCAGGGGACCTAACAAATCTGACCAAGGAGGTGCCATAGATAGGCTACCGCCTAAGGTAATTCGATTGCGAAGGGGAGTGCTTGCAGAATGGGTAAGTGCCTGAACCAAAAGATGCTCTGGCGCAACTATTTTTAGTTTTGAAAGGATATCCCCATAAGTGCAAAGACTTCCAAATGTAAGTATGTCTTTTTCGATTATTATTGTTTTAAGGGGAAGATTTCCAAGGTGGATAAGACCTTCCACCCCTTTGAGTCCGCCCATGAGCAAACCAGTTCCCCCACCATGGAGAAAAACCTTATCCGATTCAGAAAGGATGGCCGCTTCTGCCACATTTTTTGGATAATACCA
>JAQUPD010000048.1:0-5768 GCA_028716785.1 Fidelibacterota bacterium
TGTAACACTTATAATATAGCACTTCATGAACGGCAACACAATAAGCCTTAGGGGATTAAGATTCATCTTCCGGAATCTCTTCATCCTTAGAAGGTTAAGATTCATTTTCCCGAACCTCTTCATCATTAGACCAATATTCCCGCCGCATGCCATCCAACGCATCAAAAATAACCATATCTATTGACATGTCATCATGCACTACCGCATCTATCAGCCAATACAGGTGATACCATAACCCGCACGGCGCATATTCCTCACACAACGGGGGGCGGAATTTTTTAAGTTCTTCTTTAATGATGTTTCTTTGTGTATTATCCATGACTATGCCCACTCTACATGACGGATCTGTGATTCCGCAATTTTCATTGCATCGCCCAAATTCTCTGCAACCACAAAGTATTGTTTTACACCTTTTGGCGTTACGCTAACGTGTAACCCACGTGTAAAAAACTTAGGTGATTTATCAGGTACAAGACGTGCAGATTCTATTTTATAGACATCTGAAAGATACGTGCTATCACGTTTTACATCACCCTTTAATTTATAGAATTTATAAACATTTTCATGATCAAGAGATTTTACGTCATTTAGAAGTTGTGGTACATTGTTGTTATACCCTTCCCTTAAATCTTTTAATTGACGTTTCAGGTCTTCAAATTGTTTGTTGGCATTAGATATCCAATGCTGTTCATCGGCAATATTCATTCTGAGGGATGTTACTTCATTTTTAACATCTTTCAACTCTTCAATAAGTTTATTTATGTCACTCTTATTCCCTTCAATATCAAGTGCAAAATCCATGTCGTTCACTTCACGGACTAAATAGTCACACAATGATTCAAGGGCTATCACCCTCTTTTTAAGTCTTTTTTTACTATTCATTTTACTCCTCCTCATCCACTGGATATGTGTGATAATTGTCTAAAAATCTAATGTGTTCCTCGTCAATGCAAATTGCATTCGCTTCGGGGAAATAGATTGTTAGCAGTTTTCTTATTTCGTTTCCAAGCTCAAAAATTTTACCCATTGCCTCAATATAATCAGAAACATCAAAACCAATACTCAAATTAATTGTCTTGACCATTTTCTGCCACCGCCTATCCAAATATGCCCATTCAATATACTCGTCCTTATTCCACTCAAACGCACTTGATAAAAATTCTTCTGGATTTGTATCAATGAAAAGTTCTGTTCCTTCCATTTTTGCATTTTGCTCATACCTTTCCCACAAGCCCTCATTTTCCAAAAAGTTTTTAAACACATCAATCCAACCATCCTTCGTTATCTCTTTCATTTCAACCCTCCGTTGTTACGCCCATTAATCTTAATAAATCCATAATATCATGTACGTTATCAAGTGGTATCATTTTACCATCACGTACCATAAATCCCTTGTTATTCTTTACAAAGTGTTCACACATTCCAGATTCATCCTGTTCAAATTTGGCATAAGCCTGCCACTCTTCCGTTGGTATTGCTGTATACCTGTAACACAGTTCCCTTAATGTGCAATTATCGTTATTGCACATCGTTATATCAGCCATATCAATAGTCCCATTGTTGTGTAATGCTTTTACATATTTCATCAAAAGCATATTTCATTTCTTTCAGGGTTTTTGAATCTTCATCCCTGAGTGACATGTTTACCAAATCTCTCATAAGAGATGATATTTGCGGGAAGTATCCCACAACCTTTCTGTCAGGATAGCTTTTACCCGTAGCTCTTTCTTTACGTGTCAGTTCACGTTCAAGAATATATTGATTTTCATCAGAGGTTATAAAATATTTAGTTCCCCTGACATCGAATTGCACATTAAGTGACATGGTGTTTTTCTCCATATAGGTTCAATTCTTCTGTATCTAAAATTATTTCACCCATTATTGAACCACATCTTTTAATTGAAATAACACCCCATCGGGGTCATTCACCTTATCGGGTCGGTCAGTAGCCCAAAAACATATTGTTGTATCATGATAGTGTTGCAGGCGTTTTAATTCATCTACAATTTTCTGTGCTTCGTTTGGGGTTATAATAATGCTTTCTTGCTTGTCCCAAGATGGTTCATCCCCATAAAAATGTTTTTCTAACCTAATTTGTCGTCGTATCTTTTCAATTATCTCTTCCACGTTTCACCTCTCAATCGTCATAGTTAAAATCTTGATTCATGGGGTCATAATAACTGAAAGCATATTCTGCAAGTTTTTCATTAAAATATTCTTTATGCTTACGAAAGTCATCATTAACCGCTTCTCTTAAAATAGGCGACTCTTCCAGTGCATCAAGAAGAATATTTTTATCCAACTGCTGAATTGCTTCAATGATATAATCCTCACCGTCTGAAACAACACCTTCATTAATTGAAAGAAATTCTATTGGATTTTCATAAAACTCATCTTCCATACTTGCAATCATCGCATCAATTTCATTCTGGTATTTCATGGTATCCTCCGTTTTGATTGAATTTAATCCTTCTCTTTCTGCTTGTTAAGTAGTTTTTTTGTATACATATCTGCAAGTGATTTCTCTTTTGATGAATAGTATTTGTGTTTACTGCAAGTATCCATTGGCAATGTATATATTATTCTTTCGGAGGCTGTGCTATTTGTCCTGTCTCTGAAAAAGCGGGTACATTTACCACGTATACCATGCAGATCAGATTTCTCCCAATACCTACAATTTTTACAGTATTTCATTTGTCAAAAAACCTTGCTAAGATTGCCAACACACAGCCTGCTACCATAATAAAAACCCATAATATTATAGGCACAAACACCCAGAACCAGCTTATACCTATCAATTCTGACAATTTTTCAATAAGTAACACGACAAACACAATAACCAAAATGTCACAGATTATTCCTAATGTTTTCATGCTTCACCTCTCAATTAAACATTCCAAGTTCATTGTAAATTCTTTCTTCTGACAACTTCACATATTCGGGATTTAATTCTATTCCCAAATAATTTCGGTTTAACTTCCTTGCCACAACAGCCGTCGTTCCAGAACCCATAAACGGGTCAAAAACAATTCCATTCTCAGGGCATCCTGCAAGAATACACGGTTTTATTAAATCTTGCGGGTATGTCGCAAAGTGGGCTTCTTTGTACGGTTTTGTTGTTACTGTCCATACGGAGCGTTTATTACGTATAGGGCTTAATTCATCTTGTAACCCATTGGCTCGTTTTTCGTGCATTATATGGGTTTGTTGTCCCTTTTCTTTTAAGTTTTTATACCTCCACCGTTCATGCCCTCGGCTTAACATCGTTTGTTCATTAAACCCGTCATATTTTACGCCACCCTTGAAATAAGTATCTTTTCTCCCGTCAAACCCAGTAGCATCCTCCACTATAGCCTCAGCATCATAATAATATTTAGCTGACTTGCTCAACAGAAATATATACTCATGAGCCTTCGTGCATCGGTCTTTAACACTTTCCGGCATGGGGTTCGGTTTGTGCCAGATTATATCCTGCCGTAAATACCAGCCGTCAGCTTGTAATGCAAAGGCAACTCTCCACGGGATACCGATAAGGTCTTTGGGTTTTAAATTGCCAACACTCTTATTTGGATTATTAAATTTTTTAAAATTACCTGATTTAATACCCTTCGTGTTTTTGTTATCCCATTGACTACCGGGGCCACCGCTTCCATTATAACTATCTCCCAAATTCAACCACACCGTACCGTCTTTTTTTAATATCCTATGGATTTCACGGAATAATTCAACCAATTTTTCAACATATTCTTTTGGTGATTTTTCAAGACCTATTTGTCCATCATGTCCATAATCCCTTAACCCATAATAAGGCGGAGAAGTAACAACACAATTCACGTGTTCGTCGGGGACATCTTTTATAAGGGCAATAGCATCACCACAAAGAATTTTGTTTATCACGCTTCACCTCCAACAATTCTGGGTTTTCGTGTATGTTTCCGAATAAATTTCTTTCCCGTATTTGTCTTTCAGTAAATTGTTTTGGCACAAGCTCATTTCAGCCCCCTTATCATCTGTTTCTTTTCAAGTCTTGCGCCTGGTACTTTTTTACCATCACGCAGGTCTTTTAATATTTTGTTCTTGTCAGGTTTTTCAACTATTTCCCGTTTCCAGTAATCTGCGGGTAGAGAGTGCGGGTCGAAGACATCTGCACTACCTGCGGTTTCAGATATTGTCACAGGGTTAAACTCGGAATACATGGGTAGTTCACCCAGTTCATTGTAAACGTTTATCACATACTGTTTGAGACGCTCACACGCATTACTTTGCACTTTAATGTATTTGTCAATCTTCTCCTTTTCCTTCTTTGCACGTTCAATAGTATCCTCAAGGTATTGATAATATTTATGAACCGCATCTTCTTTTGCATACAATTCTTTAGTAAGAGTTTCCACTTGTGCAAGATATTGCTGTTCATCCATGCCATCATAATCTGACTGTGCAAGAATCAATTCTCGCTGAATGTCAATCAATCTTTTATCTGCCATCACAATCCTCCGTGTTTGTCAAAGTAGTCATTGATGTCTTTTGATATTGCTCCCAAAAGGTACACAACACAAACGAAAAAAGCAAATGTTATTATGCTCATGTTATCCCCCATTGTATTAATCCACCAATTCATCAATGTTTATGTTGTATTCTTCCAACGTATCAGAAATCTCATCCCATGCTTTTTGATAGTCATAGTCTGTATTTTCAAAAATCCTCCAAGCATTATGTACAATCTCCCATAAAGCATTTGCCATATTATCAGCAGCAATGATTCTTTGTGCTTCTTTTATATCAGTTGTTTCAAAGATTGCTTTCATTTTAACACCTCCATAAAATCACTTCGTTTCATTACTATCAGGTCATTGTCGTAACTTGTAGACAATAAATGAATTGCAAGTAAGGGTTTACGCTTGCCTGCATATTTCTCTGCCTGTGTCCACCAGTCATACAATCGTTTAAGCCCTTTCATATCCTGACGTTCTTTACATTCTATTGAGAAGATGTCACTACGTACATCCACCTTGCCAAGTGTACCCATACGGAGTCCATCAAAAGTTTCCTCGTAATCCTTTTCCATTCGGTATGCCCTATCTTTATTCCTGCTCATAGCTTGTCACTTCCACCTGATTAAATATATTATCCACATCATAATCATAATATTTTTCATCTACTAAGTATAATATTTTATCATTATGGTCTAACAGCTTTGTTTTTATTTTATCATTGCCCGTGATAACAATACCATTGGGATTCCCGATAGCCTCCCCCAAATAATTTTGATATTCTTTTCCTTTATCCGTATCGGTAAGCACCTTACAACGGATAATAAATTTTTGAGAACTTTTTGCAATTTTAGGTTTCATCACGTCTCCTTTTCGTTGCTTATATCTACACACTCGTATGTCGCCCAAAAAATATCAGGCTTGCATGGATAAAATTCTCCTTTTACTCCTTTTATTACAAAATCCCCATGTGATATTTTCATATCCCCTTCAAGCGTTTTTATTGTTTCATCAAATGGGATCGCATCTGGCTCGATGTCTGGAAACATAAATCTTAAAATTTCTTTTGCATTTTTTCCAGTATACTCAACGGCTTCAATTACAACGGGTTTTTTGCGATATTTACTCATCACATCTCCTTTGTAAGACTTTTTAAATACTTTTCCATCTATTTGGTCCTGAATTTAGGAACATGTTTCATTAACAAACTGACATCTTCATAATCAGGATAAAGAGATTTGTAGTATTCCAGCATATCTTCTGTCTGGAATTCAGGAA
>JAQUPD010000048.1:5868-11229 GCA_028716785.1 Fidelibacterota bacterium
CGGATTTAGAGATTTATCTTTTATCAATTCATCAACTAAATACTCCTCATCCCCCACTTTCTTCTTAAACCATTCTATTGCATCTGGACATGCACCCCATTTTTCCAGAAGTGCAACACTTATTTTTAAGTCTTCCATCACATCTCCTTTTCAAATTTTTGGGGCGGGCAGGATTTGAACCTGCAACGGTTTTAAAGTAATGTCACTTTTAGCTACCATCTGCTTTCAACCGCTCCTCGTATGGTTCAGCGTCTACCCATTTAATCCAATCCTATTGGAACAGACGACGGTAGATTCTCACTACCCAAGCCATTTAAGGCACGCCTGCTGGGCTTTTCCGCCACCGCCCCCGATTTCAATGTAGCGGGAGGGGGATTCGAACCCCCGTCTATCAGCTTATGAGACTGTGCTGGAGCCTCTCCAGTCCATCCCGCTATCCCGATTTCAAATATCTTAATCTAATCTACACAGTACAATTATCATTGTCAAGAACTATTTTATAAAAAGTTTATCCCATTCGGATATTCTTTTGTTTTCAATCGTAAAACGATAATTAAATTGCTCCTCTTCACGATTGTATAGTGTTTTAACATCCAATGTCCTTATCAGTCCAGTTTCCATATCACGGCTGACATTCTCTATCTTTAGTACCTTATTAGCGTCATAGATAGCACTCACGCCACCTTTGATGCTTGCACCATGTTGACCTTCACGTATACTTACTTTGTCTATCTCAGCAATTGCAATTACAATAATGTTATATCTCTGTGCAATAGACAATAGATGTTCACTAATCTCAGGCAAACTCATTTCCCCTGATGATGCAAACTTACGGGACTTCAATTTATGCAAGTGATCAATCACGACAATGTCAGGCTTTTCAGGTAGTTCACCCACCTTTTTAACCAACTCATCAGCATAGGTGGTCCCAAATTCCATTGTCAGCCATTCAGACAGATATTCACTAAATCCTTCATAGTCAGCATAATTCTTATAGATATGCTCCTTCCCTTTACCGCTTTCAATCATCAGAAAGGTTTGGTATATCTGTCGGGGGGACATTTCGGTTTCCAGAAAGTATGTTTTTCGTTTCAGGTGATACATCCAGTTTTGCACAAGGGTTGTTTTCATAGATTTTGGAGGTGCTTGCAGGATTACAAACTCACCTGGATAGATGGGAAATGTATCTCCGTATTGTTTACCCAAGTCCACGGGATTATATTTACCCGTCACAAACTGCATAAACTCATGTTCCATATCATGTGCTGACAGCATGGTATCATTTGTTTTTGCCTTAAACAGCTTACAGATAGAGTTGCAATTCGCATCCATAATCGGGTCATGACAGCCGTAGCGGTAGCCTCTGCCACCGTTGGCCATATACATCCCCTCAACGATTTTATCCATTTCCTCACGGGTAAATTCTGCTCTGTCTCCAATATTGGCAATCTCATCAAGCCATTCATACATGATAGTCTTAACAAGATATTCTGGATAACGCCACCGCATGTGAGAGGCAATCCTTAAGGCATAAGCATGTCTCTTGCCTTCAGGTGCTTCTTTTAGCATTGCCTGAATACATGGATAATACATAGGGTCAGGTACACGTTCTTTACTTGCAGGTAACGGCTCAGATTTAAACTTGGAATAAACCATCACGGAATCTACATCAAAGATAGGTTCTATATCATCCACTTCAAGATAGTTAAAATCTCTTCTCGGTTTCTTTGCCAAGTCCTGAATGTATTCAATGCTTTCATGTAACTCACCTACGGTAAGGGGAATTTTCCACAAACCAGATTTACCGTTACGTGTGTTGTTAATTCGGATAAGCTGAGTTTTTGATGCCACAATTGGGTCGCAGTAATCATAGAAATTTAAATCACTTAATAGTTTTTTAACTTTCTTGTGTAGGTTCTTATCAGGTTGCCATTTGAAACATTTATCAGGGATACCCACATGAAATCCAGTCCCGCTGAAATATATCTGATGGGGACATTTCCACTCATCGTCCAGCATGAGATGAAATGCGATAGTCTTTTGTCTTGCATTGTCAGGGGTAGTGCCATCAATGTCAAGTATCAACTCATCCGGCATGTACAACATACCATCCCACCCTTGCAGGGTTCTGTTATAGTCTACATATTCCCGTATTTCGTCATCATATTCCCAAAGGCTACTGAACGTATCAGTAGCCTTATATTCGTGTTCACGGATATTGTCTGTCCAATAATGACGATTGTTTAAGCCAAATGCGACCTCACGAATCATGCTATCACCGTAAAGTTGTTGATTTTAAAAACCTTATCATTCAGAATGTGGTATTCAATCCATTCTTTGGATTCTTTTTCTGTATGGTATTTGTTCAGCAGGTAGTTAATTCTTCGTATAGAGTTTTTAAGCATTTCGCCGTCAGTATAGATGTATTCATAATCCTTATCCTTGTTGTACTTTTCAAGTTGCGGATCATTGGATTCATAGTTTTCTTTTACCATGCGAGTATTGTAGGATACCGACTTGGCTCTGGACAGAATATCCATAGCCTTTTGATATTTTTTACTGTCAATCGTCAGTCGTTCCATTGCAGTTCCTTATCTGTTTTGGTATAATTTAGGCTCTACATACTTCTCAAAATCGGATTCGGCTTTGAGCATTGTATAATTGATGATAGCCTCTGTTACTTTCTCCAGCGGATTCTCAAAGGGTTCAGCAGGTGCTACTTTGTTGTATATCTGCCAATACTTTCCATTTTTGTAGGGAAATACGGCAACACGTTTCCCAATGAGATTCACGGGATTATCATCAATCTCAACCACATATTTATCATCCTCACCATCCACCGCATTGGCTGACTTAATGCCTGCATTGGCAAAGCGAAAGACCTCTGTGATTGCGAACTCATCCCCGCCTTTTGTATAAGCAGAAAACACCCTTGCGGAAATATCATCAGGAATACCCTCAAACCAAACGTCAAGAACCAGTTTATCCTTATTTGATTTTGGGTCACGCCACGTATTGTATTCAGCTTTTCTGATTACAAGAAATGCCCATTCTTTTTCTTTTAGGGGGACATTGTCCTGTGATTGATTATTCCCGCCTGAATACTGCCGTTTGTTAATAACTACCTTTTTCATCATTAATCCTCCTATAAATTTGTGCTGTATACACCGTCCACTGTGATTTCCATATCTGCAAATACCTTCATGGCTTCATCTTTCCTGCTTTCAGGTATCTTCCAGACCTTTTTGTCATAATCAAATACACCATCAAGGGATTTAATCTCCTGCCTGTGTTTGAATGTATCTTTACCGCTAATTTCAATCATTTTACCACCGTCAGGTGCAACTTTAGCAGGATTCTTTTTTCTTGTTTCAGGCTCGTGAGTATCCTTTGCATCAGGGTCATCCTCATCGGTTGGCAGTCCAAGACATTTCAGATAAAAGTATCTTTCTGAATATGTGAGTGCTGAACCAAAAGCCTTAGATGGGTCATTCTGCATTCCGAACAAAGCCCACGGTACAACAATTTTATCTTTTGGGTCTTCCGCATCTACCCAATGATATTCCATTTTGCCTGACACGGAGTATTCAATTTTGTCAATAGGTTCTCCATCCCTATCGGTGGCTTGGGTTACAATTTGCTCCACAGCTGTCTCTGTCACAACTGGCAGAAGCAGCAATTTCATTTCATTCATCTTGTCCTTAATCTTGCTAAGAATTTGATTCCCCGACACATACTCATAATTGAAGCCTTTTGTGTCTTTTGTAAATCCGCCCGCCACTTTTCGCACTTCAATTATCTTTTCATAGATGTTCATGTTTTTTCCTCCATTTGTTTAATCCCAATACTCTGCAAGGTTATTGTTTGACATAAAACCATCCCCAATAAATTTCAGATTATACTTTTTGGGGAACAGCCTGACACATTTACCATCACAGTCAGGCTCATCGCAGTCAATTTCCTTTTCTGGGTCAGATTTAATACTCATTTGCAGTATCCTTACATTTCCACACTGTTTGCATCGATACTCGTAGAATGGCATCACTCCTCCAATTTTAGCATAAGTTAATTCTTTTATTTCCCATTGTCAAGGAAAAAATTAATTTGAGAGAACATATTCTGCATATCTGCAACCATTATCCAACCTGTGATAAATTGCTGATATGCTTTTACCTCGCCTTTTCAGGTCATAAATGCGTGCTGACAATCGGGATATTCTATACATGTCCCAGCATTGCTTTTGTGTAATGCTTCCATAATTAACCAGGTGACTTAAAACAATTTGATTTTGACTTTTCATTTCACATCTCCTTTTAGTAACATTTTATTTCCCCTTATAATATTATATAATATAATACAGTACAGAGTATTATACTATAAGTTATCTTAACTTCTTTATCCATTTTGTACTAAAATAATACCCCTTAGTATTACTAAATAGTTCATCTATTACTTTTATAACCACATAATCTTTAGTAACTATTCTCTTAATAACCCCATAAGGGTTATTACTTTTAAAGAAGTATATACAATTATCTTTAAAGCTTACAGTATCACCTACTTTAAATTTTCTCATTTCTTTTCTCCCTTTTTCTGTCATATTTGCTTTTATCTTTATGTCTGCGAGTAGGTTTGTGCGGACTTCTCCGCTTCCAAATTTCCCGCCTTTTCTGTTCATGTCTTGTCATGTGTGCCATTGTAGCCCTCATCCATAATCCACATATCCCCGTGACAGCCTCTCAGCTCCCCGCTACTGCATTTTCTCTCGCAAGGTGATACTTTATACCGCCTTTTAAGAGTTTGTTGATTACAGGGCAAATTTACCCCACAATCAAAACGCTGGATATTTCCGCCTCCAGCAGGGCGGCAGGGAGTATATTAAAAGTTTTGCACTATAAATCCGTCCCCATCAATCCGTATTACCGTTGTTTTGTCTTCAATATCTTTAATGCTTTGATAGTCATCCCCATAATCATTCTGAAATTCTTCCAAATCCTGATATTCCGAATACTCGCATCGTAAGGCTACAGGGTCAAGTTCAATTTCTATATCCATATCATCCTCCAGGTCACAGAGATAATTATATAGTGTCCTTAACCCCACGTATGAAAACCCTCCATGCCTCATCGCCTCTCCAAAATCATAAAAATTTACTGTCTTTTTCATTTGTCTTTCACTCCCAAAGTTTTTAATTCGTTAATGATTACACTGATTTGGAATTTAACATTCTTATATTTAGAACGTTCTCCCAACTCTTTTAATTTTCTTGCCTCTGCTTGGGCTGTGGACAATTTGTCCAGCAACTCTAATCTTTCGTTTTTCATTTTCTTTCTCCCTGTTTTGTTCTACAATCAATTTAAT
>JAQUPD010000049.1 GCA_028716785.1 Fidelibacterota bacterium
TTTTAGAGTGTAGAGATGTTGGATTTCGTGACCAAATTCAACGTTCATCGGTGTCCATCCCCAAATATTGCCGAAGGATATGACAGAGGACGTCATAATGAATATATCAGATCTTATCCATGGCGAGGGGATCATGGGCTGAACTTGGAACTCAATGATATTTGCCAAAGAATTAAAAGAGTTGAGTGAAACAAATGCAGATGGTTTATCGATAAAACCAGGAGATATCTGCCAAGCTGTACAATCTGATTTAAACCAAAAGTAGGGACGTTGATAAATGATTTTCCGTCTCCGTCTCTGTTCTCCGTCCTTTGTTTGAGTTGCACTTATGACGTGAATTCATGAGATACATTTCGTTAAATCACGAAAAAATATCATAATTATCTTAGAAATGAATAAATTTTCAAAAATATGCAAGATGGAGAAAATAATTTTTATCCATCAATCATTCCAAAATGCAGAGGACAATATGAAAATAACCATCATCACAACAGGTGGTACTATTGAAAAGACATACAACGAGCAGGATGGTTCGTTAAAAAATTATAGATCTATTTTGACAAAAATCCTGGAGATACTTCGTTTACCGGACCTTGATATTCAGCAGCGGAATATTATTTTTAAGGATTCTTTAGATATGACCGATGAAGATCGCGATCTTATTTTACGGTTAACACGACTTGAAATGAGGCATGCAGATGCTGTTATTATTCTCCATGGAACAGATACCCTCGAGGAAACAGGCAACCTTTTATATCATGAAATAAAGGAGCCTTCTTGTCCTATTATTTTTACAGGAGCTATGCGTCCCTATGAATTTCGCGATAGCGATGCGGTTCAAAATGTAACAGAAAGCTTACTTGCTGCCCGGTTGGTATCTCCCGGTATTTATGTTGTTATGCACAACCGTATCTTAAAATTTCCTGGTGTTTATAAAGACAGAGAACAGCGGACGTTTAATTCTCACCAATCCAATGTTCGAAGTTGATGCTTATAAATCAACCGGATATGTTTTAGGTCTTCATGATAAAGCCCTGTAGAAAAGTCAGGAAATGTCCATCGAAATGGTCTGAATGCTTGTCGGGTAAATTCAAGGGTTGGATCTGCATAAATCCCATCATAAAGGGGAATTTTTTGTCGACCATATTTGGCTGAAGCAAGAACAACTTTATCAAGATCTACATATCCTGGATCCAGATTGATAGTCCGCCTGCGTTCATCGCTGTATTTACTCTCGATAACTCGAGTTAACTGTTTTATTTCAGCAAGTGAATCAGGAGGAATAAGGTTTTGGAAACTTATTAAAATGCGGGATAAATCTCCTCCCATTTCTTGTTCATAATAGTGAGTAAACTTAAAAGAATACACTGTACTCCGATAATCGATTGGAGAAAAAATACGGGCAAGATGAGGAACAAATATATCAGGATTAGCGGTTTCGTTGTATAAAATGGCGATAAAAAGTTTTACTGGTTTAAAACCTTGTGCTTCCATTTTTAAGTATACACTGAATATTTATTAAAAGAAAGGATTCAGGCGTTGATAAGTATAAAATATTTTGTTAACATATTTTGTGAAAATGATAGTGATTTGCTATGACCCTATCAGGTAAAATGATGCTAAATGGAGAGGGAACAATTCTCTCTCTTTCAGACAATCTTCAAGAATATTTTTCGTTACGCATTCCCGTTTCTCTTAAAACACTTATAGATTGGGAAAGAAGTCCCTTTCAGACATTTCATGAATGCATGAATACCTTGAAACGAGGAGAGCATGTGTATCTTTTTTTTAAAAAAAGGAAAACAGCAAGTGTCTTATTTTTAGTGATGATCCAACAAAAACGAGAGGAAAAAGGTAATATCACGTTAATGCTTCAACATATTCCTCATGAACGCCAGTTAGAAATTGAACTTCGTCAACAGAAGCGCTATACGAATGAAATTATATCGATGGCAAATATTGTTTTTATCCGGACTGATGCCAGGTATTGCATAAAGGATATGAATCCCTGGGCTGAAAAGGTACTTCACCTTCACAAACAGGAAAGAATCAATCAACATATTTTTGATGTGCTCCAAATAAAAACTTCTGATAGGGAAAAAGTACGGATCCTTTTAAAAGAAAAGGGACAATGCCAGGATCTGGAAATAACTTATCATACACCCGATGGGGAGGAAAAAACGCTTTTATGGAATATTAAACTCTTAATTGATTTTCAATATGGTCAATCGGTTCTTTTATTTTTTGGTCATGATATAACAGAGCGCACTCGCTTAAAAACACAAATGGCTCAGAGCGAAAAATTAGCTGCCCTTGGTCAACTTGCAGGAGGCATTGCCCATGATATTTCTAAGCCGTTGGTATCAATGAGCTCATTAATACAAATGCTACAGGCAACGGTTTTAGATGACTCTATGGAAAGTACTCTCAAAGTAATAAACCAGCAAATAGATTATCTTTCTAAAACATTACGACAACTTGTTGATTTAAGTAAGCCCTTACATGGTGAAAAAGAGATAATTAACATAAACACTCTCTTAGAGGATGCCTTACGGATAGTCCGTTTTGACACATATCTAAGAAATATCCATATAATTTATGAATCGCCTACTGAAAAAGCTGTCGTATGTTCAGTATATGATCAGCTTTTGCAGGTATTTATCAATATCTTTTTAAATGCTGGCTATGCCATGCGTCAATGTGATACTCCTGTTCTTCGAATACGGACGAATATGAATGATGAACACATAACAATTCTTATTACTGATAATGGCGAAGGGATCTCAGAAGAAAACATAGACCGTGTTTTTGAACCCTTTTTTACTACACGTTCCAGTGGTCAGGGTACGGGTCTTGGGTTATGGGTTTGTTATCAGATAGTAGCAGCAATGGGTGGAAAAATATGGATTGAAAGTGATTTACAGCGTGGTACAACTGTGGGAATTACCTTACCTGTTTTAAAAGGAGGTGAGGATGTCATCAAAAATACTCTTGGTCGATGATGACCCGATTTTCAGAGAATCCTTAAGCACTATTCTTCAAAAGCGGGGATTTGTGTGTGAACAAGCAAGTGACGGTAAAGATGCTTTAAAAAAAATTGAGTCTCAACCGCCAGAAATTGTCATCACGGATATTGATATGCCTCGTATGAATGGTTTTGATCTCATGAAAGCCGTACATGAAAAAAATCCCTCTATTTTTTTTATTATTGTTACGGCGTACGCTTCTTTAGAAACGGCTATTGATGCTCTCCGTTTAGGAGCTTTTGATTATCTCATTAAACCCTTTACTTTTGAAAGTCTAATCCTCAAAATAAATAAACTTATTGAGCACAAAGAACTTATTCGTGAAAATGCATGGCTTCGTAAGGAAATACACCATCATTATGATTTTCACAATATTGTTGGGCAATCGCCTGCTATGATGCGGCTTTTTGCTATGATTCGTCGTATTTCTGGAAGTGATAGTAATGTTTTTATTGTTGGAAAGCGAGGAACGGGAAAAGAGTTGATTGCTCGGACAATTCATTATCACAGTCTCCGCAGAAATAACCCTTTTATTTCTGTAAATTGTAATGCCATACCCGATGATAGACTTGATCATGAATTATTCGGTTATTATGAAAAGGGCAACGAAATTTATCCGGGATTATTCCAAAACGCGAATGAGGGGACCCTTTATTTGGATGAAATTACAGATCTTTCTGACCGGGGACAGTTGAAAATATTACGAGCGGTGGAACACAAAGAAATTTTTCCCGTTGGCATTAATGCACCTTTGCGCATAAATGTGCGAATTATTGCTGCAACAAATCGGGATCCTTTAAAAGAAATTCAGGAAGGCCGTTTTCGGGAGGATGTTTACTATCGCTTGAATGTAATTCACATTCCTATCCCAGAATTATCTGAACGAAAAGAAGACATTCCTCTCCTTGTTGAGTTCTTTATTCAAAAGTTCAACAAATCGATGGGTAAAAATATCAAAGGCATGACACCTGATGCTTTAGACATCCTTAAAAACCATCGATGGCGTGGGGAAGTGCGTGAATTGGAAAATATTGTGGAACAAGCCATGATTTTTTCAAAAAAGGAGTATCTCGATGGTGATGTTTTACCAAATTACTTAACTCAAACAGGAAAATTAACTGATGAAAATATATCAGATGGACTTTCTTTGGCTGAAGCTACAAAAAAATTTCAGTATATTTACATTATGAAAACATTAAAAAAATTTAAAGGACATCGTGGAAAAACAGCCAAACAATTAAAAATTAGTGAGCCGACACTATATCGAAAATTACAGGAAAAAACAGTAGATAAGGATAAAAGGTCATAATGTTTTTATTGCTTCTTGGATTAAATATTTCTAAACTTTTTAGTTTGATAATTTTTGGGTGTGTAGCTCAGGCGGTAGAGCAGCGGCCTTTTAAGCCGTTGGTCGAAGGTTCGAATCCTTCCACACTCACTTCTACCCATAAAGAGAAAACTGTAAATGTAATAATAAAAATGGAGCATATATCATGAAAGACATGATTACGATTAAGCCAATCAGAGATGTTGATAGGATTTGGCTTCCTGTTTGGATAAGTCAGCGTTGGCGGACAGAAACTCTTGTGTTTCGCGGCGAAAAAAATGCCCCTGCTGAACTCCCGGGCTTTATTGCTTTTATTCATAAAATGCCTGTGGGAGTCATTACCTATAGTCTTAAAGAGGATGTCTGTCAAATTATTTCACTCGATACGGTTGTCCATGGCAAAGGAATTGGAGATGCTCTCCTTGAAAAAGTCCTGGAAGTGATGCGAGAAAAGAATATCCACCATATTAAGATGCTAACAACCAATGATAATCTTAAACGAATGGAATTCCTCGAAAGAAATGGCTTTAAAAAAGTAAAAGTTTATGAAGATGAAGTCGTGAAATATTCACGAAAAGTAAAACCAGAAATTCAACCTTTTGGATATGAAAATTTACCCATTCGGGATGAGATTGAATATTTGAGAGAAATTTGAAAAATTCCTTAAAAAACTTCATTAATTACTATCTTACAGAGTGTTTTTATATTAAATAAAAACTAACTTCACCAGATATTAATCCTTGTAGATCTTTCTCCTTATTTAAAAATGTAAAATGCAGAAACGAATCCATAATACTTTTTTGACAACAAGAGGCGGTTATGTGTGTCTTATGAAATTCTTTCAATTTCGAAATCTTTTTATACCATTTTCGCTAAATGTAATTGCTTAAAAAATAATTTGAATCTTATTGAAATGCTTTATGACTAATAAATTCCATGAAATATATTCAATCAATACCTCAACATGATCAATTTTGAATGCCGGGTAAGTTTGAAACCCAAAGTGGTTGCTGGCTTTTATGGACTGAGCGGATGGATAACTGGCGAGATGGTGCTAAACTAACTCAAAAGGCGTTTACGAAAGTAGAAAAACAATTTCCCGATTTGAAAAAGTTACAGTTGATGTATCAGCGACTCACTATAGACATGCGTGATATCAGCTTCTGCCGGAAATATAGGTGATCAATATGTTGTATAATGATTCATGGGTCAGAGACAATAGCCCAATTTTTCTTGTGAATAATGCGGGTGATGTCTGGGGTGTAGATTGGGATTTTAATGCTTGGGTTGGATTGAAAGGTGGACTCTATTATCCTTGGGATCTTGACACGCTGGTGGCACAAAAAATATGCGATATCGAAGCGTTGGATTCTTATAAAACACCCATGATTTTGGAAGGCGATTTTATTCATGTGGATAGACAGGGAACGCTTATTACGACAGAAGAATGCCTGTTGAATCCAAACAGAAATCCTTCCTTGTCAAAAATGACATTGAAAATTTGCTAAAAAACTATATAAACGTAGAGAAAATTATTTAGCTTCTCCAAGGAATGTATCTGGATGAAACAGATGGTCATAGAGATAATATTTGTTGTTTTGCAAGACTGGGAAAGTGATTCTATCCTGGACTCATGACAAAAATGATCCTCAATATTCCTGTTTTCGGATTGCCCTGGAACTTCTCGAAAATACGCAGAATGCCTAAGGAAGAAAACTCATGGTCCATAAAATTCATCAGCTGGATCCTATGCTGATTACTTGTGAAGAAAGTGAAGGGGTGGATACAGTGGAAGGTACATTGCCACGACTTCCCTGCGATTGGTTGAATGTTTTGTACGTGAATTTTTATCTTGCAAATAGAGGAATTGTTATGCCGGTTTTTGGTGATTTGTATGATACGGAAACTGTTAAAAAAATGAATGAGATATTCCCAAAAAAAACATATTATTCCTATACCAGCACAAGAAATTCTTCTTGAAGGTGGAATATCCACTGTATAACTCTACAAATTCCTATAAAATAGGATCAACATGGTAAAAGGTGACGTTATGAAAAAGTTTTTTGTTTGGGTTGCTCTTTTGGGGTTGATGGTATTAAATGGGTGTTCAACCTTTATTCCTGTCGTAGCTGAAAGAAAAAAAGAGTCAGAAATGATTGCAAAAATTGACTCTCTTTTTAATGATCCCATGTTTGATCATGCGTTTTGGGGTATCCAAATTAAATCAGCCCATACGGGTAAAATTTGGTATGAAAAAAATGAAAACCGCATGTTTATGCCGGCATCCAATAATAAAATCCCCACAACAGCTGTTGCTTTAACTCATTTTGGACCTGATTATCGTTTTTTAACGACTCTTTCTACAAATGGTGAAGTACGTGATTCTATTTTATACGGTGACATCATTGTTTTTAGCAATGGAGATCCCACACTTTATGAGAGGTTTTATTATGATTCGCAGGATGTTTTTAGAGAGTGGGCTCAGGAACTGAAACATCAAGGAATCAAAGAGATCCACGGTCGGATTATTGGGGATGATGATGCCTTTGATGATCAGCGAATTGGAAGTGGTTGGAGTTTTGATTATTTGGATGTATGGTATGCTGCAGAAATTAATGCCTTACAGTTTAATGAAAACTATGTCGACATAAGAATAACTCCCCCCTTTACTCCTGATGGGGATTTGTTAATTGAACCCAATGTACGATCTGAATACTTTAACATTGAGACGAATGTTGCCATTGGAGATACGGGAAAAACAAGAATTCGTGTCAATCGAGAGTATGGTACGAACATTATTCACATAAGTGGTTATGCGCGGGCAGGGGATACTCCAGCCGTTTATTCTCCTTCAATTTTTAATCCTACTCTTTTTTATTGTACCGCTCTTAAGGAAACTTTTAAAGAACAGGGAATTCATGTAACGGCACCAGCTGTAGATTGTGATGATTTAGGTGATGAAAGGTGGAGAGATAGCACCATCACTTTGATTGTTCATGAATCTCCACCATTTCGGGATATTCTAAAAGGACTCATGAAAAGGAGTCAAAATCTTTATGCTGAAACCATGACACGATTGTTGGGATATGAGGAATATGGATTAGGTTCTTTTTCGAACGGACAAAAAGTTGTAGAAGCTTATTTAGAAGCATGGGGAATAGAACCTCAACATTATGTTTATGCTGATGGTTCTGGTCTTAGTCGATATAACTATTGGAGTCCGGCTCAACTCGTAAAAATTCTTGAAAGTATGTATCATTCACCCTATTGGCCTGTGTGGTACGAAATACAATCTATTGCTGGAGTAGATGGAACCCTGAAAAACCGCATGAAAAATACCCCTGCTGAAGGGAATGTTCATGCCAAAACAGGGACAATTGCCAACACACGGGGACTTTCAGGTTATGTAACTACACCGGAAGGGGAATTGTTGATTTTTTCATTTCTAATTAACGGACATTTAATGAAATCCAATGAAACAGATTGCATAACGGATGAGGTTTTGGAAATACTGGCAGGGGGGAAGTAGTTATTTTAAAACGTTGTTTCAGCCCATTCATGTATAAGAGAGGAGAATTAAAGGAGGATCCTTTGAAAATCAAGGTTCCGGGAATATGATGTGCTTATATCCAAGAGAAGGAAGAGATGAAACGATTAGGTAATTCATCGTTTAGATGATTGATTAATGCTTAAATGATTATTAGGTGGTTCCAATATATGGAAATATTTTTGGATTATAATAAACGCTTTGGGGTAGAATGAAACAAAATACATAGTGTGTCAAAATAATATTGATAATAATTAAAATGATTATAACCATGAATGATGAATGATAAATAAGAAGTAAATAGTGACAAACGTTGGGTAAAATCATTGGAGGATCCTTAAATATTCCTCATATTCTCTTTGTCATATTATTTGATGTTATATCATTACCCTTTACTAACTTTTCAAAGTGTCATTTACCGTCAATTAAAAACTGTAAAATACTGAAAGAGTCTGATTTTAAAAAAGTCGATAAGGTATTTTCTTATAGACATTTACACGAAAGGGTATGACAGGCTCTCTCTATTAATGAGCGTGTTATCATGAAACATTTGGCTAAATTTTTCGTATATTCAACCAAAATTTCAGGAGGAACCCATGAATAATATGAATCCCTATGAGAAAACAACATATAGCAGAACATCTACTCGCATAGATGCTGTAGAAGAAGCACAAAAAGACTTTATTGCCAAAGTATTTGGATGGATGACAGCAGCGTTAGTAGTGACGGGAGTTGTTGCACGGTTTGTTTTTATGTCTGCTGCACTACAACAACTTATATTTGGCACACCTGGTATCTTTTTTATACTTATTTTAGGGGAATTTGGATTGGTAATTTATCTATCGGCTGCCATAAATCGCATGTCTGCCACAACAGCAATATGGTCTTTTATAGGATATTCGGCTCTAAATGGACTAACGTTATCTTCAATCTTTATGTATTTTACCAGTGAATCTCTTTCCTCAACATTTATTATTACAGCTGCAATGTTTGCTGCCATGGCAGCGTGGGGATATTTTACAAAAAAGGATCTTACCGGTATTGGAAGTTTAGCCTTTATGGGTCTCATTGGTATTTTGATTGCTACGCTTGTAAACCTATTTCTTCGCAGTGAAGGGATTTATTGGATTACAAGCTATATTGGTGTTTTAGTTTTTACAGGTTTAACAGCCTTTGATACCCAACGGATTAAAAGGATGTATTCTTTTGGGACTCCTGATTCTGAAGTAAATCAAAAAGTTGCTATCATTGGGGCATTGCAATTATATCTTGATTTTATAAATCTTTTCTTGATGTTGTTAAGGATTATGGGACGTCAGAGACGATAAAGATATAATTATCAGTAAATCAAGGAATTGATAGTTTTAATATATTATACGTAAGCATAAAATATCATTAGGTTTACTATAATATTTATAGATTGTGTGGACATGATGGATTATTTCATGTTTAATATATAGAGATATTATCAAGATTGATGCCATTTAACTTTTTGTAACCATAAAGAGGCAATATAAGGTCAAGTCATATTCATCTAAAAGTAAGAGACCGCGGAGGTAACAGAAATGAAAAGAATGTGGCACTGGAATTTTTGAATTCAGCATGAAGTGTGCTGTACTGGAAGAGATATTCTAATGATCAGTTGGTTATGATATATGGAAAAGATTGTGCGTTTGACAAAACCCCTGGAGATAAAATAACCTCCTGTTCGTCAAAAAGCAAGATTATATTGAATATAATATATTTAATTGGTATTCATTCCATTGAAAGACAACTTCTTAAAAGGTAATACACGTTAAAGAGAGTAAGGTCAGTTAAAGAAACATGATAGGGTTAAAGGATGAAAAATTTCTTTAAGGGTGTTTTTTATATAATGAATATCCTATATTGAAAGCCCCCCCGGGGACAAAATATCACCCTTCTTTACAAAAAACAAGTTTATAGTGTTAATCATATATGGATTAATCCTAAACATGATACCTTTTGATAGGTGAAAGGAGTGAAAGATCGTTGTCAGATCGAGATAGCTGGAATTGAATCTATTAATGCTGATAATACTGAGCTGAGCGATGTCTTTCAACACCGATCAACGTGAGGTGTTGGAATGCACCTTTAAACTACAAAGAGTTCACAAATATTTCTATAAGTAACATATAAATTTAGAAGCCCTAAAACCCACGCATCCTTGTTTTAATGGAAATAGGACTTCAACTCGGCTCGCTCCTACAATCTTTTCAATCTCCTTTTGTTTCTTCTAACGAATTCTTTCGAAGAGAAAGGACGAATGCATATAAGGATATAGATAGCAAGGGTATATGCAACACTCCGTTCCACCATAGAACACTGGGGTTAATAAAGAAATTTACCCACAGATTATAGAAGGCAATAATTAGTCCAACAAGACTCGTGATTCTCAAGGTGGCAATATTAACTCTAGGGTGATATAAGGTAAGTATTGCCAGATACACTGGTGTCATCATACAAAAAGTCAGACCAGCCCCATTTATAAATAAATATATGGGATTGAAATCTGGCATAAGCGTATTCGGATTCGCAGGATACCAAAATGCTAGAAATGCGAGAGGGATAACCCAATACTTCCATGGTGGTTGTTTTCGTAGTGTAAAATCATTTTTCTGTGCAATTGCCTCCCAGATCCAAAAAATAGCGACAAGAAGAAACATAATAAAATTAATTGTAACAATCCCCAAACCATATTTTTCGGTTAGCGCGATGTTTTGAAGGAATGCGATAAGAACATAGTTAATAGCTACATAAATACTAAAGAGCCGTGTAGCTCCATTTCTAAGAAAGATTATCAAAATAAACAATATAATGGGAGCTATTTTAAAAATCGGATACAAGGCGGCGTAGTTAGATATTATGGCGTGACCAAGTATCTCCCCTGTAACCATTCCCATTTCTGGCCATTCATAACCTTTTGATGCGTATGGCGGAATAAATTGCATAAAAAGAAATATGAGAAAAAACCACCATTTTCGAGTTGCTAGTTCTAGTTTTGCTTGGATTTTTTCGAGACTTTCTTTCTTCATTTTACTCACTCCTTTCTGTTAAGCCGATTGCGTATAATGGTC
>JAQUPD010000050.1 GCA_028716785.1 Fidelibacterota bacterium
AGAGAGTACCCCAGTATTTTTGTTAAGGTCGGGATACATGTAATTGAATTTTTGAACCTTGCGATAGCAAGGTTTGAACGCTAAGCATCGCGAGGTGCTTGAATCTTTTGAACGCCGCGTAGCGGCATTGGAACACCGAACGCAGTGAGGTGCTGGAATATTCACCGCCAAGGACGCCAAGGACGCAGAGATTTTAAAGATTTTTAATCTGAAATATGAAATAAATGACGAGTGATTAAACTTTTGAATTTCGTGATAGCAGGAATTGAACGCCGAGCATCGCAAGGCACTTGAATTTCTTGAATACTGCAACAGCGGCACTGGAACGCCGAACGCAGTGAGGAGCTGGAATTCCGAATGGAGTGGGAAAGTTGAACTGATTGTCTGATGATAAGTTGGTTATGATATATGGAAAGGATTGTGCATTTAATTGAACCCCCGGTGATAAAATAGACCACTTCTTCACGAAAGTCAAGATTATATTGTTAATCATATATAAATAGGTGCTCATTAAATTGAAGTGCAACATCATAAGGAATACTAACAGTATGACTAAAAATTAAAGTGAGTATAAAAATATGTGAAGAATTCTTTAAAAGGTGTTTAGGATACAATGAAAACTTGTATGAAAATCTTATGAATAAAATCCCGGATTCAACGATTACATGCAACACTTGACACCTTAAAAAGTCGGGAAACGGAGGAGGAAGGAATGGGATGATTAACAAGTTTGAAGACATTGATGCTTGGAAATGGGGATGAGGCTTGCCACTGATGTGTATAGAGATTTTTAGAGTGTAGAGATGTTGGATTTCGTGACCAAATTCAACGTTCATCGGTGTCCATCCCCAAATATTGCCGAAGGATATGACAGAGGACGTCATAATGAATATATCAGATCTTATCCATGGCGAGAGGATCATATTCTGAACTAAGAACTTAATGATATCTTGCCAAAGAATTAAAAGAGTTGAATGAAACAGATGCAGATGGTTTATCGATAAAACCAGGAGATATCTGCAAGGGTTTACACTCTGATTCAAACCAGAATTAGGAACTTGATAAATGATTTTCCGTCTCCATTCTCCGTCTCCGTTAGAGGTACATTAATGACATAAATTCACGAATACAACTAATACTATTGAATATATAATAAATAAAAATATCAATACAACATAAACAATATTACCTTTTTGAAATAGCACAAATAAAAATACGTATCATTTATGTAATAGGGAAATGAATATGAATGGATGTCCCTTTATGCCCTTCAACGTTCCATTCACCATTCAATTGATGCACAAGAATGTTAACCAAGTGAAAACCTAAGGTCGTTATTTTTCTTATATTAAAATTCTGAGGTAATCCAATTCCATCATCAGATATGGTTATCTCACAGATACCACTGGCTGTTTTGTTAATGTCGATCCGTACAATGCCCTGAGTTTGAGGAGGATATGCATGCTTTAATGCATTTGTCAAGAGCTCATTTAATATTAATCCAAAAGGGACAGCTAAGTTTATATTCATTGATATATTTTTTATGTTTGTCTCAATCTTAATGTTTTCTCCTGCTTTTACGGTTGCTTTCAAATGAGAGATGATCGACTGTATAAAAGTTGTTATATTGATTTCATCAAAATTTTCACTTTGATAAAGTTTCTGATGTATCAAAGCCATGGTCATAACCCGATTACTGCTATTCTTGAAGGCTTCTATGGCATCCTCTTTATTTTTGATCATTCTCGCCTGGATATTTAAAAGACTGGATACAACATTCAGATTATTTTTTACTCGATGATGAAGTTCTTTTAGAAGTATATCCTTTTCCTGAAGACTTTTCTTTAGTCTTTCTTCATCCTTTTTTCTCAAGGTTATATCGCGGCTTATAACAATCACCTGCGTCAGATTTCCTTCTTTATTAACTTTTTGGTTGAAGATGGATTCTATCCATATAATATCCCCTCTTTTATGAAAGATCCGGTAGGTAAAGATGGATGTTTTGGTCTTTTGTTCACGGAGTTTTTTAAAATCTTTCCAAAATTTCTCGCTATCGTCAGGATGAATAAGATCAAAATAAGAGTGATTTTCCAGAAATTCGTGATCGTATCCCGTAACTTTTTTAAACGATGGACTAAGATACAATACGTTTAAATTTTTGTCCAAGAGAGCAATGATATCTGAAGCATTTTCTGCTAATAATCGGATTTGTTCTTCACTTTTTTTTAAATTTTGCAGCATGCGGGCTTTTAGAAGGACATTAGTGATAAATTCTGAAAATATCTTTAACAAATTCCGTTCAAATTCTGTCCATTCGCGACTTTTGATAACAGAATCATAACCAACAAATCCAAAACATTTCTGCTTATTCATCAAAGGAATTGCCAGCAATGAACGGACACCTTGAGGCTCAAGAATTTTTCTCACGTGATCCTTCTCTGGAAGAGCGGAAACCTCTCTAATCAAAATTTCTTTCCCCTGTTTATGGGTAGATACCCACTCTGGTATTTCACTCATCGGGATTGCCTGAAGATTCTGTATCTGTGGTTCTATCCCTTCGGCACACCATTCGAACGTATTACACATAATGCCTTCATTGAATTGGTAATCAAAGATGTAAACACGATCTACCTGTGTAAACAGGCCGATTTTTTTCAGGGCGTCCATGATAATTGCATCGGGATTCTCCATCGAACTGTTGATAAAGTCTGTAGAAAGTTCCATAATTAAATTCTGAAATGTAATTTTTTCTTGTATTTCTTTTTCTAATGTGTAAAAAAGAGTTGTGTCACGAATAATTGCAAGAACTTGATGATCATTTAATTTTGTAATTCTGGCTTCAAAATAAGATGTTTCCCCATTGAATTCATTTTGATAGTTTACGATCTGAATCTCTCCGGTATCCAAGCATGTTTGATACGCTTTCAGATGTTCTTCGGCCTGTTTCTCGGGAAAAATATCAAAAAGTGACGCTCCAATAATATCTGATTCTGGTAAAAAAAGTTTGCTACCTTCTGGCGCATAATAATCGATAAATATGCCATCTGTGTCTACCACGTAATCATATCATGTAACGTTTTAAGAATTGCCTGTAGTCGGTTTGTTCTTTCTTCAAGAGATTGGTTTATTTCAAGATTTTTTTCTAACAAATTTTTTTCGTCAGTAATATCTTGGAAAAGAACCATCAGACCAATATAGATATTTTGTGTATCATGAATGGGATTGATCATCACCTTATAATGTTTTTGCTTGTTTTCTTCTCGCTTGCTAACATCAAAAGATTGATAAACAGATTTGGCATTCCACAATTCAGGCCAGCCCTTTAAAACATTCTTCAACGGTTGACCAATAGATTCTGGAGTTAGTCCTAAAAGAGCATCTGCAGAGACATTTCTTTCGACCAGACGATTTTCCTTGTCAACTACAATCACAGCATTGGGGATTTTGTCAAAAAGCATGTTTCTGGCAAGGGGAACTATATCAAAGACTTTGTAAAAAAATAATCCTAAATAGATGAGTCCTATGCTAATAAAAAAAGCAAAAGGTATAGGGTCCAAGCCCTTGGGAAAGATGCCTGATATATAGATAGCATAGATTACAAATGGGAATAAGGCGCCACTAAGAATTAAGGTAATCTGTTTCTTAAAAACAGGAGCAGCATAATACCACATTCTGCCTATAATAATTACAGTCAGTATGAAGAGAAAGATAGTATAAATTTGGTGAATCCAGTACCATGGGGCTGGAACAATATTGAAAAATGTGAATAATTTATTTGCTTCCAACTGCCCAACCCGGTAGAATATATGATGCTGATCATTTGTAAAAACTATTATCAGTGTTAGGATGGGTATAAGAAAAACCCCAGTTTTTATAGTTCTTGACACATTTTTTAGTTTTCCGGAATAATCAAGAGCAAATAAAAGAAAAAGAGGTGGAATGAATACTATGCCGATATATTCCAATGTGTAAAATAATACCTTTAGTGTCAGTGTTGAGGTAGAGATTTCAAAAATGTAAAATAATGTGTAAATCGTAATAGCTTTTACAAGGTACATAAAGTACGTTACACCTTGAGTCTGCTTTTTTGGGTATATGCTGACAATCATTAAACTGTTGATAAGAACCAACAAAATCAATGGGATGGTATATGGGTTAAAATACATGATTAATTTTCTCCATTTTTAGAAAGATTTCATATCCTGAATCCCATTCACATCAAAGGTATGCATGGATTTTGAATTTCATTACGAGAGCGATATTTTATGAAGGAGTATGGATAAATAATCAGAGTAAATAAAAATCCTTCATGATAAATACAATTTAAAGATTAATTTGATTTAAAGGGTGTGTAATATTTTTGTAAAAATATTAAAGTTTTTCAACGTCATATAATAATTTTAAAAAATATGATCATGTTAATTCACGAATTCAGGATTATTAATACATTAAAAATTTTCAAGCATAATCTGCTTTTAGGATTCTAAAAGCATTTCCCATATCTATCTAAAAGAGTATTTTTTCACATCATTGAGATTCAACAACATCTTTTTGTCTATTTTTCTCCTCATCCCCAAGAGAAAAACAATAATACAAATTGCTTCATAAATGAATAACAGCAGGTTTCAAGTAAAAAAGAGGGTGATTCATGAATCACCCTCATCTGTGAATGTAAGGTTTTTTTAACTGATATGAGGTTTATCATTCAGATGTGAGCATTGCCTGAAAAGCCCTGTATGTTTCGTAGACATCTCCTTTACTAACGACTTCAAAGGTGGAATGCATCCCTAGCACTGGGACACCTGCATCAATAACCTGCATGCCATAATAAGCCATGAATTTGGCAATGGTTCCACCGCCGCCTTCGTCTACTTTTCCCAATTCACCCATTTGCCAGGTGATGTTATGCTCGTCAAAAATTTTTCTTAGCTGAGCTACAAATTCTGCATTGGCTTCACTGCTCCCCGCTTTACCCCGTGCGCCAGTAAATTTCGTCAAGACAAGTCCCCCATTAAGAAAAGCAGCATTTTTTAAGTCATGAACTTCTTTCCAGTCTGGATGAACAGCTGCATTTACGTCCGCAGAGAGACACCTAGCCCCCGATAACGTCCTACGAATAGCTCGATAGCTATCGTTTCCTTCCAGGGCTAAAAGTTCCCCAACAACCATTTCAGGGAACCAAGTATTGGAACCGCTGGCACCTTCGCTGCCAATCTCTTCCTTATCCATAAGAAAAACTAGAGCCGATGTCTTAGGATTTTTAACATCTAAAATTGCTCGTAGCGCCGTATAAGCACAAACACGGTCGTCATGGCCGTAAGCGCCTACCATCGATCGATCCAACCCTACTTCACGGGCATTTCCAGCGGGTACCAATTCTATATCAGCACTTAAAAAATCCTCTTCAGAAATACCATACGTTTCTTTAAATACTTTTAGGATATTCAATTTAAATCGCTGATCTTGCTTAACATCATGACTCACAGGTAGACTTCCAACTAAAATGTTGAGTTTTTCTCCTGGAATGAATTCGGTCGCTTTTTTTGTATTTTGGACCTGTGCAGACAAATGGGGAAGAAGATCTGCAATCGTGAAAACAGGATCGCTTTCATTTTCACCAATTATCACCTCTTTAATACTCCCATCTTTCATTGCAAAAATGCCATGAAACGCTAAGGGGATCGAAACCCAATGATACTTCCGGATTCCACCATAATAATGAGTCTTAAATAAAACGAGATCTTGATCTTCATACACAGGATACTGTTTCAAATCCAAGCGAGGGGAATCTACATGAGCTACCAGTATGTTCAACGCCTCGGTTAAAGGTTTTTCTCCTCTCCGAAACACTGCAATCGATTTTCCATGAAGGGGATAATAAAGTCTATCCTGAACCCCCTCGGATGAAAAAATATTTTTAAATCCTTTAGATTCCACCAATTGAATAACTTGTTTAATAACCTCGCGTTCGGTTTTGGAACCATTCAGAAAGCTTATGTATTCCTTGTTGAAGCGATTTACTTCTTCCAAATCTTTTAGCGTATCCCATACATTCTTCCGAGTATGCAAGAGCTCTTCTTCTAAGGTATCTTTTGGGTGTTTTTCTTGTTTATTCATACGTTACTCCCTTCCTTTGGTGTGGAAATATTTTAACCGTTTCTCACTTGAAAAAATATGAACAATGAGACTTCATTTAATGCTCAGATGACACATGATTTTTGATTGTTTCTACTAATGCAGGGAGCATTTCACCAGCTTTTCCCTTAAGATAAATATCAGTCATACTGTGAGTATAAGAAGAAGACTCAGGATTGATTTCAATCATCACAGCCCCATGTGTTTTTGCTTGCCAGGGAATAGTAGAAGCTGGATACACTTCACCAGTGGTACCAATGACTAAAAATACATCAGCAGTTTTCGCTTCGTGCATCGCGTCATGATAAGCATCCAGAGGAATGGCTTCACCGAAAAAGATAAAATCTGGCTTCAAAATACCTCCACATTGTTTGCACTGAGGTGGAAGTGTGGAGAGATATTCTGGCTGATAAATTACCGTCTGATGACATTGAGTACATTTTAATCGACCAGATGTGCCATGAAATTCAATCACCTGCTTATTCCCAGCCAGTCGGTGAAGATTGTCAATATTTTGGGTAATAACAGCGTGCAGATAACCCATTTTTTCCAATATTGCCAGACTCTCATGTCCAGGATTGGGGTGAGCCTTGCCAAAAAAATCGTAAAAAATTTCATTTATGAGTTTCCATGATTTTTCAGGATTCCGGTAAAATGCATCCAAGTCTAAACAATTTGGGTCGTATCGAGACCAAAGGCCATCTTTTCCACGAAAAGGGGGTATGCCGCTTTCCACTGATATTCCAGCTCCTGTAAATGCCGTTGTATGATGGGCATTAAGTATTACCTGTGCGGCTTTATCAAGAAGTTTTTGGTATTCACTCAAGGGTATCCCCCGAGTCTGCATAGGCTTTAATAATCTGTTTTACCAGATGATGGCGCACAACATCCACTTCAGTGAGATATGAAAATCCAATCCCGTCTATATTTTTTAAGATACTGATGGCATCCATGAGTCCCGACCGCTGTTTTGAAGGCAAATCAATTTGCGTGATATCCCCTGTAATAATTGCTTTGGAATTTACACCAATACGGGTCAAAAACATTTTCATTTGCAGGTGTGTTGTATTTTGAGCTTCATCCAGAATCAAAAATGCACTGTCTAATGTCCGTCCACGCATGTAGGCAAGAGGTACGATTTCAATAATTTTTTGTTCAAAAAAGACCTTGAGTTTTTCTGGACTGATCATGGTTTTGAGAGCATCGTAAAGGGGGGCTAAATAGGGATCAATTTTCTCTTTCATATCACCAGGAAGAAATCCCAAATTTTCACCAGCTTCCACAGCTGGACGGGTAAGGATAATCTTTCGAATTTCCCGATTTTTCAGGGCTGCTACAGCCATAGCAACAGCCTGATAGGTTTTACCTGTTCCAGCTGGTCCAATGACAAAAGTAATATCATTTTCTGAGGCAATCCTGTAATATTCTGCCTGTCCTGGCGTTCGCGGACGAATCAATCCATTGGGCGTAAATAAAATGATGGATTCTTCCGGGATAGAGTAAATGGTCTCTGACGCATCTGCTTCAATATTGATGACCGTTTTTACGTCTGAAGGTTTGATGTATTCTTTTTTGGGGATTAATTGGATTAATTGATTGATGATATGGTGGATTCGTTCAACTTCAATGGGATCTCCCGTAATTTTTATACTTTGTCCACGTGCCATAATTTCTGCCTGAAAATGATCCTGCAAGACTTTTAAATTTTCATCATTGACCCCAAGAAGGGCAAGAGGATCAAAGCCTCGCAGTAAAATTTCTCTTCGCGTATCTGCCATGTGTCTCCTTATAAATCCTTTGAAATTAAAAAATTTCATGTTCAAAAAGAAGTGTTACTCACAAATACAACAAGCTGCATAGATTTCTATCTAAGGGATTCTTATTACGTGCTGGAATCTTTTGCTTTCTGTAAATTTAACACTTACAGGAAGATGAGATGGATAGTAATAACGAACAAAGGTCAGGGAACTAAGGAGAAAGAATGACAAAAGCACCTCGGGGTGAACGACTTATTATCACCTTTCTTGGACGACGGAATGTGGGGAAATCCTCTTTGATTAATGCCATTGCAGGACAAGAAATTGCAATTGTATCAGAAGAACCAGGAACCACTACCGATCCGGTAGCCAAAGCGTATGAACTTATACCAATTGGCCCCGTAACCTTTTATGACACAGGGGGATTAGATGATCTGGGGGATTTGGGAAGGATGCGGATAAAGGCTACTCAAAAAGTAAGGTTAAGGACAGATATTGCCATTGTTGTGGTTGGAGAAGAGGGGGTAATGCCAAAAGATTATGACATTATTGATGAATTAAAAAAAATGGAGATACCCTATCTTATCGTTTTTAATAAATCAGATGTTGCAACACCTGAAATTCCCAAAGAAGAAATGGCACGGTCTGTTCGGGTTTCTACAAAAACCCTCTTAGGCATAGAAGCAGTAAAAGAGAAGATCATTGAATGCGTCCCTGACTCTTTTCGACGTGAACCTTTGATTATTGGGGATTTAATTGATCGGGGGGATACAGTGGTTTTGGTTGTTCCTCTTGACTATTCTGCACCCAAAGGGCGGCTGATCTTGCCCCAGGTTCAGGTTATTCGCGAAATATTGGATCATCATGCCATCGCTATCACAGTAAAAGATGACGCGTTAAACGAGACATTGGCAATGCTTCATCAGCCACCTGCTTTAGTGATCACTGATTCGCAGGTTGTGGAAAAAGTAGGGAAAATTGTCCCTGAAAATATCCCCTTTACCACCTTTTCTACCGCTTTTGCCCGGTATAAGGGAGATCTGAAAGTACTCGTGGAGGGCGCAAATGCCGTCGATCACATGGAAAATGGTGATAAAATACTCATAGCAGAAGCGTGCTCACATCATGTGCAATCTGATGATATTGGTCGGGTAAAAATCCCACGTTGGCTTAAAAAATATACAGGTAAAGACTTGCATTTTGATGTTTATTCAGGGCATGATTTTCCAGAAAATCTTGAAGAATATACGTTAATTATTCATTGCGGAAGTTGCATGATAACGGGTATGGAATTTAAACGACGGCTTTATACCGCTCATCGGATGAAAATACCTATCACCAATTACGGTATTATTATTTCTAAAGTCCATGGGATTTTGAATCGAGTTATCAGGCCTTTTGAATTTAAATAAATTATTGAATTTGTGTAATAACTATAAATTTTTATAGTTTCCTGATACCAATAGTTTTGAATATAGATGTTATTTATAAGTACTTGAAAAAGAAGGATTCTTATAAAATATACCTTATACTCAAATAGAACAAGAGTATAAAGACATGACACATGTCAGGAAATATATCATGAATCGGTGGCTGATGATTTTGTGTTTCGTTGTTTTTTGTTTGATGTCCTGCGATGACGACCCCACATCTCCGGATTATAATGATTTCACCCTGGGAGATACGGTAGTGATCCGGATCGGTGAAACCCTCTACGAAAGTGAGGATGTGTGGGTCCGGCTGGACAGTATTCCGGTGGATACGCGGGTTTATGATGCGAATGATCAAAGGATAGACGGCACGGCAAAAGTCTGCTTTACGGTAAAGTTTTACAATCATCAGGTAAGTTTCTGTCTGTATAGCGATTCACTCATGAGATATTTCGTTCGAGGGACCGAGATAATGGGTGATACAACAGCCTATTTTTTAATGATGGATGTCCAACAGCATCCCCTGTCAGGCGAACACATACACGACAAAGACTGCTTTGTGATATTTACGTTAGAAAATGTAATTACAGCCATGAAACCCAACACTACCTCTACCCGGAAAAAGAGTGCCGGCTCAGTGCGTCACTGGGTTTTTCACAGGGCAGGGATGTTGTCATCTCCGATCCCCCGTATTTCCATGCCTGGTAGGATATCACCGTGACTCCCAATGGTCGCATTGACAACATTTATGATTTTCTGTTCTATGAAGCGTCAGTTTCCGATCTGTGGCAGGTTGAACAGGGATGGGGTGTATCCCGGGAAGATCTGTCCGGATTCTTCTTAGAAAACCTGAGCGCATACGGTTTTAATAACCGTGAAATTGATGACTTTCTGGAATATTGGATTCCCTTGCTGAACGGTTCACCGTATTACGCCATCTATCCCCAATATACATCCCATATTGCTGATGTGATCACTTTGACTATCAGCAAAACACCTGATTCCGTCCTGCGGTTGTTTTATGTGATTAAAGAGGTGAGTGAGGTAAAAACACTGTCCGAACCGGTTATACCTGAATTTGACAGGATAGGATTTGCTGTGACGGAGTGGGGGGTGATTTATCAGTAGTCGATAGTTATCAGTCGGTAGAATTGGTCAACTCGTCACGCGTTCCTTCTTTCGACTTAAAGATTAAGCAACGTTTTTTCTGTAGAAGGCATAGCATTGTTTTTCGCCTTGCATTCATCGATATCAAAGTTTAAATATATTCGTCCTGAGATCCACGTTTCGTGTTGTTCAACAAGTATGGCGGTAATCAGTCTCAGACACGATTCCTGATTGGAAGAAAGGCGTGCGACACGTGTTCGCCGTTTAATCTCCTGATTGAAGCGTTCCAACCCGTTGCTGGTCCTGATTCTTCTGCGATGAGATTTGGGAAAGTCATACACCGTCAGGGCTTCGTCGATGTGATCCTGAAGCCAGTCACAAAACGCCGGTGCTTTGTCTGCATAGGTT
>JAQUPD010000051.1:0-4542 GCA_028716785.1 Fidelibacterota bacterium
CCCCTTATGGGTTATGCTTGCAAATTAAAGGATTTCATTCTATCTTTTCTCGCTTCTCTTATGCCACCTTGGCTCAGCTGGTAGAGCACCGCTTTCGTAAAGCGGGTGTCGCCGGTTCGAATCCGGCAGGTGGCTCCCCAAGAAAAGGGCGCCATACGGCGCCTTTTTCTGTGTGTATGGTCCATTCAGAGGACAATAACCACGTTAGACACTGGTAAGCAATGATCATGTAGGGAATAGATCTTTTTCTTTGACTCCTTCTCAGAAGTGCCTAATTGCTTACCAGTAATGACCAAGTTTACATATCTTATGACAATGTCAAAAGGTTTTTTTATCGATTCACGCTTGAAAAAGTGCTAAAAGTATTGCTCCAAGAAGAGGAACTGTAAAATTATCGTTTATCATATACAAAAGGGATTCTGCAATAGACGTTATGATGACAACCACCACTACTTTCCATAAGATTAAATGGGGATACCCAATGACAAAAATCAAAATACCGCTTACCATAAAAGCAAGGGTTCCCAACACTGTGTGATCATTTATCCACCGAATTTTTCCCCACTGTTTTCCCACAAGGGCTGCACACGCATCACTTATAGATAGTAAAAGACAAGCTGGAACAGCATAATCAGGCTTAAAATACCATAAAACAAACCAGAAAGACATAAACTGCCACGATGCCCCTGTGAGTTTGTACCCAAGTTCTTCCGATTCTCGCATGGAATGTCCTGCTATCACTTTAAAAATTTTCTGAAAAGCAGGAACCCACCGTCGGGTTATATCCAAAAGAATAAAGGGAACAGAAAAGAGTCCTAAAATCCAAAGGGTCAATTCCCTGGGAGTAAGTCCAAACCATGATGGCATATAATAAACGCCAAAAGGTATGACACCCGATAAAACATGGAGGATTTTACGATCTGCTTCTGTTTTCAACATAGATGGTGATCAATCATTGGCATCTTCTGGGAGCTGACTTACGACTAAGGTAATTCCCCTAGGTTCTTTCAATACAGTTCCTCCCTCAATGGATTGTGATAAAACTGTAAAGGCAAGAAGGTCATTTCGAATGACATAGTGAATATCTTTGACCTCCAATCCCACGCTTTCCAGTTTGCGAATAGCAGCAAATTGACTCATTCCCACAACATCGGGGACCGTTATGGATTTGATTCCTAAACTCACATAAAGAACAACCGCCGAACCAGGGCGGACATAGGTTCCGGGTTCAATGGATTGTTTAAAGACTACACCGGCAGGACTGTTGGAATAATCCCATAACACAGTATCTATTTCCATTTGATGATCGCGGAGAGTAATTTCAGCGCCTCGGAGTGTTTTGCCAATTAAATTTGGGAAGGGAATCTCTTTTTCCACGGTTGATACATCCAGGTAAACCCGTCGCCCTAAGCGGACTTTTGATCCTGGTCCAGGCCGCTGATCTAACACCGTAAAGGGTTCATGCTCGCTGCTGGGCTTTGATTCTCCCCGCATGGGAATAAATCCTTCTCTGCGAAGCAAAGATGCTGCTTGATCCCAAGGCATGTTGCGAACATCCAAAAGAATTCTAACATCCCGACGATTAACAAGGTAAGGCATCACAACATTATCAACTAAAAGATAAACGATAAAACTCACTACGCCAAAGACTATCAAAAAGAGAAGAAATCGTTTTATGAACCGCATGAATCCTTCCGAATTTTTGTGAATTTACAGTCTTTTAACCCGACCTGCAAAAGAACCTTCACATCGATGATTTTGTGGCAGTGTTTGAAGAATCGGCAAGGTTGCATCTCTCCACGCTTTCGGTGCCTTTCCTGACGGTTCTACCCAATGAAAATCTGGATGATTTTTCAGAAATCTCTCTATCATATCATTATTTTCAGCCTTATCAAAAGTACAAGTGCTATAAATGATGGATCCACCTGGTGGAACAGAACGACTCACATTCTCCAAAATCTCAGTCTGAAGGTTTTGCAAGAGGGTTATATCTTCTGGCTTCCGTCGCCACCGCAAATCACTCCGTTTGCGAATTACCCCAAAGCCACTGCATGGTGCATCAATAAGAAAGAGGTCTGCCTTCGGGTAGGTGGCACTCCGTGCATCTGCCTGGTGGAGCTCAACCTGTGAAAATTTTAGACGGTTAAGGGTTTCTCTCACCTGATTTAACCGCAGGAGGTCAATATCGTAGGCGTAGACTTTTCCTCCAGGCACAACATGTTTTAGCAAAGAGACTGTTTTTCCTCCTGGGCCACTACATACATCGCATGCCAGATGGATTCCTCCTTCTGGAAAAAAATATTCTACAAGCGTGGAAGAAACATCCTGAATCGTTACCACTCCCGATGTAAAAATGTCATGATTCAAGAGAGGCTGAAGGGATTTTACACAAAAAAAATCCTCCCGATCAGGATATATACCTTCCCATATATTCATGGAGGTAAGAATGTCAATCACATCCTCCCGTTTAGATTCATCGATCAGGCGTATCATACGAAGAGGTGGTTGATTTAAGGCCTGAAGAAGGCGCTCTACATCATGGCCAAATTGGCTTTTCCAACGGTCTACCATCCAGTCTGGAAAGCTGTAACGAACACCAAGAGGAATAGCAGAATTGGTGAAAAACTGGTCAAAAGCACCTGAATCCCGAAAGCGAATGACGTTTCGAAGGATAGCATTAACGAACTTTTTATGAAATCTTGCCAGGGAAACCAGGGAATTGACCGTCCCATAATCGCGAGTTCCAGCCATGTGCAAGAGTTCTGTGGCCCCCAAGAGAAGTAACAGATAAATTTCTTTTGGGGGCTTTTTTGAGGATTTCAAAAATTGCGAAAGAATGGCATCTGTTTGGCGCTTCCACTGGATTGTTAAGTGAACAAGAGCATCACGAAAACGGCGGTCTTGTGCCGACAGTGATGTGGTAACTTGGTCTAAAAGATGATCAATATAGGCATCACTATAAAACCATTTCTGCAAAAGAATAAGGGCTTCTTTGCGGCTGCTAAGCATGGATATCGACAGATAGATAGCGTGTAATATCCACCCCATTCATAAAATCGGTGACGGACATTTTTCGCTTTCCTTCCGGTTGAATTTCTTCTGGCAAAATGCGGCCATCTTTACAGTGAATTGCAAAGGCATGTTTGCTAATTTTTTCAATAGTACCAGGGATTGTTTCAGGGTAGGGTTCAAACTGGGCTTTTAACAGTTTCATAAGAGTTCCCCCTAGAAAAAAACGAGCACCCGGTTGGGGCGAAAAGGCGCGAATGGTATTGATAATTTCTTTTCCAGGCTGTGAAAAATCCAATAAGGTTTCTTCAGGGTGGATTTTGGGTGCGGGTGTTGCAAGGGTATTGTCTTGCTCAAGAGGCGTAAGAGTTCCGTCTTCCAGACCCTCGAGCGTCTCCAATAAGCACTCAGCGGCAACCTTTTCCAATCGTTCACTTAAAGTGCCTGCCGTATCTTCCGGATCAATGGAGATGCGTTTTTGGATGAGAATCTTTCCTGTATCCACTTTTCCTGTGATTTGAAACGTTGTAATCCCTGTTTCTGTCTCTCCGTGGAGGATTGCTCGCTGAATGGGTGCAGCTCCACGATATTTTGGCAACAACGAAGCATGAACATTAACGGCACCTAAAGGTGGAAGAGTGTAAACCTCTGGGGGAAGAATTCGAAAAGCAATAACGACAAAAATATCTGGCGCTAATGTGCGAAGGTGATCCAAAAAGGCAGGATCTTTTAATGTGGTAGGTTGAAGAACAGGAAGGCTAAGATCAAGGGCACATTTTTTTATGGGGGATGGTAATACCTTCTGTCCACGGCCACGGGGCTTATCTGGCGCCGTTACCACCGCTAAAAGAGAGTGTTTTGAGCGTGCTAATGCCTCCAAAGATGGCACGGCAAACGCTGGTGTTCCCATAAAAATAATTTCCATCGTGGCGTTTCTAATTTCTCTACGCGATGACTGCCTTCTGGGATGCTGCTATTTCAGAAAGTTTCTTTCTAATAAACATCTTCCTGACAGACGAAATGCGATCTGTAAAAAATATGCCCTGAAGATGATCGTATTCATGTTGAATGACCCGGGCAGCATAACCTGAAAAAGTTTCTTCATGATGAATGAGAGATAAATCTTGCCATGTAAACCGAATGTGTAACGCTCGGGCAACATTTTCGCGGATACCGGGAATGGAAAGACACCCTTCTTCCTGAATATCGGTTTCTTCAGACATATCCACAATATTTGGATTTAAAAAGAGTGAATCCCCTCGCTCATCATCAAAAGCAGCAGATCCCACAACAAAGAGAGAAATGCCTTCACCCACTTGATTCGCAGAAAGACCAATGCCATCGTCCTCATACATGGTATGAATCATATCGTATACAAGCTGACGAATAGAATCATTGACGGTAAAAATTGGCTGTGTTTTCTTTCTCAGAATCGACGCACCATAGGTATAAATTTTTAAAGCTTTTGATGTTGCTTGCATCCTATTTTTTTACCGTTTGCTGGGGCTCTATCTTTGAGGCTATAGCATTTCG
>JAQUPD010000051.1:4642-10593 GCA_028716785.1 Fidelibacterota bacterium
CCATGGTTTTTATCTCTTTCTCCTAAATCTTCATTTTCTTTACGATGTCTTTAAATCTTTCTCCCCTCCCTCTCCCTAAAAATTTTCTTTATTCCTCCCCTATTCCTCTGTCTGAAAAAAGACTCCCTCCTCCATCCCGTTTAAACTAACCTGTATCAAAGGCTATCAGGGTTCAAGGGTTTCACGACATTAGAAAAATTTTTAAAGATTCCCTGATCCAAATATTTCATAACACTTCTTCTCCTCTTTTTTTAATTTTAAAGGATAAGTTTTGAGGGTTTATGACGTTTCTTTGGCCAGGTATTCTGATTTTGCTTGTGGCAGCAGGAATACCTCTTTTGATCCATTTGCTCAGTGAAAGACGATACGAAAAGGTTTTTTTCAGTTCTGTCCGACTTTTAAAACAACTTGAAACAGATTCACTTCGACGAATCCGTTTACGTCAGTGGTTGATTCTTCTTTTACGAACCTTGGGGATTATTTTCTTGATCCTAGCACTTGCCGGTCCCTTTGTAGGTGGTTGGCGTTTTGGAAGTCCTGGCGAGGGTGTTATCCTTCTTGATACATCCCCCAGTTCTCGTTTTCATCCCGATTTTGATAGAATCGCTCGCATTCTTCAGGAAGAATTCCCTGCTTGGGATACGCTTTGGGTTCAAGAATCAACGTCGGAAGAAGAACTCCTGCAAAAAGTGCAGAGACCTGAACACATTCTTTTTTTATCGGATCTGCAAAAAAATGAAAACATGTCCAATGTGTTAAAAAATATCCAAGCCTTAATGCCCAAGCAGGGCGATGATCCCATTCTCTTTCAATTAAATCCCTTTCAAAACGAAGCTTGGGTAAAATCGCTCTATATTCCCCTTCAATACTTCCCCATTGGTGAGTTTATCCCCGTTCGTGCAACCCTTGCCATGCCTCATGAGCGACATTCACTGGCATATCTTACTGTAAATGGAAAATGGGTTGCCCAAACACGAGCCAATGAGGATGGCGATGTGGAATTTTCTTTTTTTCCTGAAACACCTGGCACTTATCACGGCATGGTTAAAATAGAAGGATCCAATCATCCCTTTAATCAGCGCTACTTTTTATTGAGAGCTGGAGAAAAAATTACCACACTTGTCATAGAAAGGGAGAATTCTTATCTTAAAGCCGCCCTTGATGCTCTTCAGTATGTTGATGCAACTTATGTTTCTCCTGAGAGATTTCCAAGTGTGTCTCTTGATAAGTGTGATGTGTTCATCGTGGATGGACTCCCTGCTTTGCCAAAAGCACAGATGGCGCGAATCGCTCGGTTTGCTGAAAATAAACCAGTGTGGATTCTCATGGATCGCCTTCCTGATGCTACATGGCAAGAAATCTTCCCCTTCCAAACGATTGAAGAGATCACCATGAGTGAAGGTCAATTCCGCCTAACAACTCTATCCGAAAAAAACGAGTCCATGCTTTCAGAGTTTCCTCCTTTTTCTATTGCGCGCTATTTTAAGGTTTCACCCATGGCAGAGGAATCTTCCCTCACACCTCTTATTACCCTGAGTGATGGGAGTCCCTTTCTATTTTATCTTTCTGGAACAAGTCTCTACGTTCAAACTTCTCCCCTCTCTTTGGAGGATAATCTTATGGGAATTCATCCCCTTTTTATGAAAAGTCTTAAACATCTCCTCTTTTATGTTACAGGTAGAGTCTATAAACCCTTAACCGTTGGCGATATACTGCCTATTCATCAGGCAGGGGATGAAATTCTCCGTCCAGATGGTCGACGGGTAAAAGTTTTGGAACCATACCATCAGACCGATATTCCTGGAATTTATACCGTGATAAGTCATAACCAGCAGACTTCTTTTGCTGTAAACTGGCCAGAATCTGAAACAGAGAACACATATTTTGAAACGCCTTTGCCAGGTTTCCATATTTTTCCTGCCCAGGAGGATGAAATTCGGAGCTTTCGTGAAACCTTAAAGGGACAATCATTAACACCGCTCTTCTTTTTTCTTACCGCTTTGTGTTGGGCTGGAGAACTTTTTTTGATAACACGCCTAAATAAAAGCAGGAAATTACATACAAATGTCTGAACTCTTAATGAACCAAGATGCCTGTGAACGCGTTCTTCTTGTCGCCATAGAACTCCCTGGCGAACGGGAAAAGACTGAGCGATCAGTGAAGGAACTCGCCCAACTTACAGAAACAGCTGGGGGAGATGTTATCGATCAAATCATTCAAGCCCGTTCAACGACTCAGGATATTTTTTATCTTGGACGAGGGAAACTTGAAACATTAAAAAATCTGTGTGAAGAGCTATCGATCGAGACTGTCATTTTTGATGATGAACTGAGTCCAGGGCAATTGAAAGCCATTCACAAGATTTTAGGAGAAAACATAAAGGTATTAGATCGAAGTGCCCTTATTTTGGACATCTTTCAGCAGCATGCCCGAACTCGAGAAGCAAAAACGCAAGTCGCCCTTGCCAGAGCCGAATACATGCTTCCTCGCTTAACACGCCAGTGGGTTCATCTTGAGCGTCAGGCAGGGGGCATTGGTGGGGCACGCCGAGGCCCTGGTGAAACACAAATTGAAATCGATCGACGTTTGCTACGAGAACAGATAAAAAAATTAAAAAAAGACCTAGAAAAAATTGCACTCCAGCGAAACACACAACGAAAAGCTAGACATGAATTCTTTAATGTTGCCCTTGTGGGATATACCAATGCCGGAAAATCTACCCTTATGAATACTTTGACCCATGCCACTGTGGCTGTTGAAGATAAGCTTTTCAAAACCCTTGATACCACTGTGAGAAAAATGACCATGCCTAATGGACGTGAGATTTTTTTGAGTGATACCGTCGGCTTTATTCAAAAACTCCCCCATCAACTTGTGGCTTCATTTAGAAGCACGTTGCAAGAAGCAGAATCGGCTGATTTACTCATAAAATTGATCGATATTTCAGACCCGGATTTTCGCCGCCATTTAACAACCATCGATCATGTTTTAAAAGATTTTCAAATCCCTGATAAGCGCTTTTTAACAGTTTTTAATAAGGCCGATATCATCCCAGATTCCATGAATGTTGCGCTAATTAAACGAGAATTTCCCGATGCTATTTGGATTTCTGCCCGTGAAGAAATTGGTCTTACCCGTCTGATTGATCACATTCAAAAAAAAATGGATGAATCATCTCTTATTCGCTCTATCGCTGTTCCCCATACAGCAGGAGAGATTATTGCTGCACTCCATCAATACACCCATGTTTTGTCTCAATCTTATGAGGATGAAGTGACCTTTTTTACCCTTCAGGTCGATAAGGATATTTGGGAATACCTCCTTAAAAAATATAATCTTGACGAGAAATTATAAGGGATTGTGCCCTATTTCCATTCTTTCGTAGATTCCAATCCGTCACAGACTGATTTTCATCGTGAGTATCACTTCGAAGATGATGACACGGTGGATAGACTGGCAAAGAAAGCTTTTTTTCAGGGAAAAGAAAAGTAAAGTCTCCCCTTCGTTTTACATAAAAAATAGCTCCTCGCTGATCCTGAATTTTTCCCTCGATGGGAATTTTTGCTCGAGTCACAAGGATAGGCACTTTTCCATCGACAAGTACTTCGGCAAAATTTCCAGCTTTTTTTAGGATAGATTCCATCCCCTCCCGATCCAATTCAGGCCATAATAAGACTTTCTCCGCTCCCCAATCTACCAATTCCTGACATGCCAGAGAATTCGAAGCTGGTATTGAAAAACTACTGTGAATATGACAATGAGGAAAAGGTTGTAAAAGACCAAAACCATACAATGAGCTTATACGAAAAGTCTGCATTCCGCTGTTAATGGCATCATAGAGTCTCTTTTTTAAGGGTTCAAGCTGTGTTTCCGGACAAAAAAGAGGGAGCATTCGTTCCTCAGCCGGATGGGGATCATCCAAATCCCGAATCCTCCATACTTTGGAAGTTTTGGAAAGCTCAGGTGGATAATAGATAGAAACAATGGGGGATTGAGAGGGAGGATTTGATAATGTGATGGTATCGTGAGATGCTTCTTTTTTCTTCTTCTCCACATAGGCTTTTAAGCAGTTCTTCAGTTGCGTTGCCAAGGCTTGCCGCATTCTGCGAAGTTCTTTATTCTGAACAAAATAGGCATCCTCAATAAAAAGTGTGCAGCCCAGTAAGCCAATGCCATCAGCTCGCAATTTTATGAGTTCTCCTTCAAGGGTTTCTTGAGTAAGGACATATTTTTGAGCAGGTTGAATATCCCCTGGAATATGAAAGACTTCCGGCAAAGGAGGATCTTGAAGGGTCACATAGAGCCCATCATACGAAAGACGAACCTGCAACCTTACCCAATACCAAATGTCTGGAATTTTTTCTCCCATCACGTTGCTCTGCTTTCGGGATGTTCCAAGACGAAAGACTGTTCCTTTTTCAGGAATTTTTTTATCACAATGGATAAAAAGTGTGGCATTTTTACTACTTTTATGGACAGGTTGATTGTTTTCACGCATCAAGGTAATAATAAACGAGGGGCCTTCTTCACCAGATTTTGGTTGAACACGAATTTTATCCCCAACAAAAAGTCGTTGAGAGGCATGCAGAATAAAGCCATTTTCTTTTACCTCTTTTACATCACCCACCCATTGACCCTGACTTCCCAAAGATGTGTAATGGATAACCGTCTCTGTAGCTTTTTTTGTGAGGAATCCGTGGGACCATTGTCTTCCCGTGGTGCGATTTAAAATGCTTTTTGCTTCTTTCAGAGCTGATTGTTCTTTTTCAGCAGGTGCATCAAGCATTAAGCGGTAGGCTTTCACCACAGGACCTACATAATCGGCTTTTCGCAAGCGTCCTTCAATTTTAAGTGAAGCGATTCCCAGCTTTTTTATAGAAGGTATCATATCTAGGGTATATAAATCTTTGGTAGAAAAGAAAAATCCATTTCCTTCTTGTGAAAAATAGCGGCGGCGACACGGTTGTTTGCATTTTCCTCGATTGCCACTCCATCCACCTATCCAAGAAGAGAAGAGGCAAACCCCTGATAAACTACAACAAAGGGCTCCATGGATAAAAATCTCCAGCTCAAGGGTGGTTCGACGTTTAATTATTTTCAGTTCTTCAAGGGTAACTTGTCGTTCCAAAATAACACGTTGTATCCCTTTTTCTGCAAGAAAATTGACCCCTGCAGAATTATGAACCGCCATTTGAGTTGAAGCATGCAGGGGAAGTTCGGGGAAATAATCTCGGATGAGGCGCAAAATACCTAAATCCTGGACAATCACAGCATCGGGACGGAGTGCTGCCATCATTCCTAAAAAATCAATGACTTCGGGAATTTCACGATCCATCACGAGAGTATTTAGTGCAAGATAGACTTTTTTACGATGCATTCGTGCATAGGTAATAAGGGAAGCAAATTCGCTTTCCGTAAAATTTTGAGTCCGCTCCCGGGCATTAAACTTAGAAAGCCCTGCATACACGGCATCTGCACCACATTGGAAAGCGACAAGGGCTGTTTCTAAATCACCCGCTGGGGCGAGCAACTCAGGAATCTTTTTTTCTTGTTCGTTCATCATGAGAATTTACAGGGTATCAAAACCATTGAAAATTGAAAACCCCCTCCGATCTATCAACCAATAAACGAAAAGGACCGTTTACAAAGAAAGATATACCATCTTTCTTGTCTCTAGGATATACTCAAAGGAAAGCACCTTTCATATTAGAATAGAATAAAAATGTTCCGCAGGATGATACGGGTGTGCTAAACGGGATGACGAACCGATTACTTTTCGCTTTTAAATTCCGTCACAAGAGCCTGGACAGTTTGTTTTGCATCGCCAAAAAGCATTCGGGTATTTTCTTTATAAAAAAGAGGATTATCAATACCAGCGAAACCAGGGCGCATAGAGCGTTTTAGGACAAAGACAGTTCTGGCATAATCGGCATTGATAATGGGCATACCAT
>JAQUPD010000052.1 GCA_028716785.1 Fidelibacterota bacterium
TTGAAGTATGATTATGTATATTTGCATCCTGCCGGCGACGGTTTGGAACTGTATAAGGGTTTAAAGGAATATATGTACTACTACAATTACGAATTACATCATCAAGGAATTGAAAGGAAGACCCCGGCGGAGTTATACCGGCTGGCAGCATAAGATGAAAAAAATGAACTTACAGGCAAAAGAAGTAACGAGAAGAAAAGATATTAATAACCAGAATAACTCTGCTAGTTATTTCCGGTTATATAACACCTTAAGAAATTATGATAGAAATTCAATTAAGAAATGACCAAAAGTGGTCCTAAAAATGGGTAGTACCTCAGATATCCCCTTCGCTTATAAAAAGCAAGATTATATTGTTTTACATATATGAGTATTTTGAATATTACACTATCCCAAGCTTTGTTCACGTTGACATTCTTTATGAATGATATACTGCGTCTTTATATTTTTGTTGCGTGCCGATAAGGAGAGATTTGATTGTTTTGATGTATCCCTAAAATCCTTAAAAGGAAGCATGGATGCCCGAAAGATATTTTCTTGATATGTTTTTGATGTTTACGTCATAACACGGCCTTTTTATAGAATTTCCTGAAATATCTCATTCAATGGTAGCTCTTTTGTCTTTTTAGGTTTACATAAAGTCATTGTGATTTCCAAAAGCCTGCCTTATATTTTGTCCGTAAATAACAGATAAAAGAAAGAGGAAAGCGTGGCAACAACAGCAGATTTCAGAAACGGTATGGTTATTGTTTACAATGGAGCTTTATGTAAAATTGTCGAATTTCAGCATAGTAAAATGGGTCGTGGTGGTGCTGTGGTACGGACAAAGTTGAAAAATATCGTCACTGGGCAGGTTCTTGAAAACACCTTTCGATCTGGTGAAAAGGTAGAGGAAGCCCGGGTGGAAGCGCGTGAAATGGAATATCTCTATAATGATGGCTCTTTTTATTATGTCATGGATCATGACAGCTTTGATCAAATTCCCATTCCAGCTGATTTATTGGGAAATGATGTCTACTTTATAAAGGAAAACGACTTTGTCAAAGTTTTAATGTATCAAAATGAACCAATTGGAATTGAATTACCTACTGCTGTGGTTTTAAAAGTAACAGGAACAGAGCCAGGAGTTCGGGGAAATACAGCGACAAATGTCACTAAACCTGCAACATGTGAAACAGGGTTGAAAGTACAGGTCCCCCTTTTTATTAATGAAGGAGATTATATCAAGGTTGACACCCGTGACGGTTCTTATTTAAGCCGTGAAAACGTATAATTAAATATCAAGGGGAAAATCATGAGTGAAAGCTGGATTCGTCGGATGGTAAATCTTGTAGAAGAAAGTGATATTGAGGAGCTGGAATTCTCTGGCTTTTTTCGGAAAATCCGTATTAGTAAACATGCTACTACTTCTAAAGGAAGTCCAATTGTTTCCTCCTCATCGGGCATTCAACACACTTCTCAAGCACCTTCAGCACCCCACAAAAAATCTTCAGAGCCTTCAAAAGAGCCATACCAAATGACACCTGAAAAAGATCTAACTATCGTTACCAGTCCCATGGTTGGCACATTTTATCGCTCATCCTCACCCGAAGAAAAACCTTTTGTCGAAATAGGTGATCACGTTGAAATTGGTCAAACGCTCTGTATTATCGAGGCGATGAAGATCATGAATGAAATTCAGGCGGAACGAGCTGGCACGGTTAAAGAGTTTTTTGTTGAAAATGCATCACCTGTTGAATATGGAACCCCTCTCTTTCGGATTGAATAATGGCGCTTAAAAAGATTTTAATAGCAAATCGTGGTGAAATTGCCTTGAGAATTATTCGGGCATGTCATGAATTGGATATTCCAACAGTTGCGGTTTATTCAAAAGCAGATAAACTGTCACTGCATGTCCGTTTTTCTGATGAAGCAATTTGTATTGGGGAAGCAAACCCACGCGATAGTTATTTAAATGTTGCCCGTATTATGGCAGCAGCAGAATTAACGAATGCTGATGCAATCCATCCTGGTTATGGCTTTTTATCCGAAAATGCTGACTTTGCTGAGCTTTGTAAGGATAACCATCTTGTGTTTATTGGTCCTTCCGCAGATGTGATTCGTAACATGGGAGATAAAGCGAGAGCTCGTAAAATTATGATGGAAGCTGGTGTTCCCGTGATTCCTGGAAGTGAGGGGATTGTAAAAGATGTGGAAACTGCAGAAAAAATCGCCAATGAACTTGGTTATCCTATTATTTTAAAAGCAGCAGCTGGGGGGGGTGGAAAAGGGATGCGCATCGTGAATGATCCATCCCAGCTTCGTAGATCTTTCAATACTGCTAAAACCGAAGCAGAAAGTGCTTTTGGGAATGGTGATCTTTATATAGAACACTATATCCATAAACCGCGCCATATTGAAATTCAAGTTTTAGGTGATTTACACGGCAACATTTATGCCTTGGGGGAACGTGAATGTTCTATCCAACGGCATCATCAAAAACTTATTGAAGAATCTCCATCAACAGCCGTCGATCCTAACTTGCGCCAACGGATGCAAGAAACTGCCGTTCGCGCTTCAAAAGTTGTTGATTATACGGGAGCTGGTACTATTGAATTCCTCTTAGATGATCAAAAAAATTTTTACTTTATGGAAATGAATACCCGCATCCAAGTTGAACATGCTATTACAGAAATGGTGATGGGAATGGACCTTGTAAAAAAACAAATTCAAATTGCTGATGGATTTGTTCTATCAGATAGACTTAAAGATTATAAAATTCGTGGACATGCGATTGAATGTCGGGTCAATGCAGAAGATCCTGCTGCAGATTTTAAACCATCACCTGGTACAATCAAAGCTCTTCATATCCCAGGAGGATCTGGAGTCCGCATAGACTCTCACCTCTACAGTGATTACATAGTTCCCATCTTTTATGATTCCCTTCTGGCAAAAATTATTGTTCAAGGTTCGAGCCGTGAATCAGCTATTCGTCGTATGCTCCGCGTTTTGGAAGAAACTGTTATCGAAGGGATAAAAACAACTATTCCTTTTCATAAGCAAGTTTTGTCTCATCATGATTTTGTTAATGGGACTTTTGGCACAGATTTTTTAGAGCATTTTCAGTTTAACCCTAATAAAATGTAAGGAGCACATTATGGATTTCCCAAAAAATTTAAAGTATTCTGATGATCATGAATGGGTCCGGGTTGAAGGGGATGAAGCGGTCGTTGGAATAACAGATTTTGCTCAAAGTGAATTGGGCGATGTGGTTTACGTTGATCTCCCTTCCATTGGCGATTGGGTTAAAAAGGGCGAAGCTTTCGGAACCATTGAAGCTGTAAAAACAGTTTCCGATATGCTCGCACCCGTTTCTGGAGAGGTCATCGCCGTTAATGAAACGTTAAACGATTCCCCCGAAAACCTCAACAAAGACCCCTATGAAAGTTGGATAATAAAAATTAAAATGTCTGACCTTACAGAATTAAATGATTTGATGGATGCTGATGCTTACGAAAAATTTGTAGGTTAATCAGAGACATTCTGTCAATTGTCAATTTTTCCCTAACAAGGAGAAGCTATGGTTTATATCCCAAATTCAGAAAAAGATTTTCAAGAAATGCTAAAAACCATCGGAGTTAAGGATTTTGAAGAGCTTATAAAATCAATCCCCGAAGAATTAAAATCAGATCGATCTCTTCCTCTACCTGAACCCCTTACAGAAATGGAAATTGAGGCTGAAATTAAAGAAATTGCAAGCCGTAATCGCTCTTCAGAAACGTTAATTAATTTTATGGGCGGGGGAGTCTATGATCACTATATCCCAAAAGTTGTCGATTATATCCTGTCTCGGTCAGAATTTAAAACCGCATATACCCCTTATCAGCCAGAAGTGAGTCAGGGAACCCTTCAAGCAATGTACGAATACCAATCAATGATCTGTGAACTTACAGGTATGGATGTTTCAAATGCCTCACTGTATGATGGCGCTACGGGATTGTCTGAAGCCGCTATGATGGCACGGAATATCACAAATAAAAACCATATCCTTATTTCTGAAACTGTACATCCCCTCTATTTGCAAGTTTTAAAAACCTATGCCGGTTCCCTGAAATTGGATATTGAATATCTTCCTTTCAAAAACTATATCACGGATCTGGCGGCACTTGATAAAAAACTAAACAACAACACTGCTGCTGTTATTCTTCAAAGTCCAAATTTTTATGGTTATCTTGAAAACGCCTCTGCTGCCGCTGAAAAAGCACATTCATCAGGAGCTCTTTTTATCCAAGGCTTTGATCCTATTTCTCTTGCTATTCTCAGGCCTCCAGGAGATTACGAAACGGATATTGTATTCGGTGAAGGGCAAGCTTTAGGCAATCATCTCAATTTTGGGGGTCCTTATTTAGGACTTTTTGCGGCAAAACGAAAATATATCCGAAAAATGCCAGGACGCATTGTAAGCGTTACAGAAGATACACAAGGGAAACGAGGTTTTGTGCTCACCCTTCAAACTCGAGAACAACATATCCGCCGCGAAAAAGCCACAAGCAACATTTGTACTAATCAGGGACTCAATGCCTTGGCAGCAACCGTTTATTTAGCCCTTTTGGGAAAAGGAGGATTTCAAAAGGTTGCAGAATTGTGTACACAAAAAGCCCATTATTTACATGATAACATTCTAAAAATAGAGGGGTTTAAAAGCGTTTTCGAAGCCCCTTTTTTTAAAGAATTTACCATCCATACCCCCATTCCTGCTGCAGAAATTGTTCAAAAAGCAGAACAAGCTGGATTTTTAGCTGGCGTGCCTGTAAGTCAATTCTATCCTGAACGGGATCATGAACTAATTGTTGCAGTAACAGAGAAACGAACCAAAGCACAAATGGATTCACTCATCACATTTTTGAGAAGCCTATGACAGTTTATGAACACTTACTTAAAACCCGGGAAAAACACAAAGCCGGATATTTCGTTCTTATTGACCCCGATGCATGGTCTTTAAATGAAACGATCAATTTTGCCCGAGTTATTAGTCAATCCGGTGTTGATGCAATTCTTTATGGTGGTAGCCTTATTACGAATGATGGCTTCACAGAGAAACTTCTTGCAATCCGTAAGGTTGTAGACATTCCTGTTATTCTTTTCCCTGGCTCTATTGGACAAGTAACATCATCTGTAGATGCTATTCTCTATATTAGTCTTATCAGTGGAAGAAATCCCAATCTTCTCATTGGAGAACATGTTACTACGGCGATCCAAATTAAACGCTCAGGAGTAGAAACAATATCCACAGGATATATGCTTGTGGAATCAGGGAGAGTCACAACAGCAGAATTTATCAGCGGAACTCAGCCTTTGCCTGCCCATAAACCCGAATTGGCATTAGCCCACGCCTTAGCCGCCGAAATGTTGGGATTTAAACTGCTGTATTTAGAAGCTGGCAGTGGTGCAGAACGACCCGTACCCAATGATATGATTTCCCTGATTAAAAAGAATGTCCAAATCCCCGTGATTGTTGGCGGAGGCATTCGTTCTCCCGAAACTGCCCGAGAAAAAGTCCAAGCTGGCGCCGATTTTGTCGTGACAGGGAACGTTCTGGAAACATCCAATCATACCGACTTGCTCCAGGCATTTGTGAAGGCAATCCACGGAAAATAAAGAGAATAACATGAAAGAACCTTTTGATCTTATCAGAAACCACTTAAAAGTAGGTGGCGACCTGAAATATACGCTTGCCCAATCAAAAGAGTTTATTCAACGCCTTTTTGATGCGTCAGAAATTTTGTCTGAATCCCTTAAAAAGGGAAACAAAATTCTTTGGTGCGGCAATGGAGGATCAGCAGCAGATGCCCAACATTTATCGACTGAATTGGTTGCACGACTCAATACTACCCGTCCAGGCCTCGCATCCCTTGCCCTCACGACAGATACATCCCTGCTGACAGCCTGGAGTAATGATGTTGGTTTTAACTCCGTTTTTAGTCGACAAGTAGAAACCTTGGGAAAAGCTGGAGATGTTTTAATAGGAATTTCTACATCTGGAAAATCAATAAATGTCTTAGAAGCGGTAAAAATGGCTCACAAAAAACAAATTAAAACTATTGCTTTGTTAGGTTGTGATGGTGGCACCATTCATCGCGAAGCAGACCTTTCCCTCATTGTGCCTTCAGAAAACACTCAATTAATTCAAGAAATCCATATTACTATAGGACATTTGCTCTGCGAATTGGTTGAAAATAAACTTTTCCAAACGTAATTCCTGTTTCATGAATACGCTCAATGAGACATTGATAGATTTTATAAATCATCTTAGGGTGGAACGAAATTTAGCCACCAACACAATAGATTCTTATCGGATCGATTTAAATCGATACCTTGCCTTTTTAGAAAGTTTGGGGATTAAAGATCCAAAGCAGGTGGAAACAACGCATATTATGTTATTTATTCACGAGCTCCATGACGTCCCATTGGCACCCCGTAGCATTTCTCGGAACCTTTCTGCTATAAGAATGTACCACCGATTTATGGTAAATGAAGGATACCTTGTAAAAGATGTAACAGAAAACATTGAACTTCCAAAACTCCCAGCCCGACTTCCTAATGTTTTAGAAATTTATGAGATAGAAACCCTCTTAAATGTCATTAATACAGAAACAGACTTGGGAAAGCGGGATCGAGCCATGTTGGAACTGCTTTATGCCTGTGGATTGCGCATTTCAGAACTCCTGGAGCTTCGCCTTTCTAATGTCTATCTTAATCACGGGTGGATACGAATTTTTGGCAAAGGGTCGAAAGAACGCGTTGTTCCCATGGGTTCTGAGGCACGGGATTGGCTAAAACACTATCTAACTTATGTCCGCTATACATTAGCACAAAAAGCCATTGAAAGTCAGGATATCGTTTTTTTGAATGCCCGGGGTAAACCCTTAACACGCATGGGTGTTTGGAAAATTATTCAGCAATACATCAAAGCAGCAAAAATTACCAAAAAAGTAAGTCCACATACCTTTCGCCATTCTTTTGCAACCCATCTTTTGGAAGGAGGTGCTGATCTTCGCGCTGTTCAGGAAATGTTAGGACACGCTGATATTTCAACCACACAAATTTATACTCATCTGGATCGGGAATACCTGAAAGAAGTTCACAAAACATTTCATCCAAGAGAACGGAGATATCCTTGAGCAATCAAATTATAGACATCCTGGCATTAGCTATACCAATCCTCATAGCCATAACCTTTCATGAGGTTTCTCATGGCTATGTTGCCTGGAAACACGGCGATCCTACAGCAAAAATGATGGGCCGACTCACTCTCAATCCGCTTGTCCATCTGGATCCTATAGGAACTCTCATGCTCTTTTTGGTCCGCTTTGGATGGGCTAAGCCTGTTCCCGTAGATCCACGCTACTTTAAAAATCCAAAAAAAGATATGCTTTGGGTTGCCCTGGCAGGACCGGCATGCAATATGGTTTTAGCCTTCTTTTTTGGCTTGATCATTCGCGGGGTCGGACTCCAATACTCTGCCAGTTTTACAGGGACATTTTTAAAAATGGTTCTTCTATATGGTCTTTACATTAATCTTGCCCTCGCCATTTTTAATCTCCTTCCTATTCCCCCTTTGGATGGGGGACGAATTTTACGTGGACTGCTTCCCTGGCGCTATGAATATATTGTCGACCGCCTCGAACGCTATGGACCTTTTGTGCTTATGGGACTCATTTTTTTTGGAATGTTTACCGGCATAGATATTTTTGGCGCGTTTATTACTCCCTTTGTGCGCTTTTTTGGCAGACTGTTTGCAGGAATAAATCTTTAGCAGTGGATGAAAAATCGTAACCCAAGAGATTTTGCATGATTCCTATGCTAAAAAGTCTAAAAAGTTATTAAATAGTTTTACGGATAAAATGGATGAACCTACATAAAAAGATGGACTTATCATTCCATTTGCAAGGATTTTTACTCTCTACACTTACTAAATTAGATTCAAAATGCTTCACACTTCCTTCGCTTACAACCGTTACTTTTAGTCTTTCTTTTGGTATGTTAAAACACTCAGAATAGCTGCTGCAGCTACAGCGGCATTCAAGGATTCACAATTACTTAAGGAGGGCAGTGTAACGGGGATTACAACATCTTTTGGCCATTGGGGATTCACACCTCGAGCCTCATTTCCAATAACTAGGAGAAAAGGATTCTCTAATTTTTTTAATTCAGGAAGCGGAGTACCTCCTCGAACAACACTCAATAAAATAGTGTGGGATTTTTTAGTTTTTTTGAGGATTTCTGGGATATCCATCATGAAAAGAGGAAGATGAAAATGGGATCCCATAGCAGCACGTATTACTTTGGGATTCACTGTCTCCACGGTTCCAGGAGTTGTAATTACACCTGCAAGTCCAAACCAATGGGCAAGACGAATCAGGGTACCAAGATTCCCCGGATCTTGAATTTCGTCACAGACTAACAGGGATCCTGAAGGAAGGGTTTCAGGAGCAGGTGTCTGAGACACAACAGCGATTACTCCTTGGGGATTCTTCTCTGTACTAAGAGATTTTATTACGGTGGGAGATACCTCATAGACAGGAATATTACGACTTTGGGCTATCTTCAATAACGATTGAAAAACCGGCTTATCCAGTAAATAAGGATGATAAAAAATCCCTTTTACTAGGGCATTCATTTTTAGAGCTTCCTCAAGGAGAAGCACCCCTTCAATAAGAAATAATTGATAAAGGGATCGATATTTTTTTTGGTGAAGTAAGCGAATGCGCTTTTGATGTTCTTTTAATAAGATATGCATACTGTAAATTTATAAAAAGTCCCCCCTAGGAACGATAAAAACTGTAAAATGGAACTAAAAGCTTACCATGTTGTATAAACATTGAATAGAATCTAAAAAATCTCTATACTAAACTGCTCTTTGAAAAGGGGGTGTTCAGGTTTCGACGGGATAGATCGGGTTATGCGATAGCGTGCCGAGGTGTTCAGGACTCCTCGTAAATCAGCCTGAAGTTAAAATGTAATTGCAAACAATTACGCATACGCTGCTTAAACTAAACTAAGTAGCCGTCCACCCAAGTTTGCCTGTGGGCTTGGGATGAACGTCGTTAACACAGACTCGTCTTTACCAGCGTCCGGCTGGTAAAGATTAAATCTTCTCCGGACTGGCTGTCGGTGGTTTGTTTTTTGTCCTCCCGACAGTAAGATAAGACAAAAAACTGCGCACGGAGAAGTCGTGTAAGTCACTATTCCGGACCCGGGTTCGATTCCCGGCACCTCCACACCATAAAAAGAAACCCGTCTTTTCGGAAAATACTCCGGGGGACGGGTTTCTTATATCTGTTAAAAAGTGTGTACTCATTTTACCATCTTACAAATACTATATTGCAGAGTAAAAAGCTATGAGACATTTTCCTCGGTTTATTCCCAAATTTTTCCTTTACACGGCATCATAGTTATCACACATCTACAATAAATAATTTATTGCTAAAGGGATTTTCTACTTTAAATATGCATCTAACAAACCCTTTCATTTTTCCATAGAACACAATACCCATCGTACGATTGAAAGGTTCACACCTCTTCTGTTATTTTATCCTAAAGGATTAGCTACACAAGATGAAAAGGAGAAACTTTCACGTCAGATAAATAGATGCTATGCATGTGATCATAACCCTTTTGTTAACACATGAATTCACGTCATAAGTGCACCTCAAACAGAGACAGAGACGGACACGGAGAACAGAGGACGGGGAATGGAGACGTAAAACCATTTATCAAGTTCCTAATTCTGGTTTAAATCAGAGTGTAAACCCTTGTAGATATCTCCTGGTTTTATCGATAAACCATCTGCATCTGCTTTACTCAACTCTTTTAATTCTTTGGCAAAATATCATTGAGTTCTGAGTTCACCACATGACCCTCTCGCGATGGATAAGATCTGATATAGTCTTTATGACTTTCTCTGTTATATCCTTCGGCAATCTTTGGGGGATGGACACAGCTGAACGTTGAATTTGGTCACAAAATCCAAAATCTCTACACTTTGAGGTCTCTATACACATCAGTAATAAGCCTCATCCCTCCCTTCTCCGTCTCCCGACTTTATGAGGTGTCACATGTTGCACGTAATTGTTGAATCCGGGACAATCAAGAAATTTATATTCTTTGAAATATCAAA
>JAQUPD010000053.1 GCA_028716785.1 Fidelibacterota bacterium
AGAACGCCAAGGACGGAGAGATTTTTAAAAATTTTTAATCTGGAATATGAGATAAGTAACGAGTGATTAAACATTTAAATTTCGTGATAGCAAGGATTGAACGCCGAGCATCGCGAGGCACTTGAATCTTTGAACGCTGGCTGAGCAAAGCGTTTGAATCTTTTGAATGCCGCAACAGCGGTACTTGAACGCCGAACGCAGTGAAGCACTGGAATCTTCACCGTCAAGGACGCAAAGGACGCAGAGACTTTTAAAGATTTTGAATCTGGAACATGAGATAAGTAACGAGTAACGAGGGGGATATATTCCTTAACGGTTGATGTGGTCAGATCTTAGTGAAAAGAAATGAAGAATGACCTTATTATGTGCCTTTTTAAGAGGTTATTTTTGAATATCTATCAGTCAGAAGATTGGCTGATTTGCTGATTATAAGTTGTTTTCAATATAGGAAATCATTTACGAAAATTTTTAAACCCCCGGGGATAAAATAATTCAATGATCGTCTAAAAGCAAGTTTATATTGATAATCATATATTATTGAATCCTTGAATCTTGCGATAGCAAGGTTGGAACGCCGAGTATCGCAAGGCACTTGAACGCCGCGCAGCGGCACTGGAACACCGAACGAAGTGAGGTGCTGGAATCTTTTGAACGCCGAACGAAGTGAGGTGCTTGAATATTCACCGCAAAGAACGCCAAGGACGCAGAGACTTTAAAGATTTTGAATTTGGAATATGAGATGAGTAACGAGGAGGATATATTCCTTAATGGTTGAGGTCATCAGATCTTAATGACAAGAAATGAAGGAAGTCTTTGTTATGTGCTTATTTTAAGAAGTTCTTTTTGAATATCTATCAGTCAGAAGATTGGCTGATTTGCTAATTATAAGTTGTTTTCAATATAGGAAATCATTTACGGAAATTTTTAAATCCCCTGGGATAAAATAACGCCCTATTCGTCAAAAAGCAAGTTTATATTGATAATCATATATTATTGAATCCTTGAATCTCGCGATAGCGAAGTTTGAACGCCGAGCATCGCGAGGCACTTGAATCTTTGAACGCTGGCTGAGCCAAGCGTTTGAATCTTTTGAATGCCGCAACAGCGGTATTTGAACACCGAACGAAGTGAGGTGCTTGAATCTTTTGAACGCCGAACGCAGTGAGGTGCTGGAATCTTTTGAACGCCGAACGAAGTGAGGCGCTTGAATATTCACCGCAAAGAACGCAAAAATTTATAAGAGGTCTTTTAAAATCTTGAATTTGGAATAAAATTAATCAACACCCGTTGCCATGCATTCCTCATTATGAATCAAATTCAAAATGCAAAAAAAAGCCCTGCATTTGCAGGGCATATTTCAGTGGCTCCGGCCGGAATCGAACCAGCGACACAGGGATTTTCAGTCCCCTGCTCTACCGACTGAGCTACAGAGCCACTCGCTTTCGAAATTTTCTATCTCAAAAAAGCACGCCAATTTAGAGAAGTCCATGCGAATCAGTCAAGATATTTTTTAGGACTCCATGCGTTTTAAAAAGTTTACTCTTTTTTGACTTCCTACCAAATTTTATCCTCCTTTTTCAGGTCTCATAAAATAAATGATGGACGAACAGCGGTCTACATTAAACCATGATGTGCACCAGGATTTTGTCCCGATGGCTAAGGCGCGGGGCCACGAAAATCGATTTTTTTGTCTTTCACTCAAAAGAGACACATAAAAGCTATCTAAAGGCATACGGTATTTGGTTATGATGCGAAAAGTATTCTTTTGCATAAGCAATGCCATGGCATGAGGAGAAAAATGATAGAGGTGTCGAGGAGCATCCCACGCTGCCCAAGCCGATCCATAAAAGTCTGCATCATCACTCTGATAGTTGGGCACGGCTATCACTAATAGACCATCATCCTTTATGAGTTTTTTGATGCGACTCATCATGCCATGAAGATCATATACGTGCTCAAGAACATGCCACAACGTGATAACATCAAATGATTTTTCTGACAGGGAATCCAAATCCTCCAAGGGAAAAAGGTCAATACCAACATGATTTTTTGCAACGTCCCGAGCTTGCTGATCTGGCTCAACACCTGTAACATGCCATCCTGCTTCTTTCATCGTAGCTAAAAATTGTCCCGTTCCTGCGCCAATATCTAATATATGTCCTTGTTTACGCCCTGTTACGCGCTCAATTTTCTTTTTTTTATGATGAAGGGTTCTTTTTCTCGCACATTGATAAAGCCAACTAATCAATCCTTGATGGGTATCAGTATGGGAAATATACTCTGGAGATTTATAATAAGCCGATAACTCATATTCTGAGGGAATGGGATAAATAAATCGCGTTGTGCACGCGGGACATGCCAGAAGGTCAAAGGGTTGGTTTGTGACCAACCAATCCTGAACTTGCATAATAAACTGGCTTATATTATTGCCACACACGGGGCAGGGTATTAATACGTTAGACTGTGAGGCAGTCGGCATCATTTCACAACAAGCCGTGCCACAATACCATCCATGGTTGTGATGACAAGGTCTTTATCACTCCACGGTGTAACAGGATTGACCAGGGCTGTTGTGATTCGATGTTTCCACAGAATATCTCCCGTTAGGGGATTCATAGCATGGATTTCTCCTCGCTGGGTTGGATAAAAAAGAACACCCTTTTTTTCTACTGGCGGAGCCATACCAATATCGTAACCAAATCCACCGGATGTTTTCCAGAGGGTAACGGGTTCATGAGCTAACGCATCCATACATACGACTGAATCTTGCATGGTTCTGGCATACACTCGCGTTTTATCTTCTGAAATCCCAATGCTTTCGCGCACCATGTGTCGATCTGTACGCCAAATCACCTCACCTGTTTTCTCATCAAGGGCTGTCATTACCCGATCTGGTGCAACAATAAACACAACCCCCTGTGATACCACGGGCTGACATACAGCAGGTGAATAAAGCACCCCTTCCATAGGTCCTACCCATTTCCAGACCAAATTACCCGTAAAACGATCCAGGGCATACAGATGGCGATCCCAGGCTCCAACGATAACATGTTCCCGGGTAACAGCCGGCATGGCTTCTATATATTGTTCTACCCCTTTAAAAATCCAGTCGACTCGTCCACTGTTAACATCTATGCAGCGGATTTTCCCATCACTTCCACCAAGATAAGCCTTCCCTTCCCGGATGGTGATCGATGAAACAAAGGGCATATCCCCCTTAACTTTCCACAACTCTTTCCCTTTTTTCAGGTGGATTCCATAAACACACGAATCTCCAGATGCAACAACAACCGTATTTCCCTCAATTGCAGGATTCCCTAAAACGGGTCCATACGTTTTAAAACGCCATAATTCCTTGCCATTACGCCGTTTAAGAGCCACAATCTCCCCATTATCCAACCCTACTACAATTCGTGAGGATGTTATGGCTGGTGCTCCTGCAATTAAGGCGTTTAAAGAGACCTGCCATAAAGTCGACACATGAGGGAAAGAATCGTTCACGGAAAAATCAGGTAGATCAAGAAGAGGATAGTCGCGCTTTTTCTCCTCCATGAGAGGCATCGCAAACCACGGTGTATGTAGAGTATCTCCTGTAATTTTTTCCTGGATACTTAAAGATTTATCCGTCAGGGTTACTAAATTATAGCCACCTCTATCACCCTGTGCAAGACTTGATCGTCCTAAAATGCCCTGAATCCCCCCATAATCTGCAACGCCATTTTGATGATGATGCCCGTGAAGAACTGCCTGGACATTTTTTGTTTGAAGGATTTGAAGGATTTCTCGATAGTTACGAACAGAGGCATCAAGACGATAGTGGGTGACCACAAAAATTTTATCAGAATCGTTCCGTGTTGCAATGTGTTCACGAAGCCATGCAACATCTTGGGGAGCCACAAACCCATCCCCCATTCTTAAAAGTGGACCCTGATGAAATCCAATAAAATAAAAATCCCCAATTTTTTCCTCAAAGCGATCCCTTCCAAAAAGCCGAACAAATTCTTGTCCACCACTGTATGTCCACTTGTATTCATGATTTCCAGGAATAGCAAGATAAGGATATTTTAAGCTATCCAACAGCTCTTTTGCACGTACCAGATGTCCGGGAAAATCATAATCCGTTAAATCACCCGTAATGAGAACAAAATCAAGATCATCGTAGCTATTAATATCCCGAACAGCCCGAACCAGGTCGCGCTGCGCAGCTTGACTACTGGTATGGAGATCAGACATCCAGGCAAAGCGGAGTGTGTCGCCGGCAACCAATCCTGAAGTAACAAGAAAAAAGAATAACAGAATTGATAGAAGGCTTTTAAGGCTTTTTTTGAGACTCTTTTTTTCTATTCGTAACACGTTTTACCTTTTTATTTTAGGAGGATCATACGGCGAACCGCTGAAAAATCTCCTGCTTGCATTCGCATAAGATAGATTCCCGAGGCATACCGTGATCCATCAAAAGAGACTTCATAAATTCCAGGGGGTTGAATCGAGTTTACCAGATCGACAAGATGGGCACCACGGATATCAAAAAGGGATAACATAACATGTGTTTGTTCCGGAATATCATAACGAATGGTTGTAATAGGATTAAAGGGATTAGGATAATTTCCATAGAGAGCAAATTCTGTGGGGATTCCTAGGGGTGTTACAGCTGTAGAAGGTGTGACAGTAAGGACAAACTCTGTGGTATCTGCCAACTCGCCGACACCAAAATCGCGGACAATAATGCGAATATTTGTTTGTCCAACAAAGGTTTCGCTTGTCCGTATATAGACTCTTTCACCGGAAGTGTGTCCCATAATACGAAACCAAACATCTGCTGTATCAGATTCACAAATTATTTGGTGAGTATCTTCTGGGTTGGGATCCTCAAAATAAATTAAGAGTCTCAGACTTTTTCCCTGTTCGACGCTTGTATCGGGGATACTTTGAACCACAGGTGGTAAATTGGAAGGTGCCTGGCCGGGAGTACGTTTTACCAATCGAATATCATCAATCCAAATCGTACCCGACACTGCGCTTTCGTCCGTCCGAATTAACTGAACACTTTCCAGCCGATAAGATGTCCCATCCATCGTTCCCAAGGCAACTCCTTCCCACTCTCCAAGTTGGTTAGGATCCCATAAGTCCCACTCCAAAAGCTTCCAACCAAGCCAGTTCAAGGTATCCCAGAGAGATACTTCGGCAATTGCGTCACCTCCCGTTTCATAGAGGGAAAAACGGATTAAATTCATACTGCTATCGCCAAAGACAAATGCCTGTAACGTCCAAGTTGTATCGATTGAGACTTGTGTCGGAGGTCCACCGGCAATATGTTCACGCAGGAACCATCCTTCTGTGGATTCCAAATCCCACTCATACGTCAGTCGCCCTGAGAGTTTCTGAGCAGGATCCAAGGCAGAAGCCGGCAAATAATTATCGGCTGAAGATTTTGCAAAGGTGGTAGTAAGTGGTACCACTCCCACAGTAGAGCCCGAATATGTGGGTTCTTTCCAATCTCCTTCACCCATAAAATTTTCTAAAAGTTTATATTCATGATAGTAATAATTTTTTGTCTGGCATGTGAGAGAGATAGCCTCATCGATACCGTTCCCCACGGTATCAGAAACACCGGAAGCAAGCGTAAAAGTAACGGGGGCATCTGAAACAAGGCGAGAATAGGAACGAACACTTAGGACTGTGCCATTTTTATAGGGAGTAAGCACGGCATCCTTGCTAATGGACATACCATCGGTAACGATGGTAATCCGTTCAGGACTTACAGAAGCAGGATCCAGTCTCTCATCAAAATAAAAAGCCACAGGTTCGGTGATATCAATGAGGGGTAAATAGCCAGAAGGAAAAGTACTGATAAGTTCAGGTGGGGTTTCATCCCGAAGATCCGTATGGAATTGAATTTGCCAGGCATCACCACCAACACCATCGCCATTACCATCCAGCGGCATGCCAGCAGCATCGGCAACCTCTCCCGTAAGAGTAAGGGTATAGGTAACATCATTATCCAAATTAGAAGCAAATGATATGGTTACTTTCCGTCCACCCGAAACCCAATTTAAGCGATCCCATATAAAAGAAAGGGGTGGCGTTTCAGGTTCAAAAATCACATGGTTAGCAAATATATCTGGATCCATGCGTTTGGAAAATTCCAGCTCAATTTTTGTATTGATTGAAACGGTATCGTCATTTTCAACATTGCATGAAAGAATCTTCGGAGGATAAGAAACAATAAGGTCTGTTTCAACCGTTGTGGAAGGAAGGGATCCTTTCCAAAAGCGGTTATAGGCACAAGCGTAATAGGTATATTTTCCAGAAAAAAGCTGCGTCCCATCAAAGACTTGAATCGCTGTCAGAGAATCCCCAAAAGTCATAGAAATAATTTCATCCGTATCTGGATCCACAAGAGCATCTTCGCTGCGGTAAAGGACAAGCCAATGGGGATTTTCTACATTGGATGGAAGGGTTGCTGTTATCGTATAAGACTCATCATGAGAAATGTTAATTTCTGGTGTAAAGGTGGGGGCTTCGGAAGGAATAAAGGTAATGGGACGAATGCGAGTCTGACGGCTAAAAAAGGTTTCACCTGCTTCTTCCCAATAGAGCATATCCTGCCAGCTTCCATAGCTAAAAAACTGAAAACCATCCACCCAGGGAAGGGTTCGACATGCATTCACAATACTGGGATGATTATTCCATGCTGATCCCAAATTATAGCTTCCGGGGCCTACGGTATAAAGGCGTCCTGCCGCAATTCCTTCTTGAATTTCAGGCTCCCAATCGGTTGTAAGAGCCGAAACAAATCCCGAACCGGTTGTCCAGTGATAGTGCATGGGTGTTAATTGATCCACCCATCCTTCATTAAACCACTTTGCTGCATCCTGGTAAACTGTATAGTAGCCAGTCCATTTTTTATAGCGACCAAGGGCAGCGGCACTCACACGCACCCAGGGTTTTACTTGCTGAACGGAATCGTGGACCATTTGCACAAACTGATCCACACTATGACGCCAATAGCTTTCCCAGGAGGAATAGGAAACGCCCGGCAAACTATCGGGGACACCTGCACTATAAGGATGTTCAATGTCATAGAGATAGCGAGAGCCTTTTTCCATTCCTTCAAAAATTTCCGGAGAGAAATTTCCATCAAAGGGCTCTTCACCGCCAAGACTGACCGTTTTACTGGAATATTCATTCCAGCGGACATAGTCAAAATGGAGCCCATCTATATCGTAACGATTTACAATATCGAGGGCAACGTCACGAGTATATTCCCGAACAGCCGAAAGACCGGGTGAAAGGCAGAAATCATCGGGCATAGGATTCCCATTAGCATCACGACACACCCATTCTGGATGTTCTGCAACAGGCGTTCCGGGACGTGCACTATTTGTATTAAAGGCATTAAACCACGCATGGATTTCTATCCCTCGTTTATGCGCTTCCTGAATAGCATATTCTAAAGGATCGTACCCTGGATCTTTATAACCCAAGTAGGAACCCCAAGGTTCGTAAGGAGAATCATAATATGCTGTTCCTGACTGTCGGACCTGCCACAGTACGGCATTCATATTGGCTTCTTTGTGATTATCAAGAATCTTGCGGGTCCGTGCCTTCAACTCTTCGGCACTCAGTCCGCTACTATAGGCATTCCAAGTAATCACCCACGTTGCCCGGAATTCCTCATTGATGGGGTCCTGGGCATAGAGAGATACAAGGGGAAGGATCAAAAGAAAGATCCATAAGAGTTTACGCTGCATTTTTCTTCCCTATTTATTTAGTTAATATTTTGTTCAATCTCTTTACGACGTTTGAAAAAGATAACACAAAATTTTTTAAAGAGCATGGAGAATTATGGCAATTTTGATAAAAGGAGTGTTTTTGCGGTAAAAGACTTATTCTTCTGCTAAAATAGTACGACTTCTAAATCCTTCTCCTTGGAGGATTGCCACATTTGAAATGACCACAAACGCATTAGGATCCTCTTCGCGGACAATTCGACGAATTTGTTCAACTTGGCGACGTGATACAACGGTATAGAGGGTTTTTCGTGCCGTATTTGTATACATACCATGGGAATCTAGGCCAGTAATACCTCTATGGATTTCCTTCATAATTCGTTGAGCAATTTTATACCATGAATCGCTGATAATCATGATTGATTTTTCCGATATAACGCCTTCCACAAGAATATCCACCATCTTAGAACTAATAGCTAGGGAAATGAGACAAAATAGAATGAGTTCGACATCTTTAAAAACAATACCGGTTAGAATAATGATACCGGTATCGATAATCATAAAAGACCAGCCGAGTGTGATATGGGAGAACTTATTAATAATCCGGGCAACGATATCGCTCCCCCCTGTTGTGCCTCGACCACGCATAATTATTCCGAGTCCTATACCAAGAACGAATCCTCCATACACTGTTGCCAACAATTTATTATCGGTCAACGCACCCCATCCCAATCCTTTATCAAAGAGATCCGTAAAAAAGGAGGATGCTATAATGCCGACAAATGTTTTCATGCCAAATTTTTTCCCAAAGTAATGAATTCCCATGAGGAAAAGGGGGATATTGCATACCAGCATGGTAAATCCTGCCGGGATAGAAAGAGTATGGTATAAAATCGTTGCAATCCCTGACACTCCACCTGCTGTTATCTTATTAGGAAGCAAAAAAAGGACTAAAGACAATGCCATGATTATAGAACCTATCACGATCATGACATAATCTTTAATATTTTTCTTCAATGTTTTTTCTTTTTCTATCATCATACTACCTCCCGATATTTTATGATTAAAGACTCATAATTTATTAAATATTCAGGCACTCTCAAAGGGAAGGAAGAAGTTCCAATCTTGGAGAAACGAGTCTATTAAAATTTACGGAAGGTAATAAACTGACATAAAATGGCAGAAAGAACCCCCTAACACAAAAAGGTGCCACACAGGATGGGTCCAGGGGACTTTTTTCATGCGATAGAAGACATATCCAACGGTATAAAAAAGTCCACCGCCAACAAGATAGATTAAACTTTTTGTTGGAAGAAGTCGAAAAAAGTGGGGTCCCGCAATAAGAATAAACCACCCCATGGCGATATAGATCCAAGTAGAGGCTGTGTGATATTTTTCAAGGTAAATTAATTTTAGGATAACGCCCACGAGGGCAATTCCCCACACACATCCAAAAATAGTCCAGCCCAGGGGACCTCTTAAGATTGTCAGTGTAAAGGGTGTATAGGTCCCAGCTATAAGGACAAAGATCGCAGCGTGGTCTAGGCGTCCAAAGACATTTCGTGCTCCTTTCCAAGGAAGACTATGATAGAGGGTCGATGTAAGATAGAGCAGGATCATGGTACTGCCAAAAATCGCATAGCTTGTTACGTGCCATTTTGTACCTATTTTTAGGGCTTTTTTAACTAAAATCACAAGCGCAACAACACTTAACAGAGATCCCATACCATGACTTATAGCATTGGTAATTTCTTCGGGAACTGTATAATTCATAACAAATTTTTCAGTTGATTTCTTCAAGAATTCCCTCCTTTTTAAGGGACAAATTTAGAAGGAAATAGAAAGAAAAGGAAGAATAACACATTGATGAGGTATTTAATACCCATTTTATTGCCACTTTGTGGCGTTTCAGTGCCGCTGCGCGGTGTTCAAAAGATTC
>JAQUPD010000054.1 GCA_028716785.1 Fidelibacterota bacterium
CAAGAGTAGGGATTTTTATTTTATTTTCAAAATCTTTATGATTAAGCAACATTTCTCTCTAAAAAAGTACAACATTATTTATTAACTCGCATTTATCTATAACAAAGTTATCATACTATTTTTCCAGGCTCATTGTTCTCCTTTTATTTTTGTGATTTACCTGAATTTGAAAAACGTTAAGCCTTCTATAGAAAGAAAATTACATTACTCTTTCTCAACAGAATGGTTTTGTATTTCTAATATTTGCTCGATAATTTTCGCCTACCTCTTTTTCTTCTTTTATTTCCATTAACATTTATAATCCAAAATTGGAGAAAAAGATTTTCTCTTTTTCAAATTATTTCTTTATCTACCCATACTTTTCTGTGATGAACCTATTTTAACAAAACATATAATTATTCTTTGTTTTTATCAGTATCAATATTAAAATTAACTTACTATTGTCGGGGTGGACAGAGATCAAATAAAAATTATTGTAAAGGAGAGAAAATGAAAAAATTTCTGTTAATCTTAATGGTTGCAAGTTTGTTAATTTTCGCAACGAATTGCCAAAAAAAGGCTAAAGTAGAAGAAGCACCCGCATCTGTCGTTGACACGACTACCGTAGAAGAAGCACCAGCTCCGGTCGATACGATTGCTGCAGTTACCGATACTGTTAATCTGTAGTCATCGTTGACAGAAATCACCAATTAAGTTTAAACATAATTTCCCGCTTCGGTGGGATATTATGTTTTTATAGCTAATTGGAAGCTGTATAAAAATTAAACCCGTACGAGATTTCTATTCATTTTGCCAACATGGTAAAAGTACATCTCTATTAGACTATTTTTTGGTAGATAACAATTCTTCTGAACCACTCGCTGTTCACAAAATCCTTCTATTACACGTAGCGAAGCAATCTTTATTGCTATAGAAATTTAATTTTCTGGAATTAGTTTCTCATCTCTTTTTGAGATATTGATGATAAGGTTGATAACCCCGGTTAAGAGAACGAGATATACAACTCCCCAAATGATTGTAGCTGGTTTTTTGAAAATAGCAGCCATAATAGGAGAAAAGCCGAGGATAAACAAAGGAGTGAAGCTCATTCTGCGGATACAATAAGCAATAAGAGCCGTTGAAATACAACTGAGAAATACTTTGAGCGGAATAAAGCATAGAAAATCCCAAGAGCGTCAGAAGCTCCTCTGCCACCATAAAATTTGTAGTAGATCGGAAATAATGTCCAATAACAGCAAAAGAAGCCGCAAAGATGGTCGGAAAAGTATCAAGTCCAATGAGTTTTCCGATGACAACTACGACTGCTTTTAGCGCATCCGATATTCCCGCGAGTAAGCCTATTTCTTTGCCCATATTTTCAAATACATTTAACGCTCCGGAATTTTTGCCCCCAACCGTTCTAATGTCTTTTCCGGTGCGTCTCTTGGTAAAAATATAGCTAAACGAGATAGATCCCAAAAAATAAGCAACTATGGCAAGAATTACTGTTTGGTAAATCATTATTCTAATTTCTTATTTTAAGACAAAACTCCCACCCCACGCACCTGGTCCTCCATGAACAGCCTCAACAAATCTGGCATTTCCATGAACGAGTCTTCGGTAGGCGAGGTTATCATTTATTTGCTTTTCTAAGTCCTTGAGCTCATCGACATCACTGTTTTCAAAATGCAGTATATTTATAAGCTCAATTTTAGCCACCTTCTTTAGAACCATTTTCTGTTTAATATGATTGATGATTATCTTATTAGCGGCTTTGTATGTTCTTCCTTTTACTATAGGAGCCATTCCCAAATCAGCCTCTTCGCCCAATAATCCTACAACAGATACTATTCTCAATACCGAACCGAGTAGAGACTGTGCCCTTCCGATTCTGCCACCTCTATAAAGATAATTCAAGTCCAGCAAACAAAAATACAAGTAGGTATTTTTTATTACTTCGTCTACGCGCGCGACAAATTCATCTACACTGTCCAACTCTTTTAGGAGTTCTATAACTCGCAGAAGTACCGCCCCAATCCCGGAAGAGGCTTGTTTCGTATCAATATTAATAATTGGGATAATGCCTTCATAGTCTTTGCGGATTCCTTCTGCCATTTGGACTGTTGCCGAAGACATATTACTTCCCATTAACACATGAACAATCAGATCATATTTATCCTTGTTCTTTTCAATTACCTCAACGATGTCTTTTCTCAGCAATGCCTGAGAGCGAGCTACGATTTTCTCTTTTTTGAAATGCTTAATGAGATATAGAGCAGTGTGTGTTTCGTCTTTAAAATATTCTTTTCATCAATTACCACTAGAAATTTTACTACCGCAATGTCCGGGTAATCAATTTGCTCATTTTTTAATCCGAGATTATCTCCTGTCAGTATAAGGATCTCTTATCCACTTCGATTCTCATTATTCAAAAGTAATATAATAGTTGTAGCGATTTTGGCCGCCATAATATATTTCAAAATCGCATTGCGTGAATTTTTGTTGCAACTCTGCAACCAGCGATCCGTTGTTTTTTCCCATTTTGCCTCTGTATAAAGTAATAAGCGATTCATTTTCCCTCACTTTTTTTATGGAAAGTTTAATGAGGTCAATAAAATTTGAATGATGAGCTAGGATATTTTTATTATGTATGCTGAAATAGTTGCTTTTAGGTATTGTATCAAAATCGGTATTAAACTGCCGCGTTGCTTTTGCTATTTGGCAGAAGATAATATTATCTAGGTTTTCCAGTATAAAACTAGCATTTGAAATATATCCATTTCAGGTGATAATGTGTATATCATACTGATCATCTGAATCACACTTTGGATTTCTATAAGTTCTATATTACTTTTGCATAGCGTGATAGCAGATTTGAGACTGGCAAGGATATCCGAGTCATCAGCCGCTACAATAATGTTTTTTGCCCTGGTTTTGAATAAGGCATTCTTATTTGGTGAACGGAAGATTTTGCTTGCTTATACATAAGAATATCGGTCGCCCCTAGGCTTTTCAAGACTTTAGCAAATTCTTCTTCATTGACAATAAGTAGCACCGCCAAGTCGCGTTCATAGAATTCTTTATCTTCCGATATAAGGTTTTTATGCTGAACTTTTATATCATCTATTTTAGTCGCTGAGATATTTCCAAGGTTTTCTAAAGATTTAAGAAGGTCTTTAGGTTTGTTAGTATGGATATGGCACTTGTAAGTATTGCTAGAAGAAATAATGAGGATGCTATCTCAGAATGATTCCGGTTTCCTTTTAGTGAATCTATTCCTAATTCTGTTTGATTCGGGAATGAATTCGGTACAATACCGATACTGAATATCCGGGTTCCAGGTTTCATCCAGTTCATCACTTTGCGTTAAAATCTCTTCGGCTAGTTGATGATTATTATTGCGCTGGAGCAAATTATTAAACTTGGTCAGAATATTTGCGAAGGAAATATTGTTAATATTATTTAGGAAAATATTCAATAGTCGTAATTTTTCCCCTCTTCTCATGACTCATATTTTCGCTCTTTTATAATTGAACGAATATAACGGCTTGTCGAGAGAATGATGGCAATATTCATAATCGGACGAATCCTTGTACCCGTATATTCCAGTCCCGTAGCCACTCCTTTGATAAGTACAAGAAATCCCATTGCACCGGAATCCACCATACCTGCTTTTTTAAGAACGGGGAGCATTTCTGCAATGTGAATCTGCTCCGGTCCGGCATATTTATTTTTAATAGCGTTGAAAATCTGATAAACCTGCTCGTCACTATTTTCATCAGTGGCAACCTTCAGGTAGGCAATGATCCCCGCCTTCTGAAAATCAGATGAAACCAGGGTCCCATAAATCATTCGATTTCCAATAATGCGCTTTTTCAGCGAATCTATCTCCGACTCGGTAGTTGGAAATTCTTCAATCAGTTCTCGCACTTCAAATCCGTCGGCAGTACCAACTATATCCGGAACATTAGTAATCGAAATGACTTGATCAACGTTTTCCAGTATTTCAATTTCCGAAGTTATAGCCTCGATTTTTTCCAGCGTTGCCGGAGAAAAAATATTATCCGCAGTAATCGAAACCACAACTAAATCATTGCCGCCGAAAGTGTCTTCCATATCCTTCATGTTTTCGATAATCTCAAAATCCTGCGGCATAAGGGCTTTAATATCCGGCTCGAGCTTAATCTTGGGAATATTCCAGCCCATCAATAGAGTCAGTAGAATACAGAAAGCAATGATCGTTCGCGGATATTTCAGGTCAAATTCAATTATTTTGCGAATCATTCATCATCCGAAAAATTAAAGGTGAATTGTTTCTCCATCAGTCCGTTCATAATTATATCTACAAATATTTTTATCATTTCAGTAATCGAATAGGGCGCACTAATGAATATCTCCGGCTGAAAGGTGTTTTGTACAATTCTTACGATTAAATCGGCTGTGAATTTGAGGTCAAATTTCTTGCGCAATAGTCCGAGATTATCTGCCTTTTGAAAAGAATCCAGAATTCGATTGATTACCTCATGTTCGAATTCTTCTACTTCCCGCCACACTTTTGGATAGAACAATTTTACATCGAGAATTGTTTGCGGATTAATTTGAGAGATGTGCTTGAACATTATTTTCGTTATTCCATAAAAACACTTAAGCGGCTCATTATCATTTAGCTGGATAGCACGGGTCTCGGTAAACAATTCATGATAAATGTCGAGAAGAACATACTCGATGAATTGTTCTTTGGTAGGGAATACTTTGTAAATGGTTTTTTTAGCGATGTGGAGATCGGCAGCCATTGGGTCAATATTCAAGCCGCGGGTGCCATTGGCTAGGATGAACTGGCGAGCGTATTTGATGGCTGGTATTAATCTTGATTCGCTTTTTGTATCCATTGGATACTTAAATTGTTTATTTCGTTTCTGTTTAACTAAATATTTACTCAATGTCAATGTCAATATAAATTTTTTTATTCTAAATCATTAACCGTTTTGAATTCTTCAACAGTAATTCTCTATTTTCCTATTTGATAATTTTTATTTGAAATATTAAAATAATAACGTACAATAGCGCACTTTTTTACAGATTTCAATACGATGCTGATCGTCGTATTGAAATTCGTTGTCGTAAATAACTCATTAATGGAGGGTATATGCGAAATGGAAAAAATCAAATACGGCTACGGACCTCATTTAATGCTGGATTTGAATGATTGCGATTCAGAAGTATTAGATAATCTCGATGCTTGTTTCAAGCTATTAAATGAACTTCCCCTTAAAATCGGCATGACCAAAATTACTCAGCCTTACGTTTTTCGTTATGAAGGGCGTTTTCCCGGCGACGAGGGTATAACGGGCGTCGTGATTATTACCGAAAGCCACATTTCTTTACACACTTATCCTAAGAAAAAATTCGTTTTCGTCGACCTGTTTTCCTGCAAGCCGTTTGATGTTGAGACGGCTCGCAATTATATAATTGATTACTTTAAATGCCAGTCGCCGAAATGGTACTTAAAGGAACGCGGTGAAAATTTTCCCCAACATCCTTAGTTTAACATAAGCTATGCCGACTCGCTTTTCACTTGGTGCATTTGGTGCACTTGAGCCAGATTACTGCCGATACGAGCAATCCCGGATAGCCATTCTACCAATTCCTTACGACGGAACAGCCACTTGGCAAAAAGGGGCTGCCAACGGGCCTAAAGCATTATTGGCCGCCTCGGCTAATATGGAACTTTATGATATTGAGACCGATTCGGAAATTTATCGGCAAGGTATCACTACGCTACCCCCCATCAAATGCCCCAAAAAGCCAGAGGACTTAGTACAAAAAGTTAACGAAAAAACCAGTCAGCTTCTCGCCGATGGAAAATTTGTAGTTGGTGTCGGTGGCGAACACTCGATTTCGATCGGGCTTGTACAGGCTCACGCTAAGCACTTCTCTAACTTGTCCGTCTTGCAGCTGGATGCCCACTCCGATTTGCGGAACGAATATGAGCGTAGTAAATACAATCACGCCTGCGTAATGGCACGTATTCAAGAAATCTGCCCGATAGTGCAAGTCGGCATTCGTAGTATGGATATTAGCGAATTAGAACGATTAGATAAAGCGCGGGTGATTTTTGCGCATGAATTCTGCAATTCGCCGGAAATTTTCGCTAAAATCACCGCCAATTTAACCAACAATGTCTATCTAACTATCGATCTGGATGTTTTCGATCCGGCGGTTTTCCCCTCTACCGGTACTCCTGAACCAGGTGGTCTGGACTGGTACGATGTTATCAACGTCATTGCGCATATTATTCAAAAAAAGCACATCGTTGGTATGGACGTTAATGAGCTTTTGCCTAACCCATCTGACAAAGCTCCTGATTTTCTAGCGGCAAAACTCATTTATCGAACATTAAGTATGATTTATACAAAGGAGTCAATGAAATGAAAAAAAGCGACTATCTGAAAAAGGTGGTTGAACATATTGATATTAAATCATTCGACGCGCGTCCGATTCTGAAAGCCTATAGTAAAATGGCTTTTCAGGCACGCAATTTGGCCGTTGCAGCCGATATTTATGACCGAATGCTAAAAGACGAAAAATGTAAAGTCATCCTGACGCTAGCCGGGTCATTATTCAGCGCCGGATTGAAAGAGATCGTGACTGATATGGTCGAAAATAATATGGTTGATGCCATTGTTTCAACTGGGGCTTTGATAGTTGATCAGGATTTCTTCGAAGCACTCGGTTATAAACACTATATCGGAACCACTTTTAGCGACGATAACGAATTACGTGAACTGGCTATTGACCGCATTTACGACACTTATATTGATGAAGATGAACTGCGCATCTGTGACCTGACCGTCGCCGAAATCGCCAACTCTCTGACACCGCGTCCCTTCTCTTCCCGCGAATTTATCTGGGAAATGGGAAAATACCTCGATAAAGTTGGCATCAAAACCGACAAATCCGTCATTTATTCAGCCTATCAGAAAGGCGTTCCAATTTTTGTACCGGCTTTTTCGGATTGTTCGGCTGGTTTTGGACTAATTCACCACCAATGGAATCGCAAAGGCAACATGGTAACGATTGATTCCGCTCGTGATTTCCTCGAACTGACTAAAATCAAAATCGCCGCCGCAGAAACTGGCATTCTGATGATTGGCGGTGGTGTTCCCAAAAATTTTACTCAAGACGTTGTTGTAGCCACAGACGTGCTTGGGATCGAAAAACCGATGCATAAGTACGCTGTTCAATTAACCGTAGCTGATGAACGTGATGGTGGGCTATCTGGATCAACCCTCAAAGAAGCCAGTTCGTGGGGCAAAGTCGACACTAAGTACGAACAAATGGTTTTCGGCGAGGCTACGGTGATGATGCCGCTCCTGGTCAGTTATGCTTATCATCAGGGTAATTGGAAAAAACGCCCGGAATCCCGCTTCAGTAATCTTTTTGTTTAGTAATCTTAACCCCAACAGTCGTTATACTGGAATTATAGTAAAGGAGTAAAAGGTTAATTGATTATCGGCAACTTATCTATGTGGCGTATCTTCTTTCTATAGAAGGCACAGAGTTTTCACATCAGGTAACACAAAAATGAAAGGAGAACAATGAGCCTGGAAAAAGTACAATGATTGAAGATGACATGAAACGATTCATTAAATACAAGATGGAAAAGTTTCGGAAGAGATGAAAATACTTTATAATCAGGCGATGCAGATAGAGCAAAGTGAAGTTTTGCGTGCATGTCCTTATGAACGAACAGAAACACAGCTGAGTCATGCCAGCGGATTTAATCCCAAAGGATTTATAGGAACGCTTATATCAAGAAATTAAACAGCGTACCCATATCACACGACCCTCCTAATCAGAAATCGTGTCTGAGACTTATTACTGCCATCCTTGTGGAACAGCATGAAAACTGATCTCAGGATGAATATACTTAACTTTTGATCTCGATGAGTGTGAAGGAAAAACAAGGTTATACCTTCTATAGAAATAACCTTGCTTAACGGTCGGCGGTATGAAACATAGTAGATTTCGTGCCACTTCACTATCATAATACAATAAACTTTGATGCAAGAACTGAAGCTCGAATAACCGCTTTAATTGCAATGTTTTATACCGCTTGTTAGCGAAAGTTGCTTATTAAAATCTTTTATCTGATTTAGTCTTATTCAGTTTATCAGTTTTATTCTTAATCCAACCGTCTTTTTCTGTTTTGTGAATGTCAAAATCAGGAATATATGGCTTAATATCTAAAAGTGGTGTTTCGTCAAGCATATCAACGTTCTCAATATAAAGGATATTTTTTTCAATCCTTAATAATCTAACGACTGATATTCCTATTGGATTTGGTCTTTTAGGTGCTCTTGTCGCAAACACTCCTCGTTTCCTATCATCAAGAAAAGGTGTTACCAGTAATTCAAATCCTGATGACCTATGAAAGTAATAAATCAAAATAATATGAGAAAATCCATCAAGGTCTATCAATCCTTGGATGAATTCTTTTTTCACTCTTATTTGTCCCTTTATTCCCTTGGCTCCATTTGACTGGATGGGCATTCCTTCCTTAGTCTTAAAAGGGGTATAAATTATTCCTATTGGTTCTAATGTAATAGACATGATTTTTAGCAGTGTAATACAAAGTGTGTAAACTACATTTAAACTTAGACATAATTTTTCAAAATATCTTCAAAATAAATTGAAAGTTGAGAATAGATTACCCCCCAATCCGGGTAAGCCTTCGTCCACTTTTTTTCAATATCCCGCACCGCCAGAAAGACCAATTTGAGCAGAGCATCTTCTGTTGGAAAGACGGAGCGTATCTTGGTCACTTTGCGAATGCCCCAGTTAAAATTCTCAATCGGATTGGTCGTATAGGTCAGTTTCCGTATTGCCGGCGGATATTTGTAAAAGGTTGATAATTCCGCCCAATTCTTCCTCCAGGATTTGGCTATATGCGGATATTTCGACTCCCATTTCTCCTCAAAAGATAACAATTCTGATTCAGCCTGATCAAGAGTCGATGCGCTGTAAATTTTCTTCAAGTCTGCGGCCACCGCTTTCCTCTCTTTCCAAGGCA
>JAQUPD010000055.1 GCA_028716785.1 Fidelibacterota bacterium
TTATCGGAGAATATTTAACAAAAAAGAATCTTCAAATATAAAATGTCGTCTAACACCCTTTTAAATATACTCTATTAGATTAAAAATTTGATACTTTTCCAAATATAATTTTTTAATTAACAGAACACCTCTTTGACTTTAAGGGAATTACATCTTAAAATGAATCAAAAATTAACATTGGATTGGGTTAAAAAGGGGTAGTGTCATTTTCTTTCTGTAGAAGCTCAACATTTCTCAACTCCAGGTAAACCACACATGAAAGGAGAACAATGAGCCTAGAAAGGGGGGAATTTATACCACCATCCGCTTCTTTTGACGCTGGTTAATTCTGCGGATATAGAAGAATCGGATTTGGAGTTATTTTTTAGAGAATTAGAAAAAGTAGCGGAGAACGAAATTAGGACAGATTTGCTCGAGGAAGCAAAAACAGGAACTTTTCCAGGAATTTAATAATCATCCAACATTTGAATTTGAGGAGTTGGACTGCTTAAACGATTCAACAGCAATGTTGGAACACTGGGATTACAGATTCCTTAATCAATATCTTTTTAAAGTTATTTCTGATATTTATCCAAAATGGTTTTATTATTTTTGGACAGAGTCTCACTTGATTGAGTTTCAACGCGTAGCAGCCTACAAGGCGATTACAATGGGACATATCAAGCGACAACATTTAACAGATGCAAAAGGCACTGTTGTTAAAGATGAATTAATAAAAATTGTAGATGCAAAAAATGTCTTCATTACTTATCTTACGGATCAATAATGAATGAGAAATAAGAAATATAGCAGCTCCCTGCAATACCCTGCTTTCCAAGGTCATTTCTGTTGAGTTGCAGGTGCTTGACGAGGCGATTGAGACATATTCAGATCAGAGATAGGTGATGAATGAGGTAAATCAGGGTAACACGATCTTTGTAGAGACAAGAGGGGAATAGGTAAACCGTGACATTTAATTCCAATAAATATCACCGTCGATCTATTCGTTTAAAAGGATTCAATTATTCCAGCCCCGGGGCATATTTTATCACCATATGTACACAAAACCGGGAATATTTGTTTGGGGAAATTGTGAATGGAAAAATGATTTTGAATAATGCGGGACAGATGGTGCAAACCGTATGGGATGAAATCCCGGTGTATTACACAGGTATCGATGTGGATGCATACGTCGTTATGCCAAACCATATCCATGGGATTATCATCATCGTAGGGGCAACCCCCTGTGGTTGCCCTGAAACCGGTCCGCGTGCCTGTCCTGAAATAGGTCCGCGTACCTGTCCTGAAATAGATCCGCGTGCCTGTCCTGAAATAGGTCCGCGTGCCTGTCCTGAAATAGGTCCGCGTACCTGTCCTGAAATAGATCCGCGTGCCTGTCCTGAAATAGGTCCCTGTGTCTATCCTGAAATAGGTCCCTGTGTCTATCCTGAAATAGGGCAACCACGGGGGGTTGCCCCTACGATGACATTGCCCGATATTGTGCATCGTTACAAAACCATGACAACAAAACGATATACGGATGGTGTTAAACAAAATGGTTGGATACCATTCCCCGGTAAATTATGGCAACGCAATTATTACGAACATATTATCCGAAATCAAAATGAATTAAACCGCATCCGGGAATACATCATCAACAACCCGTTAAATTGGAAAACGGATGAAGATTATGCCGGTTTGTAAAATACTCACCATCACCAAAGACAATGATTATCTGGAAAACCCCGCCAAGCATCCAACGATGGCAATACAACATCAGATTCCTGCACATCATTTCTTACATCTTTACGGTAAAATAGGGAGCTATTTGTAATGACAGTCGGTAGCTAAGATTTGTCGGGAGCATCAAATAAGCGGGATTATTCAAAATCTGCTTGTAGATTTTGTTCAAAGAAAGTTTGGATTTCGTCCAAAATTCCTACCAAAATCCAAAAAGTGAAAATTAGCGGAGAGGCAGGGATTTGAACCCTGGTAGCAGGTAAGCCCACTAAACGGATTAGCAATCCGTCGCCTTAAGCCACTCGGCCACCTCTCCTTTTATATATGTCAACTAACTAAAAAATATAAAACTTCCCTTGGTTCTATCAAACTATTTTAATAACAGATTGACGCCAATCTTCATTTCTTAAGTTTGTTATCCTAAAAAATTCTGTTATCTTAGTTACCTTTTTGTACATTCAATAATAATGTTAGGACGATGAGGGAAGATGAAAAAAACTGAAATCTTAGCTATTCTCGAACATCAACCTCTTTTTCAATCCTTTACGCAAAAAGAGTTTGAGGTAATTTTAAAACTCTCTCAAATTAAAACATATCCTAAAGATGAATTTCTCTTTCATGAAAGTATGCCGCGCGAGGCGTTGTACGTCCTTTTAAAGGGCAGACTCACAATTCTCCAGGGAATTGGCAATGAAATGGTTCCAAAAGCAATGTACCAGGCAGGTGCTGTAATCTCTGAAGGAATCCTTCGTCATGATCATTCCCCTCATAAAACATCGGGCCAAGCAGCAACTGAACTGAAAACGCTGGAACTCACTCGGAAAGCTTTGGAAAAACTCCACCAAATATATCCGGAGATTTACGAAAAATTGCAAAAAAATGCCTATAAAACGTTTGCCCACAGTATGATGTATGTCCAATCACCACAGAGCACGGAAACTCTCCACAAAACACGCAAAGAACACGATTTATTGGGAGAGCGGGATGTTCCAGACGAGGTTTTGTATGGCATTCAAACGCTCCGGGCACTGGAAAATTTTCCCATCTCGCGAATTAGCATTAATAAAATTCCAACATTTATAAAATCTCTAGCTATGGTAAAAAAAGCAGCAGCCCTGGCAAATTACGACATAGGAAAATTATCCGACCCACCCGCCAAAGCTATTATTCAAGCCTGTGATGAAATTATTGATGGCAATCACCATGAGGCATTTGTGGTAGATGTGTTTCAGGGTGGCGCTGGTACCAGCACGAATATGAATGCCAATGAAGTCATTGCAAATCGTGCATTAGAAATTCTGGGACACAAACGAGGGGAATATCAATACTGCCATCCCAACAATCATGTTAATTTAAGTCAAAGTACAAATGATGTCTATCCCACAGCCCTGCGTATTGCCCTTCGTTTTAGTCTGCAAAATCTTACGTATGCCATGAAACATCTTGCCAAAATCTTTTATATAAAGAGCAAAGAATTTAAAGACGTGATAAAAATGGGACGCACACAGCTTCAGGATGCGGTGCCAATGACATTGGGACAAGAATTTTCTGCGTTTTCAATCATGATTAAGGAGGATATTGAACGCATCAAAGAACTCGATAAATTACTTAAAGAAATCAATATGGGTGCCACAGCAATTGGTACTGGCCTCAATGCAGATCCAAAGTATACAGAAGCAGTTCGTAAGCATTTAGAAATGATCACAGGGAAAAGGATGACAACAGCTATCAATCTTGTGGAAGCAACACAAGACGCAGGTGCTTATGTCCAGGTAAGCGGTGTTCTTAAACGCCTGGCCACAAAACTTGATAAAATCTGCAACGATTTGCGTCTTTTATCTTCAGGGCCTCGAGCAGGGCTTCATGAAATCAATCTTCCACCTGTACAACCGGGAAGCTCTATTATGCCAGGAAAAGTAAACCCTGTCATTCCTGAAGTGGTAAATCAAGTTGCTTTTGAAGTTATTGGGAACGATGTGACAATTACCCTTGCCGCCGCTGCCGGCCAACTTCAACTGAATGTTATGGAACCTATCATTGCCTGGTCGCTCTTCAAAAACATTAGTCATCTCCGCCAGGCTTGCATTGTTCTGGCAGATCGAGCCGTAAAAGATATTACAGCAAATCCAGACGTTACCCGTCACTATGTAGAACGAAGTATTAGTCTTGTAACGGCTTTGTTGCCTCAATTAGGCTATGAATTATGCTCTGATATTGCCAAAGAAGCCCTTGAAAAAAATAAAAGCATTCGTGAAATCGTTTTAGAAAGAAAACTCATGACCGAACAAGAAGTAGATAAAGCCCTTAACCCAGAGACCATGATTCGATGACACATGAGCGCACTGAAAATTATCAGTTCATCCAAGTGCCCCATCGCCACATTGCTCAACGTATTTTTAAAGTTGATACGCTAACTTCAACCAACCGCATTCTTCTTGAAAATCCTAGTGATACCTATCAATCGGGTGATGTTCTTTGGAGTTTGGAACAAACAGCCGGCCATGGTCGCTTCAACCGTTCCTGGTTTTCAGAAAAAGGAGGATTGTATTTTTCTATTCTTTTTGAGGATATTCCCAATCTCTCATCCTTTTATCCCTTCGTGCTCCTTTGTGCTTTAGCAATTCGGAATACTCTTGCAAAAAAAACAACAGAAAATATTTTCTCTATCAAATGGCCAAATGATGTTTATTCCAATCATCATAAAATTGCAGGTATCCTCATACAAAGTTGCTCATTGGGAAAAGTATCCCGAGCTGTTATTGGCATAGGAATTAATATCAACAACCCAATTCAACACCTTCAAGCCCTTCACACACCAGCCATATCCCTTTGTGAAATAACAGGTCAACAAGAACCTCTGGAGCCACTCCTTCAGGATATCTTAGACACTATCAATTCTTATTATATTGATTTTATTAACAATCGATTCTCTCTCTATTTACCTGCTCTTAATCGTGCACTTTATAGTAAAGACATGCCTCTTCTCTTAGCAGAAACCAAAAGGCAACGGATTGTTATCCCCAAAGAATTTACCAAAGAAGGATACCTTTTGTGTGAAGAGAATGGGAAAACTGTCATTTTGATGATATGAGTTTCCGCAATTATCAGGATTGTCTTCAACGCCATGTATTATCCTTAAATGGAATTATGGGAAGTAATTTAGTCACTATAAAATAATCGTTATCTATTTTCATAATAAGGATGTAACATTTTAATATTCCTACTATCATACACAAAAAAAGGAGTTAAACAATGAAGCGTTTTGAAGGAAAAAAAGTTGTTATAACTGGTGGAGCTGGAGGAATAGGTTCCACAACAGGTGAATTATTTGTCAAAGAAGGTGCTCATGTGCTTTTGGTTGATCTGAATGAAAAGGATTTGCAGAAAGTTGTAAAAAAGATTAACAATCCAAATGTTCATTATTTTACTGCAGATGTTTCCAATGAGGCACAGGTAAAAGCCTATGCAGAAAAGGCAAAAGAGTTGTTTGGACATGTGGATATCTTTTTTAACAACGCTGGAATTGAGGGGAAAGTTTTTCCATTAGAGGATTATCCTACAGAGTTGTACAAAAAAGTTATTGATATCAATGTAAATGGTATTTATTACGGCTTGAAGTACATTTTTCCGCTCATGAAAATTACGGGAAAGGGTGGTTCTGTGATTATAACATCCTCTGTAGCGGGGTTAAAAGGGACAGCCAACATTTTACCTTACGTTACAAGTAAACATGCTGTTATTGGCATGATGCGCTCTGCAGCTCTGGAAGGAGCACCGCATAAAATTCGTGTTAATACGGTGAATCCTGCACCTATTGACAATCGGATGATGCGGTCCTTGGAAGAAGGATTTGCACCTGGAAAAGCTGAAGAAGCGAAAAAAGCCTTTGAACAAGGCATTCCACTTGGCCGTTATGGGACTAATGAAGATGTTGCAAAACTTGTCTTATTCCTTGCCAGTGATGATAGTGCTTTTATTACAGGTACAGTTAATCCTGTTGATGGCGGAATGACGGCTTAAAAATCTATAGCAAAAGCAGAAATCTGCTATAATCGTTTCCAAAAATGTTTCAGAAGGTCCCGATTTAAATGTCGGGACCTTTTAAAGAAATTCTAACAATTTGCTTTTATAGTTTTTAGTGATTCTTTAAAATATCTTGATAATTTAAGAAGAGAGGGATACCTGATTATGTTATTAGAAATTAAAGATATTGCGAAGCAGAAACTGAAGGCCAGAAAAACAGAATTTTTTAGTAAGTATCCTGATGTTTTTAACAAGATGTACAATTTTACACGTGCAAAAACAGCAAAAGCACTGCGATATTATCCTTATTTCTTGGAAATTCAGGAATCTGATGTTACAGAAGTTACCATTGATAATCGGAAAGTCATTATGCTTGGTTCCAATAACTATTTAGGATTAACAAAGCATCCCGAAATCATTGAAGCCGGTGTGGAAGCAATAAAACGTTATGGTTCTGGTCTTACAGGAAGTCGTTTTTTAAATGGAAATATGTTTCTCCATAACGAACTGGAAAGAAAACTTGCTTGCTTTGTAAAAAAAGAGGCTGCTTTGGTTTTTTCTACAGGATATGGAGTAAATCTTGGGGTGATATCAACAACAGTAGACCACAACGACATAATTTTCAGTGATGAATTAAATCATGCATCGATTGTGGATGGAGCCCGTTTTTCAAAAGCTGAAGTTGTGCGATTTAAGCATAATGATATGAATGATTTAAAGGATAAGTTATCCAAAACTGATAAAAACAAAGGACGATTTATTGTTGTTGATGGAGTTTTTTCTATGGATGGTGATATTATCAACTTGCCAGAACTTGTAAAGCATGCTAATAAATATGGTGCACGAGTGATGGTTGATGATGCTCATTCAATAGGTGTTTTAGGACCTAAAGGAGATGGAACCGCTGCTCATTTCGGTCTAACCGATGAAGTGGATATAATTATGGGGACATTTAGCAAATCTCTGGCATGTATCGGAGGATTTATTGCCGCAGAAGAACCGGTCATTGATTATTTAAAACACAATACGCGTACCATGATTTTTACGGCTGCTTTGCCCCCGTCGAATGTTGCAATGGTCTCAAAAGCCTTGGATATTATTGAAAAAGAACCTTGGCGTCGGGACAAAGTTCTTGAAAACGCTGCATATATGCAAAAAAATCTTAGAACCATGGGATATAATATTGGAAATAGTACAACACCTATAGTTCCAGTGATTATTGGGGAAGAGATGAAAACCTTCCGTGTATGGAAAGATCTTTACAAAGAAAATGTCTACACAAATCCCGTTATTCCTCCAGCTGTTTCACCAGATCGTTGTCTTTTAAGGACAAGTTATATGCCCAATCATACAAAAGAACAGTTAGATTTTTGTCTTGAAAAATTCTATAAAGTCGGGAAAAAATACAAGTTAATTTAATTGTAACAAGATTGTTTTAAAAAATTCCTCTTTGAGGAAATGTTGTATGAGATTATTTGTTGCTTTTTTATGTTATCGTGAATTCATGTCATAAATGCAACTCAAACGGAGACGGAGAACGGGAAATCATTTATTCCTATTTCGAAAGTTTACACACTTTATCTGATAGTCTCATTTTCCTGGTTTTATCGATAAACCATCTGCATCTGTTTCACTCAAACATTTTAATTCTTTGGTATTATATCATTGAGTTCTGAGTTCAGCACATGATCCTCTCGCGATGGATAAGATCTGATATAACCTTTATGACGTCCTCTGTCATATCCTACGGCAATATTTGGGGGAAGGACACAGCTAAACGGTGAATTTGGTCACAAAATCCAACATCTCTACACTCTGAGGTCTCTATACACATCCATGGCAAGCCTCATCCCTTCCTCTCCCGACTTTATGAGGTATTAAGTGTTGCATTTAATCGTTGAATCCGGGTCTTTGAAAAAGAGAAATCTTTTCATGTATTATTATTTTTTAGTGTCCGAAAAAATAAAAAGGAAACGATATCATGAAAAATATTCATTTTTGACACTTATTTTAGGTATATGAGTTGGATGCAGCAAGAAAGGAGAAACAGACATTACACTCACAACGGAATACAGTGTCACAATGCTCAGTTTTCCTTATGAACGAGCAGAACTTCCATTTGGGTTGCAAGATTTAGAACTCTACATGCATGCTAAAACGGTGGATATACACTATAACAAGCATCATAAATCATACATAGATAAATTAAATTCTTCTATTTCTGAAACAGACTTAGAAAAATACAGTTCTTGAAATTTTCAATTCAATCAGCAACTATTCTTAGGATATAATAAACAACGATGGTAGTTATTATAACCATGAATTTTTTTGGGCACATTTAGGTCAAAAAGGTCCTAAAGACCTTCAAGTAAGTTGGCAAAAGAAATCAATAAGACATTTAGTTCACTTGAAAATTTTCAAATGACTTTGAAGAAGTTGCAAAAAATCACTTTAGAAGTGGTTGGACATAGATAAGTGTAAGTGTAGATAAAACAGGTCGTTTGTTTGTTAGTTCAACTTCCAATCAGGTTAACCCTATCATGAATGTGGCTGAAAAAAGGCTATCCTATTTTGAGTCTTGACGTTTGGGAACATACCTACTATTTATTGTATCAAAACCGACAAGGAGATTATATCAAAATTTCTGGAATATGATTGATTGGAGCACTGTTGAGAAAAATTATTCTTCACTTGTAAATTAACAATAATCGTTGAGGAAAAGATTGCTGAAACTTGATGCAATTGCTTCCAGTTTCTTTTTTCAATGAGAAATATTCCCCTAAACTCTATACATCACAATAAAGAGTGATATAAAAGATCTTCTAAACGTGTATGAGAAATAAGAAGTCATTAATTCAAACACCCAATCGAGTAGGTAGGGGGATTACTCCACCGCCCTCTCACACCACCCCGCGTCCGCCTGCGGCGGACCAGGCGGTTTCTTTTAACGTTTAACCTCTCGTAAATCGTAGGTTAAGGCTCGTCCTTGTACGCCTGCTAAACCCACTTGCTGAACCTTTGCTCAGTCAGTTCCGCTTACGG
>JAQUPD010000056.1:0-3585 GCA_028716785.1 Fidelibacterota bacterium
ATTCAAGTGCCTCGCGATGCTCGGCGTTCAATCCTTGCTATCACGAAATTTAAATGTTTAATCACTCGTTACTTATCTCATATTCCAGATTAAAAATTTTTAAAAATCTCTCCGTCCTTGGCGTTCTTTGCGGTGAATATTCAACCACTGCTACGTGGCGTTCAATCCTCAAATAAACGAGTAGAGGTCAGTAATAAAAAAATCTTTTTAGTAGAAGGAAGAGGTCTTTTTAGATCGTTTTGTTTTGAAAATAGAAGATGCTTTATCACGGATGTAATCGTTTTCTATCAACAGTCCATTCATTTTTGAGCAATTTTTAATAAAGCTTAAGAATCTTAATTTTAGACCATTTGCACTTATCTTATTGTGGGGGGACAAGATAGTCTTGAGAAATTTCACTGGGTTGCATTCCATAGGCAAGTTTTTTCTTATGCTTTTTATATACCTTAATCCAGTGTCCACTTGTAAATACAATGACCATTCCAATTCCCTGGACAATATCTGAAGCATTAATTCCAAGCCAGATTCCCTTATAACCTAATCCAACAGCAAGAGCAAAGAAATAGGCAAAAGGGATGCGAAAGACTAGCTGTCCAATAGAATTAACGATTGTTGCAGTTTTAGTATCGCCAGCGCCATTCATTGCTTGTGAAAAGACGAGAGAAAAAGCGAGGAAGGGGAATGTAACTGCGAGATACCGTAAAAAAGAGCTCCCTACAGTAATAACTTCAGGGTGATCATTGAAAACACTTACAATATGAGGGGCAAAGAGAAGGAAGAGAACAACGATAGGGAGGAGCATTATTTCGTAATAGGTAACGGCACGCCAGGCAGATTTTTTAGCCCGATCTGGATTGTCAGCACCAAGATTTTGTCCAACCAAAATAGCTGATGCACTTGCAAAGCCAAAGCCGGGGACCATAATGAACATACGAATTCGAGATCCGATCCCGTATGCAGCTAAAGTAACTGCCCCAAAAGATGTAACAAGGCGCATTAAAAAGAGGAATGAAATTTCACGAATAAAGACTTGGAGAGAAGCAAAGGAACCTATATTAATAATGCGTTTCATAAGAGAAAAATCAGGTTTTAAGCATGTAAGTTTTAGATGAATAGTTGAATGGCCAAAAAGAAGATGGGCAAGAAGGATTATTACACCTATTCCCCTGGTAATAACGGTTGCAAGTGCTGAGCCAGCTACACCCATGGAAGGGAAAGGCCCATATCCCATAATTAAGAGAGGATCGAGGAGGATATTTAAGATATTTGCTATTCCGAGGGCATAAAGGGGAGTTTTAGCATCCCCGGATCCTTGAAGCGCTTGGCTAATACTTACAAAAAGGAATATAAAAATAGAGTAATTAAAATTTATCTTAAGATACTCTGCTGCATAAATTAAAATTTCACCAGATGCACCAAACAGTCTTAAAAGTGGTTCAATTAAATAAAGTGAGACAAAAAGTATAATTATGCTTCCAAGAATATCTAAAATAAGTGTTTGTCCAAGGACCTCATCAGACATTTCATAGTGTTTTTCGCCGGTAAAGTGAGACACAATGGCCATCGTACCGACGGCAATTCCTTGGACAAGCATCATGAGAACAGCAACGACGGTGCCGGCAATAGAAAGAGCTGCTACTTCAATGTGTCCAAGTTTTCCCACAAAAAAGAGATCCACCATGGAAAAAAGATCCTGCAAAGCTCCTCCCACCATCATGGGCACTGCAAGTTTCCAAATGGAGGCTGAAAGTTTCCCTTCGACTAACCCCTTTTCAACCCGACGTTTACGTTCATTCTGCATGTATCATCAATGTGTTATAGGTTAAGAAGATATCATCTTCCGTTTACATTTAGAAGTTTCGTCTTTTTTTTCAATATTCTCAAAGTTATCCAGAGGATAAAAATGATACCTGTAAAGATTATCCACCCTACATCAACATCAAGTCTGTTTTTATAGAAAAAATCACCCAGTATATCCAAAAAAAAGAAAATAAGGCTCATCGCCAATAAGCCGTTATATTCTCGTTTTAGAACTGTTTTCATTGAGAAAGAGTAAGCTGGTTTTTTATAGAGGCGAAATTTCGGAATAAATGCCGGAGTTTTATTTGCCCATTGAAGATAATCATTTCCAAATTTTTCTCTTAAAAATTCTTCTTCGGCGAAAATAATGCGTTCATAGTAAAGCCAAAACATTAAGATAAAAATAAGCACAATCCACCACACATGGACAAACAAGGCAATACCTAACCACATAAAAAAATTCCCCAGATATAAGGGATTCCTTACGATAGAATACATCCCAGTTGTATTGAGGGTCTTAGCGACTTGTGCCTTGGTATTTCTCCCAGAGGTCCCAGAAGGTGTATGCCCAATAGTGAGAATACGAATGGTCAATCCTAAAGAACTGATTAGCAAACAGAATATTTCCCACAAATGATGGGATGTTTCAGTGAAACCCAGATAGTTGAAATTATTTAAAACTGGTAAATAGATGACAAAAAAAACAAGGGGAAGATAACTTCGTCTACGGAACAACCAATTTCCTGTTTGGACAAATTCTTCTCTTAATGCCATTTTTCTCCTTTATTGCTCATCAAAAATGAGAAAATTACAAACTGAATTTTACGAAAAAATTACTTTTTTAGCAGTGGAAATCTTTTATTTACTCCTTGTAAAAAAATATGAAAAGTTGTTGATTAATATATATAGGAAAAATTTAGAGGTGTTTTAGTCAGTGCTATTGAATTCATAAAAATTTCTTAAAGAGTTTGATCCAAAAGAATTCGCAATATCTCTTTTATTGTAAATAATTTTTTAAGGATGATGTTTTTAAATAAGAAGAACGGAGGGATGGGATGATTAATAGGTTTGAAGACATTGATGCTTGGAAAGGGGGATGAGGCTTGCCACAGATGTGTATAGAGACCTCAGAGTGTAGAGATTTTGGATTTCGTGACCAAATTCACCGTTCAGCTGTGTCCATCCCCCAAATATTGCCGAAAGATGATATGACAAAGGACGTCATAAAGAATAAATCAGATATTATCCATCACAGGAGGATCATGTGCTGAACTCAGAACTCAATGATATCTTGCCAAAGAATTAAAATATTTGAGTGAAACAGATGCAGATGGTTTATCGATAAAACTTTACGGATCAATAATGAATGAGAAATAAGAAATATAGCAGCTCCCTGCAATACCCTGCTTCCCAAGGTCATTTCTGTTGAGTTGCAGGTGTTTGACGAGGCGATTGAGACATATTCAGATCAGAGATAGGTGATGAATGAGGTGAATCAGGGTAACACGATCTTTGTAGAGACAAGAGGGGGATAGGTAAACCGTGACATTTAATTCCAATAAATATCATCGTCGATCTATTCGTTTAAAAGGATTCAATTATTCCAGCCCTGGGGCATATTTTATCACCATATGTACACAAAACCGGGAATATTTGTTTGGGGAAATTGTGAATGGGAAAATAATTATGAATGATGCGGGACAGATGGTGCAAACCGTATGGGATGACATTGCCCGGTATTGTGCATCGTTACAAAACCATGACGACAAAACGATATACGGATGG
>JAQUPD010000056.1:3685-7272 GCA_028716785.1 Fidelibacterota bacterium
GATGACATTGCCCGGTATTGTGCATCGTTACAAAACCATGACGACAAAACGATATACGGATGGTATCAAATACCTGGGATGGATACCATTCCCCGATAAATTATGGCAACGCAATTATTACGAACATATTATCCGAAATCAAAATGAATTAAACCGCATTCGGGAATACATCATCAACAACCCGTTAAATTGGGAAACGGATGAAGATTATGCCGGTTTGTAAAATTCTCGCCATCATCAAAGACGAGGATTATCTGGAAAACCCCGCCAAGCCTTCTACAGAAAAATTGTTACTAAATCAAATACGACAAAATGATAAAAATCAAACAATCCATTAAATTTTTTGTAATATATTAATATGCAACGATTTATCTTAGTACGCCACCTAGGACTCGAACCTAGAACCAACGGATTAAGAGTCCGCTGCTCTACCAATTGAGCTAGTGACGCCTCTTGTACGCACGGAAGGATTTGAACCCTCGGCCTACGGAACCGGAATCCGCCGCTCTATCCAGCTGAGCTACGTGCGCATGTTTCAAATTAAGCTTTTTAATATAGGTTAGATTCTTGAAAAAATAAATGATTTTTCAAATACTTTATAGACTCTATTTTTTTATAAACAACGAATTTCACAGTAAATATTTTTCGGTATCCTTTGATATTATGCAAAATTATTTATAACTTTTTAAAAATCTTTTAAAATCTTAGAAAGGTTTTTGATGCAGTTTCTCTTGTTGTTTTATCACTTTGCTTTCTTTTTCTATTTGTATTTTGGGATTCGTGTTTTTATTCAACAATCTCGTTCAGCTCTGAACCGCTCTTTTCTTTTGTTGAGTTTGAGTCTTGTAATCTGGGCACTGGGTACTGGCTATATGATTACATCTGAAACGTTGGAACGTGTTATTTTCTGGAGAAAAATTGCAGCTATTGGATATAGTTTTATGCCTGTTTTTTTTCTCCTTTTCTTTATGGTAAAAACACGCTTTAAGCCCCTTTTTACCCATCAATATCTTGTATATCTCTTGCCTATTCCAGCTATTGTTTATCTGTATGCAACATTTTTTATTCCCCAAACTTATGGCTTGGGCGGTTTTAAAAAAATGTCCTATGGCTGGACATTTTTCCTATCTACTGAAAGCTGGTTGGATTGGTTTTATAATATATATTTTAGTCTCTATTTTTTCATAGGGCTTCTCCTGCTTTTTAAATGGTATTTTAAAACAACTATAAAACTTGAAAAGCGACAAGCAGGAATTATCCTTATCTCATTAGTTCCTGTAGTTTTATTTGGGTCTTTGACAGATATTATTTTACCCGTACTTAAAATACCCTCACCTCCAATAGCTGCACTTTTTACAATCTTTCCTTATACTGCCATGTGGTATGTTATTGAAAAATATCGTTTTATGGGATTGACAGCCGAAAATATTGTCTCAGATATATTAAAGAATCTTAAAGAAGGCCTCCTTTTATTAGATACCGAAGGAAAGATTCAAATTATAAGTGATGAAGGAATAAGCCTTTTAGAGTGTCAGAAAGAAAATCTGATAGAGCATTCTTTTCTAGACTTTTTAAACGATAATAACAAAAATATTCTTTTTAATATAACGCAGGGAAAGGCGAATACCCTGATTGAAAGCGTTGAATTAATGCTCCAACGGTGTGAGGGTGAATCTCTGCCTGTTCTTTTTTCAGCATCCCCTATTTTTGATAGATGGGGCGATTTGATAGGCTATGTGTGTTCCTTTAGAGATATGCGTCCTTTAAGAAAAGCAGAAGCTGAAAAAAATCAAATATATCAACGTTTACGAGTTCTTGTTGATACAATGCAACAGGGAATTCTTTTTGAAGATAGTACTGGGAAAATATCATATGTAAATGCTTATTTTTGTGGACTCTTTGGTATTTCGGTAGAGAGCACACTGATAGGAAGGAATAGTTTTGACTGGCTAACGGAAAATCAGGAAATATTTAAGAATTCTGGTGCTTTCTTACAAACAACGCACGATCATCTTAAAAAAAGGGAGATTGTTCTTTCGGAAATTGTTTATTTGAATGATGGAAGAATTTTTGAAAGAGATTATATTCCTATTACTCAGGATGACAAAAAAGGGGATTGTTATTGGATTTATCGGGATATCACAGAAAAGAAAAAAGCTGAAGAAAAACTACGAGCCTCTCTCCATGAAAGAGAAATTCTTATTTTGGAAATTCACCATCGCGTTAAAAATAATCTTCAACTCATCCATAGTCTTATCAATTTTCAACAAAATCTTTATAACATTCATGGTCATATTCTGAATGGTCTAAAAAGTCGAATTCGTGCCATTTCACTTGTCCATGATAAACTTTTTAAGTCAACGAATATGGAAGCTATCGATCTTTCAGATTACTTAAAGGATCTTATTTCCTATCTTTCCATGTTGTACAAAAAATCAAGGGTGAAGGTCCAAACGGATATTGAGAGTAAAAATATTTCAATCCCTTTGGATCAGGCCACTCCCCTTTCATTAATAGTGAACGAAATTATTAGTATTATGTATAAATACAGTTTTAAAGAAGAACATTCTGGTTTTCTGAATGTATCGTGTACCTTAGCAAATGGCAAAAATCAACTAATTATTCACACCGACAATACATTTTTGGCACAAGATGCAAAAAAGGACAAAGAATATGCCCTGGGAATGAAAATTATTAATGTCTTGGTAGATCAATTACAGGGAAACTTAGAGTATGACATCTCGAAAGGAACTACCTTTTGTGTGACATTTCCCATCTTGAATACGTTGGATAAAAAATTGTAAGATGACTTTATTGCTAGCAGGGAAATATCTTTACCATAAAGAAACTGAATAGCAGGCCAGGAAAATACTTTCGTAATAAACACTATTCAAAATATGTTAGGGGAAATATATGTTGCACATAATACTTGGGATCAAGAACGTGAATTCACGTCATAAGTGCTCCTCAAACGGAGACGGAAGACAGAGGACGAAGGACGGAAAATGGGAAATGTGTGTTGTGTGTCAAGACATAGGTAACACTTTTGTGTCAGGAGATAGGTAACACTTTTCGGAAATAAGGTAGCCATAATTTTAGTTTTTGTCATACAATTATTTTTCTTGGTTTTATCGATACATTCATCTGCATCTGTTTCACTCAACTCTTTTAATTCTTTGACAAGATATCATTGAGTTCTGAGTTCAGCACATGATCCTCTTGCAATGGATAAGATCTGATATAGTCTTTATGACGTCCTCTGTCATATCCTTCGGCAATATTTGGGGGATGGACACAGCTGAACGTTAAATTTGGTCACGAAATCCAACATTTCTACACTTTGAGGTCTCTATTCACATCAGTGGCAAGCCTCATCTCTCCCTCTTCTGTCTTTCGTTTTCCCAACTTTATGAGGTGTCAAGTGTTGCACGTAATCGTTGAATCCGGGCCATGTTTTAATGATATCATTGAAACCACAACAGGTTGCGACCCTCTTATAAATGGTCTATTCCTTATTCCCTCTTCATAGAAGAGTTAAAAATATCTTCTAAAATTTTAACGATTCTTCCAGCACTTTGACCATCCCA
>JAQUPD010000057.1 GCA_028716785.1 Fidelibacterota bacterium
TAGCCGTCGGTCGAGCCTGGAATCGTAAAGAACTTTTCCGGGAATTCTGGTCATTAGAGACGATTAACGAAGCTGAAGTCTTTTTCAAACACTGGTATTTCTCGGCTACTCACTCTCGCCTGAAACCTATCATAGAAATTGCTAAAATGCTGAATAGACATTTAGAAGGATTATTGGCCTGGATAAAACACCATGTTAGCAACGGACTCGTCGAAGGTTTTAACTCTAAAATCCAACAAATCAAATCTATCGCCAGAGGTTTTCGGGATTTTAAAAATTACCGAATCGCAATCCTCTTTCATCTTGGCGGATTAGATATGATTCCACACTAAAATCGGAAGTGCCCAAATGATAGTACCTGTGAAACCACCAAAATTCGTAATTTTTTTATTCATCGCTATTCTTTTTTCAAAATCTCTTTATGCAATGAAACCTCTTTTGGATTATCCGTGTGTGCCTTCCGATTTTGGAATCCTCTACCGCGAAGTTTCTTTCAAGACTGATGACGGATTGGTTTTGAAAGGATGGCTCTATCCGCCTCAGGATACCACTGGACTTTCTAAAGATTTTATCGGAAGAATGATGGCGATACCCGACAGTCTTAAACAGGAGAGAAAAGAATATCATTATTCTAATAGCCATAATCCTACCATTATTATATGCGATGGTGATGCAGGTAATATGGCCTTTTCGATATTCTATGCTTATCACTATTTTACAAACGGTTACGCTGTATTCACTTTTGACTGGCGGGGGTTCGGTGAAAGTGCTTCGTGGAAAATTGATCAAGACCAGCTTTGCTGCGCGGAGTTTCTTACCGATTACAATGCGGCTATTAATTTTATTAAAGACCAACCGGAAGTTGACTCGGCAAAAATTGGCTTAATGGGATTTTCCACCGGCGCCTACCTCTCATTTGCAATGATTGCCTCAAGAGATGATATTTCTGCCTACGTCGGAAGAGCGCTTATTACTTCGCTCGATGATCTCACGACAAATTTGCAAAAAGTCAGCCCGAATAGGAATTTTGTGATTCCACAAAATTATCCTGAGAACCTACTTCCGCTAAAAGCTGCGAATAAGGTAAGAACGCCCGTCTTTTTAATAGTCGGCGAAAAAGATGATAGAACGCCGGTCTGGATGTCAAAGAAAGTATATAAGAGACTGAAGGGTCCTAAAGAGTTATGGATTGTTCCTGAAGCAGAACATGGAGGCGCAAAAGGACCTGAAATGATAACCTATCCTGAGTTTTTTACTAAAACACTTTCTTTTTATAACAAATACTTAAAGTAATCCGAATGTTTTTTGATTACACGATAGGAGATAAAAAGTCTGGGGTTCATTTTACCCAAATTCCGTTATCAGCGGAACTTTTAAAAATTCGAATACATTGTATTCATCGAGATTAGATTACGGAGAAGGCTAATATGAGATTATTAATGGTATCAAACAGATTGCCTATCACAGTAATAGAAAAGGAAGGTCGGTTAAGATTTCAAAATAGTACGGGAGGCTTAGTTTCAGGACTAAGTGCCTATCTAGATTCTCTGAAGGGCTCATCTTTTACCAGAGCAAATCATATCTGGGTGGGCTGGCCTGGAACAGTAGTTGAAGATAAATCAAAAAAGAAATTAAGCACAAAGCTACAGGACGATTTTGATGCTTATCCTGTTTTTCTTGCGGAAGAAACAATGGAAAAATTCTACCACGGATTTTGCAATAAAACGATCTGGCCTCTCTTTCACTACTTTACCTCCTATGTTGAATATGATGAAGAATGCTGGGAACATTACCAACGGGTAAATGAAGCTTTCTGCGATGCAGTGATGGAAATTATTAAACCGGATGATATTATCTGGATACATGACTACCACCTTATGTTGCTTCCCAAGATTTTAAGACTAAAAATATCCAACCCTATCGGATTTTTTCTGCATATACCTTTTCCAACTTTTGAAATATTTCGACTTCTCCCGGGCACGTGGCGTAGAGAAATATTACAGGGTCTTTTAGGCGCTGATCTTATTGGATTTCATAGCTACGATTATACTCAGTATTTCTTAAGATGTGTACTACGCATTTTGGGTTACGAGCATAATATGGGCCAGATTATCATAAATGATCGTATTATAAAAGCTGAGACATTTCCGATGGGAATAGATTTTCAAAAATTTTATAATGCCGTAAATAGTCCGGAAGTGCAGAAGGAGAAAAACGAATTTCAAAAGACTTTAGGCAATTTTAAGATCATCCTTTCGATAGACCGTCTGGACTATACCAAGGGTATCCTCAACCGCCTACGAGGTTACGAAGCGTTCCTTGACAAAAATCCCCAGTGGCATAGGAAAGTGATTCTCGTTTTGATAGCTGTCCCTTCCCGCATCGGGATAGAACATTACCGAGAGATGAAAAGGCAGATAGATGAGCTCGTAGGAAAAATTAATGGCAGATTCGGTAGTATCAACTGGACGCCTATTTTATATCAATTTAAATTTGTACCTTTCAATCAGCTGGTCGCCCTTTATAATATCAGCGATGTAGCTTTAATCACTCCTTTAAGAGATGGGATGAATCTCATTGCCAAAGAATACATTTCAGCTAAAGCCGATAGTGCCGGGGTTTTAATCCTCAGCGAGATGGCGGGTGCGGCTAAGGAATTAGGCGAGGCTATCATCATTAACCCTAATAACCTGCCAGAAATTACAGATGCTTTAAAGATAGCGTTGGAAATGCCGGAAGAAGAACAGTTAAAGCGTAACCAGGTGATGCAGAAACGTTTAAAACGCTATGATGTGGTTAAGTGGGCAGATGATTTCATCCAAGATTTGCTATCCTTAAAAGAAAATCAAAAGAATTTCACTGCGAAACTATTGAGTTCGGCTATCAGAAATCGGCTTATCAAAGATTTCAGCCAGGCAAATCGCAGACTTATCATTCTCGATTACGATGGGACACTGGTTCCCTTTGTCGGTCAGCCCCAAATGGCAAGACCGGATGAGCAGCTTTTAGAGATTTTACAATCGCTGGCGGAAAATCCCAAAAACGAGACTGTTCTAATAAGTGGACGTGATAAAAATACCCTTCAAAACTGGTTTGGCAAGCTTGATATCGGCTTGGTAGCGGAGCATGGCGTCTGGCTCAAGGAGAAAAACAAAGACTGGGAAATAATTAAACCCTTAACCAATGATTGGAAATCAAAAATTATTCCGCTTCTTGAGGTTTATACTGATCGTTTACCTGGTTCTTTTATAGAAGAGAAGGAATTTTCCGTGGCGTGGCATTATCGGATGGCAGAACCTGAACTTGGTTCTTTACGGGCAAAAGAACTCACCGATTACTTATTAAATTTTATCGCCAATATTGATATTCAGGTGCAACAGGGGAAAAAAGTGGTTGAAATTACTAATGCAGGCATAAATAAGGGTGCCGCTGGACTTCAATGGATTGGAAAAAAGGATTTTAATTTTATATTAGCAATAGGCGATGACTGGACTGACGAAAACCTATTCGAAGTGCTTCCCGAAAGAGCTTATTCAATCAAGGTTGGTATGGTTGAAACTCATGCCAGGTTTAGTCTCTATAATCATACAGCAGTTATTGAATTGCTCAAGAACTTGTTGGAAGTCAATGGAAACTAAGAAATGGAGAGTAATATCATATTAAAGTTTAGTCTCGATAAATTGGAATTCATAATAAGCCTAAACTATAATTAAGGGGATAAGAAAATGGCGAAATTAATTGACTATCGAGGAATTGTCAGCGATAAAGTAATTACTGGCATATTCCAAAAAGCACGGGGCTTATATGGCAAAAAAATTATCCACCTGAATTCTACCTATATGGGCGGTGGAGTGGCTGAAATTTTAAACAGTCTCGTACCGTTAATGAACGACGTTGGTCTCGATACTGGTTGGCGGATCATCAGAGGCAATCCCGATTTATTTACCATAACCAAAAAATTCCATAATGCACTCCAGGGCGATCCGATCAACCTGAGCGATATGAAAAAAGAAATTTACATTAAAGCCAGCGAGGACTTTTCGGTTTTTACTCATCTCGATCACGATTGTGTCATTATTCACGACCCACAACCGCTCCCATTGATTAGATACTACGTCAAACAACAGCCCTGGATTTGGCGCTGTCACGTTGATATTTCGCATCCCAATCCGGTCTTATGGGATTTTCTGAAGGCGTTTATCCTCAAATACGATTTAGCAATTGTATCTCATGAAACTTATAAAAAAGACGATATTTATATCGAACAAAAGGTTATTCCACCGGTGATTGACCCACTTAGCCCTAAAAATAAAGAATTGTCCGAAAAGGATACCAAGCGATTTTTAAAAAAATTTGGAATACCAATAGATAAACCGCTTCTTACTCAAATCTCGCGCTTCGATAAGTGGAAAGACCCGGAGGGCGTCGTAAGAATTTTTAAAAAAGTCAAAAAACAGATTGATTGCCGTTTGGTTTTATGCGGCAGTATGGCTACTGACGACCCGGAAGGTATGAAAATATATCAGAAAGTTGTGGACTATTCTAATCATCTAATCCAATCCGGGGATATTATTCCCATTACCTCCGAAAATAACATTCTCGTCAATTCTCTTCAGCGTTATTCCGACGTCATAATCCAGAAATCTATCAGAGAAGGGTTTGGATTGGTAGTAGCGGAAGCACTCTGGAAAAAAGCCGCTGTAGTTGCCTCCAATGTCGGTGGAATACCCCTTCAGGTCATTGACGGTGAAACGGGCTTTCTTTGTGAGCCCAATGATGAAGATGCCTTCGCCGAACGGATAATTCAATTAATGAAAGATAAAAAACTGAAAGAAAAACTGGGGCAAAACGGCAAAGAGCATATCAGAAGTAACTTCCTCATTACCCGCCTGCTTTGTGATTATCTGGATGTAATCAGATCGTTACTATCCTGACAATGCGGCAATCTCATTTATTTCCTTTAACCCGTTGTGTGAAATAAAAACCTAAAAAATAGATGGCATTAGCTTAATAATCCTTAAATTATTGTAATGTAATTCAATAATAAACAAGGAGATAAACTAATGCACAATCTTAAATCAAACTTCGATCGTATCAAACCAATTGTCAAGGAGTCACTTGCTAATTTCACCGATTCTAATGGAAATATCAATAAAATTGGTGCGAAACCTACATTCAGTGATGTTGACCTTATCGCATTATCTCTGGTCGCTGAAAGCCTTTCCTTCAAGAGTGAGAACCTCCTGTTTGCTAAATTGCAATCTGAATATCAAGAGGACTTTCCATTGCTGATTGACCATCCCCAATTTAATCGGGGCCGGAAACATCTCGCTAAATTCATTAACATTGTTCGAGAAACCCTGGTTCAAAAACTATTACCGGCTAAAGACACCTTTGTCTTCGATTCAAAGCCAGTTGAAATCTGCAAATTCACTCGTGCAAAACGAATTAAAATCTGCAAAGAATCTATTGAAACAGCACCAGAATACGGCTATTGCGCGGCTCAAAACTCCCATTATTTTGGGTATAAATTCCATGGGGTTTGTAGTCTTAATGGGGTCATAACCAGTTTTGATTTCTCCAAAGCTAACCATGCCGATATTCAATATCTCAGTGATATCGAACCTTATTATGCTAATTGTCTGATGTTAGGGGATAGGCCTATCTCGATTCTGAATATCAACTGGAATTATTCGAGACGAGAGGTATTCAGTTAAATACACCTATGCGCTCCAATCAGAAGAATTATCGAAAACAACCAGCATTGTTTCGAAAAGTTCGTAAACAGATTGAAACCTTGTTTTCTCAGTTGGTAGATCAATTCGTTATTCGTGTAAATTATGCCAAAACCTTTGTCGGCCTGGGGCTACCAGAATTTTGTTGAAAGTGACTGCCTTCACTTTGCTCCAGTTCCTGAATTCTATCAATAATAAATCCCTAAACCATATTAGCATGCCCTCGCTTAATTCCACACAACGGGTTTTAATAAAATACTTTTAATCATCTTTCTCCTCCTTTCTCTTACAAACTTATACAATATTATCTACAAACATTTATATAACCTTTCAATATTATTCCATTCCTTCCACTACCCTTATCTCTTCTTCCGTTAAATCATATAATTTATACACTAAAAGATCAATTTCCCTTTCCCATTCGCTGGTATCTGTCTGTGGGTTACCCTTTTTCGCGGCAAGGATTTTATGTACAAGAGATTCAATTTGTGATACTATTGGCTGATTCACTACGATTAAAACAGTATTATTATTAAAATTAATTTAATTATATTTATCATTTCAATAAGTTCTTTTTTATAATAGTTTTTAGAAGGACCTTTGAATTTCTTTATATGGTAAAAGAAGTGCCAATTCTAGAAACTGCACTTTGTTTTTTGGATAACCAAGGGAGAGCATAATTTCACGGTATAGAGTCTCATCAGGTGGGGGCAATTTTTAACAGATTTTTCATTCGTTGAATTTTTGATTCAAGAACCTCCTCGCCCAATTTGTTTAATAATTGTTTCAATTCAATTTCAGAGACACGTTGCAACGTGTCTCTACGATGGGTTATTTATATTCATCATTGTTCCAATTTTGTGGATTATCCATAATATAATTACGGATACGTGATAAATCATCGGTATCCCGAATGATATGTTCGTAATAATTGCGTTGCCAGACAGGAATGCCAGGGGTTTGACGAATTTGATTTATTTGTTTTGCGGTATTCATTTTGAAACGGCCAATAATTTTTGGTAATAACATTTTACGCCGTTGAAACCATTGTGGGAATTCATTTTGTTGTTGTTGTTGTTGTGGGGGCAATCATTGTAGGGGCAATTCATTGTAGGGGCAATTCATTGTAGGGGCAATTCATTGTAGGGGCAATTCATGAATTGCCCCTACAACAACAATCAATATAATACCATAAATGTGATTTGGTATTATTAAAAATTCGTCCGATTGCGAATATGGAAAATGATTTGGGATATCCAACCAAAATTGCCATACAATTTCCCCATATTCATTCAAACGCATTTCACCATTTACAATTTCACCAAATAAACATTGGCGGTTGTACGTGCAAATGGTGATGAAATATGCACCTGGC
>JAQUPD010000058.1 GCA_028716785.1 Fidelibacterota bacterium
ATTATTCTATCGTGAACGGAAAGATTGTTGTGGAAGAAGGGGTGATAAAAGGATTTGATGAAGTTTCCCACATTGCTCGTCATCAAGAGATTTCCAATGTATTGGTGGCAAAAGCCCCAAAAATCCTCCCGAATAGAAACTGACCTGCTAACGACAGACTATTTCTTATTTTGGGCTCTTTATCATTTAAAGAGAAAGGTTAAAACTGCCTCCATGAGGAGATTTCTATCCATTTCTTCCAAAAGAGTTTCAAAAGGGAATCCCATCACAACATGGCGGTAGTCGCCATCATAGGCAATTGCAGCACTGTAGTAATTATCCCCATATCGAAGAATGGTTGTGGCCAGAGAATCTACTGGATCGATGGCATCCACGGCTTCTGCTTGATAGATATCTGGATGATAGCAAGTATTAAAGGAAAGAGTCGTACCATCCTTCAAAAAGGAATCATCAAAAGAGATAACCTTCCCACCCCATTCAGCATAGGAAGAAGCTAATGTGTATTTCAACACATCTGTGGCAAATAAGGTATCTGCTTTACATGTCGCGTTTTTAAAAAGGTCCGTTCCCACATAGGAACCACTCATAAACAACTTTCCACCTTGTGACAGGTAGGTTATTATAAGCGTCTGAAGGGGAGAATCAAACGTTTTGAAATCAGGTTTCATAGCAGGGGTTAATCCTGGTGTTGTTTTTTCTTCGCCAAGAATTACAATGATTGCTGGATAATCCTCTACAGAATTAGGATGTATCACTAGGGCTTCGTCAGAAGAAGAAACAAACCCATATCCGGCATTTAAGATGGATTTTCCATATATTTCAGGAAAATCGTGGGTATTGCCTGGACTTACTTTTTGTTCATGATAAGCCATACTGGCGCCATGTCCAGGAGCATCATTTGTCAAGAAGGGGGATGAAGGTGCCCAATCGGTCTGACGACCGGTAAAGAGATAATCTTTTCCATCGGGAACCCCCATATCGATAAAGCCGGCAAATCCTTCAAATATGTTTGTTTCAACCGTAGCAGGTCCACTCACACGATCAAAAGCGTTAATTATGAGCAATGTTGTATCAGATTGGGAAGAAAATCCTGCCGAAAGAATTTCCGAAGGGAAGCTTTCTCCACCCTGATTGACAGCTGTTATTTTAAACGAATAAATTTTATCCGTTTCAAGGCCAGTCACGTGATAGATTGTGTCTGTAACAAGGTGTCCATTGTCAAATGCTCCCCCTTCTTCTCGTGTATAAACGAGATAGGCTTCCGGTATAGCTGTTGGTTCCAGAGGATCCGGTACTGGTTGCCATGAGAGAACAACAGTTTCCTTAGCCGGGCTTGTCATGGTAAAATGATCAACGGGTAAGGGTTGAACCACAAAAGGACGGTCATATTGATCTGCGATAAATTTTAACATAGCCTTATAAATAGAGCGACTAACATCGAAGCGGAAGCGAGGATCCCAAGTAAATGTCATGTCATAAAAATTCTGATGGGATAAAAGCTCCAAAAGTCCAGAAGGCATATTGGGACGTACTGCCTCGGCATAACCTCCATGCATTAACTGTCTGCGTGTCCATAAGGGATCATATTTTGCTTTGATATCGTCAACAATTTGTGTTTGAAGTATATCTGCATAATCTCGGTTTGCCAGGCGTGATTGTCCATCTGGGAAGTCTCGATTTCCCTGTTGATCATAGAGGCTGTAAATAGAAAGCGTTCCCACGGAACGTCTATCACGCCGGATACCTGCATCTGTATGAAAAGCAAAACTCAAATCCACTGGGATGCCCAATCCTTGAACCTCTCGGTTTTCATTGGGTCCATAGGGGGCACCTTTGAGATAGTTTGCCCATTCGCCGCGACATTTATAATCGTCATTGTAATCCAGGGTATCATCATGAAAATGATACACCAAGGTATCGGGCATTCCGGCAAATTGGAGATAATAACGAGATGCTTCCAGCCATCGGGGATGTCCACTCGTCCGGCCATTTCGCGCTACATCACCCATCCCGCCACCAAACTTAACGGCATCTGCTGTTACTATAAGACCTTGGCTTTTGGTTTCATTTGTCAAAACAATAGATCCTTTTTCAGGATTTTGGCCAGCATTAAAATCAAAATAATCTAAAAATATCCATGTTCTACCACCAATGGTCTGATTAACAGCAAAATCTGTTTTGCCGCCCTTGTGGTATACAGTATAGTGGGCATCAGTAACATTTCCCGGATGGTGTTCATACGAAACATACACAGCGTAACGACCGGGTTCTGGAATATCTGGAATCCATTGGATTTTGGCCGTTGCTGTGGTATCAGCTTCTCTGCGCCGAATGGTACCCAGGCGAAAGGGATTGATATTATTTCCATAAGGGGGATTTCCTATGGCAAATCCCGGTGTAGAACTGGTTTCCCACATACCCTTTTCAAGATAGGATAGGGAATCATTAGAATCATTATCTATAATTACTTCATGAATCTGCGTATCCCGTTCCCGGGCGACGAAAACTGTAGCACCTGCATTTTCTAACATAGGGATCACATAGGGAAGCATAAATGAAAGGGGCAGCTTATCCTCAACGGTCTCAAAAAGCCGCGGCCGCTCCCATTCCCACCGATCTTTTTCAAGATTGTAATACCAGCCATGACTGTGCCACAAAGCAATAACGTTTCCATAAAGTCCATCTTTAGGCTGGATGGGTTTACTAAGATTTTGCACCAAAGACTCAGGTCGACGCACCATTTTTGCACGACGGGCTAGATCCACCTCTTCGGAGTCTCGGTAAATGTTTGGGATTAATTCGGAAATTGGCGTCCCTAAGGTATACAATGTCACATCCCATCCGCGGTATCGCCGACCTAATTGGTCTTTTAATGCTTCATAAATCTTTTCTACACTCTCTTGACGATAGGGGATATAGGAGAAATAATCATTTAAATAGATTTTCATGATTTGAGCATCTTTGTCATACCACACACTATCCACCTTTGTAATCTGTCTAAGAGTTGGTGGTACTTCCGGAAGAGTCGCCTTTTTTAAAAATTTTTCTGTCCGAACAATAATGCGTTTTGTTTCTTTATCCATCTCTTTAACGTCATAATCTTCTTTTGAAAGGGAGCTTACAGTGGCACATCCACTAAAGATTAAAATAAAGAGTGTGAAAATGAGCAAAGATTTTTTCATGATTTCTCCTTTTTCATACATCACCGTATACGCAGGGCGACAGTAATTAACAAGATATTTTTCTTTTCAGTGTCATTACACGTTCAAAAGAGCGGTCAATAACGGACTCTTTTATCCGTCCTTTGCGGATTCCTTCTCGGATACTATCCATAATCTGGAGGGCAATTTCGGGATCGTAGTGATTTGCATTTGCAATGGCAAGAATATCCACGCCGGCATTTAGGGCTAATTCCACGGCTTCTGCCCGATCATAGTGGTCATGAATTGCCGCCATATTCATGTCATCCGAAATAACAGCACCTTTAAATTTTAATGTATTACGAAGCAATTCAGTTAATATTTTTTGAGAAAGGGTTGCGGGAAAATGTGGATCCAAATTTCGATTAAAGGCATGAGCGGTGAGGATAAAATCAGAAAATCCTTCAGCAATGAGGGTTTTAAAGGGTTTAAGTTCATACTCACGCCATCCTTCGGTTACATCTACCAGACCGAAATGAGAATCATTGGTTGAGCTCCCATGACCTGGGAAGTGTTTGAGAGTTGATAAAATTCCATAGGCATGAAACACATTGATCATAATCCGTGCGTGATGGGTAACAATATTGGGATCAGCGGATATACATCGTTCTCTAAGCCCCAGAGCAGGATTTTGGGGATTTACATTGACATCTACAACAGGGGCTAAATTTACATGAATACCAAGATCAGCTAACAAAGCAGCCCGTTTGTTGGATTCTTCCCACGTAAAATGATCGTCATTGCGTTTCCCAAATTCTGAAGCGGGGCAAGCGGGGGGGAAACCATACTTTTCTTTCAAGCGATTGACATTTCCGCCTTCATGATCAATGGCAATAAAAGGTGGAATATTGGCTGCTTGTCGAATTTCTTGTGTAAGGGCTTTTACTTGGGCAGGACTCTCAATATTTCCTTTAATAGGGGGACCAAATGGACTTACATCGTCAAAAAGGACCACACCTCCCAAGGAATGATCCCGAAGAATGCTCTGAATATGGCGATCCTCGCAGAGATGTCTTCCCTGAAATCCTACCATTACCAACTGTCCAATTTTTACATCTCTGGAAAAATGTGGCACAAAACCTCCTGAAAACTTGGTGGTAATTTGAGATTTCTTTCGGTAAAAAACAAAGAAGTTGAGAAAAATCACGTGCTTTAGACAGAGGGTGATCTTTGAAAAAGGTAAACAGAAAACTTATTGAAAACGATTAACGTATTTCTGTCCGTAAAAGGATTCATGCCTTTAACAAGAATGATCAACAAGTGGGCTAGAAGCGTTAGGAGTAAGAGTGTGAAAGATTCGGGCAATCCAAAGAGCAACAGGGGCTGTATTTTGTTGACGATGGAAAAAAGAAATGCATCGCCGATAAAGCATAGTGCTCCACCATAAGGTGCGATACAGGGCATGAGAGCATTAAATAAGGCTTTGTCTATTAGAAAAAATTCCGGCAGTAATCTCTGTCAATATCATACCAGCCAGTGTAAAAAGGGCTGAATTCACAATCCATTCCCCATTGAAATTGAGAAAAAATCCCCTGTTTTCAATATTTTTAATCTGTCCATTGACAAAGACATAGCCTGTAAAAATCCAAAGTAGAAAGGAGGTTAAGCATCAAAATCAAAACCATCTGTGAATTCTCGGGTGAAGGCATAAAGCCGATATATACAGTGCTGAAAAGAAACTGAATAAAAACCGTAACAAATATCTTTTTATCAAAGTGATTTTTTAGCATAAAAAAGAGGATAAAATAGGGAATAGTGCAAAACTCAAATATCTAGGATAGAAAAAGATTTACTCAAACCAGTTAGTACTGGCAGTTTTGCGATGGTTCCTGTAATAAGAATAAGAAAGATCAATGGGGTATAAAAGGTGGTTTTTCTTCAGTCTGATGTTGCAAAGAATACTTTCTATTCATACCATCAACTTCAAAACGGGCTATCCAGTATGCACGGATAGGTCTTGGGGAGTGTGGGGGGTATCTTTATAAAAGATGCCGCAGACGTACAGGATTTTTTTGGTAAAGCGATTCTAAGATTTCAGGATCATTAAGATTAATCAGTATTTTTTCGATCATAACTTATCTCCTGCAACAGAGTAGGTGATTTATGTTATAGCTTAGAATATTTATAAAGTTGCTTTAAACAAAGAAATGAGGTTTATTTTATAAAAAGGCTATGTTTTTTTATAGAAATAACATTACTTAATCCCCTTTCGATCATCTGCCCATATAAATGTGATATGGATTACAATTTTTAATGATTATTATTAATAAAATATAAAAAAAGAGGGGGTGGAATTATGAAAATTTTGTTAAAAACAGCAGTATTAATCATCCTAGGAATAACAACTACTCTTTTTGCTCAGACTCCCGACCTTATTTTACAGCAAGAAAGAACTCCAGAATATAATGCTTATCTAGACAGTATGGAGGCAGAATATCAGAAATTATTACCGGGAGATGATAATGCTCAGACGATGAAAGCTCATATAGGACTTGCAATTATTCAAGCTACACGGGTGTATATTGACGGCGATACCTTGATTAATGATCTGGAATATTTACTGGAAGAGATACAGAACAATATTGAGCTAAGTTTCGAACAAACCTATACAGATATTTTTCCGCTGTTTGCTGCCGATAATCCTAATGAATTCGTTTTAAATCTCACCGAATTTTTCGTATCTGGCACATATCCGGTTTACCGTGATTCGATTAGTGAGTGGTTGACTGAAAATAGCCAACTAGCTGATGAGATTGGACAAGACATTGATTATTTTGGCAATAAAGTAGATCCGTTATTTGATGCTTTCGGTGAGCATATTGACTCCGTATTTGCCGGTACAGCTGATTTTGAATTTAGGGTTAAGATTATAGGTTCAAAATATCAAGATGATATGTTCGTATTTTCCAGAACATTTTTCAATCGCTTGGAAATGATTGGTGAATTGGGTGAGGCTATGGCTGAAACTGTGGGCAATGGATTTACCCAGATTATGGATTCGCTAAATTGTAATAGTACTGCAATTGACCCAGGGGTAGTTGTCGTTCAAGAAGGGCTCGATTCCCTAAACGCTTTAATTGATAGTGTCCAAGTGTTGCTTTTAAACCAGCCATTTGCACC
>JAQUPD010000059.1 GCA_028716785.1 Fidelibacterota bacterium
CCGTAAGCGGAACTGACTGAGCAAAGGTTCAGCAAGTGGGTTTAGCAGGCGTACAAGGACGAGCCTTAACCTACGATTTACGAGAGGTTAAACGTTAAAAGAAACCGCCTGGTCCGCCGCAGGCGGATGCAGGGTGGTGTAAGAGGGCGGGGGAGTAATCCCCCTACCTAATCGATTTTATATCTATAATTGATCTATTTTGCGATGTCTTCAAAACCCCGTGCTTTTAGGTCTATATAAATAATTACAACCATGATTGCTACAATGATAAAATAGATGGTAGCCATCATCCATTCTCCAAAAATAAGTTTTCCAAGTCCAAACAATGCTGAATAGACCATGATCACACCGCATATCCAATCTAGAAACAATCGTCCAAATCCTTTATCTCCTTGGACGTTGGGGAGTTTTTCGGCAATTCTTTTCCAGCCAATGCCGCCGGGATGAACTTTTTGATAGAACGTTAAAAGTTTTTCCTCTTTTACTGGTTTTGTGAGCCATGTTACAAGGAGCCAAACAACTGTTGTTCCAAAAACAGTTGGATAAAGAGTGATAGGTGATTGTAATCCAAATCCATAATGGGCAATAGGATAAATAATAAGCGGGGTAATAAGTGCTGCAATTTCGCTCCAGGCATTGACTCGCCACCAAAACCATCGGAGAAGTAAAACCAAACCAATACCCGCTGAAGCATTAATGATAAATTCCCAGGCTCCAGAAATTGTGGTTAAAAAATATTTTGTCACCACTAACGAAAGCACAGTCATTATAATTACTCCAATGCGTGAAACAAAAACATAATGTTTTTCGCTAGCATCCCGTTTGATAAATCGGCGATAGAAATCATTTATTAAATAGGAGGTACCCCAATTTAATTGTGAGGCGATGGTGGACATATAAGCCGCTAGAAAAACCGCAATTAAAAGTCCTAAAAAGCCATTGGGAAGATATCGTACCATAAGTTTAGGATACATCCGTCCGGGATCTACTGTATTTTCATATTTTTCATAGTATGCAAGAAAAGCCTCATCTTCAGCCAGGGCTTCATCCTGAATGTATCCATTATTTTCAAAGGTTGCTTTTGCGACCTCATAGTAAGAAGGATTCTCTTGAAGAAGGACATCTGGATTTTCTGCCCGGGGTAGAAGCACAAGGGCACTAAGAGCTACAATAATCCACGGCCAGGGACGTATGGTATAATGGGCAATTGTGAACCAGAGTGTTGCAAAAAGGCTATGTTTTTCATCTTTAGCACTCATCATTCGCTGAGCTACATAACCACCACCCCCAGGGTCTGCACCGGGATACCAGCTTGACCACCACTGGATACCAATATGGGCAATAAAAGCCCCCACACTTAGGGAAAGCACTCCTCCTGTAATGCCTTCCAGTGCAGAGGGGGTCCCAACTTTTGGAACAAAGCGCAAAACTTGAGGTGCAAGCTTTTCCTTAAGTCCTATTACACCACCAACAGCGGGGATACGAACAACAAGAACTGCAAGAATAATACACCCCACCATGGCAAACACAAATTGAAAACTATCCGTTCTTGCTGTACCTAAAAGTCCAGAAGCTGAAGCGTATACAGCAATGATCATGGCTGCTATGATAACAAGAAGAAAAGCATTAACACCGGGTATGGTAACAGAAAATATTTTTTCCATAGCCAGGTGGACCCATCCTAAAACGATAATATTCATAAAAAGTCCAAGATACAAAGCGCGAAAACCTCGTAAAAAGGCTGCTGCTTTTCCACTGTAGCGCATTTCAACAAATTCCACATCCGTCATAATTCCTGATCGTCGCCAAAGCCGGGCATAAAAAAAGACTGTCAACATGCCCCCTATGGCCATATTCCACCAAAGCCAGTTCCCAGCTATGCCGTTTCGCGCGACGAGTTCAGTGACTGCAAGAGGTGTATCTGCTGCAAAAGTTGTTGCAACCATGGCTGTACCCGCTAAATACCAAGGCAAATTCCGACCAGAAAGAAAAAATTCATTGGTGTTTTCTCCGGCTTTTCGGGAATAATAAAAAGCAATCCCAAAAATAATCCCAAAGAAAATGACAATTACTGCAATATCAAGTCCATTCAGATTCATGTCCATGTCTCCTATGCTAATCAAGTGTCTTAATTACTATTTATCCTGTGAATTTTACAGCAATTGATGAAACAAAGCAAAGATTTGTCTGCGGATTAGCACTATCTTCGACGTTAAAAGATGATATTAAGAAAGTGCCATTTTATGGATGGAGTGCACATGATGGATGAAGTACAAACGTAACGACGTAGATGTAGGGTGAGGTAAAACTAAAATACTATATACAGTTCCAGTTTTTTATGCAATAGCCACTAGAGAATCTTTCCTTATTCTTTGAAGTATTCCTAGTGACGTAAAAGAGTTTAAAAACTTGTTTATTAACGCTTGTCACTTAATTCTTGGCTCATTTCATCCACAATTTTTCCAAATTTTTGAAGCGTATAGTTAATTGCATCGGGAGTAGACATATCGACACCTGCTTTTTTCAAAAGTTCAATGGGATAATCAGAGCCGCCTGCACGAAGCATATCAAGATAGTTAGCTACTGCCTCTTCATCTCCTTCTAATATCTTTCCACTAAGATAGGTGGAAGCGCTGATACTTGTGGCATAGATATACACATAAAAACTTCGATAAAAATGGTCAATACGTCCCCAAGTAAGTTTGTAAAGATCATCCAAAACCAATGAATCGCCATAATAAGACTTTAAAATAGTGATATAAGTATTGTTTAGTGTTTCAGCTGTAATGGGAATGCCTGCTTCTGCTTTTTCATGAATGGTTTTTTCAAATTCTGCAAAAAGAACCTGCGTATAAAGCGTTCCTACAATATTATCTGCCCACTGATCCATGAGTGCCAAGCGGATATTAGGATCATCGGTTGTTTTTAAAAGATGATCCAGCAGCAAGGCTTCGTTCATGGTGGAAGCAACTTCGGCAATAAAAAGACTGTAATCCGAATAAATGTATGGCTGATTCTCATGAGTAAGCATGCTGTGGATGGTATGCCCTAATTCATGAGCGAGGGTGAACATGTTGTCGCGGGTATCGTTGTAATTGAGAAGAATGTAGGGATGCGGCGCATCATAGGTACCCCATGAATAAGCTCCTGTTGTTTTCCCTTTGGTTTCATAGACATCAATCCAACGGCCATATAACCCATCTTTAGCCAATGTTAAATACTCTTCTCCCAAGGGATGAAGGGCTTCTAAAACAAGTTTTCGGGCTTCATCATACAAAATTTTATTCTCCACTTCAGGAACAATCGGAACACTGGTATCATAGAGATGAAGTTCATCGAGGTTTAGAACGTTTTTGCGAAGATTCATATATTTTCGTAAAGGCTCTAAATTGTTATGGACACTTTCAATTAAATTATCATAAACCTCAACAGGAATATTGTCATCAAAAAGAGATGCATGACGGGTGCTTTCGAAATTTCTAGCCCGCGCATAAAAAATATCTGTTTTGAGCATTCCATCAAAGGCTGCGGCATTGACATTCTGAATTTTTTCATAGGTCCCATACATTCCTTCAAAAGCACCTCGACGCACTTCAGGATCTTTCGAATAAAGCATTTGATAATAGCGACCGGGTGAGAGTTCTACCCATTTTCCCTCTTCATTTTTTACTTTTGGGAAACGGATATCCGTTACTGTCAGCATTTCATGAACACGTTGAGGAGTTTGAGCCATATTTCCTGTCATGGCCAATAACTGTTCTTGTTCGGGTGATAAAACATGGGGCCGGTTTCGGTTAAGATCATCAAAATAATGAGCATATATCTCTAAACCAGGAGTATGTTGGATGTATCGATCTAATGTATGTTTAGGGATTGCCAACAGCTCAGGTACGATATAGGATGCTATTTCGCGAAATTGGACATCCAAAGATGAAATTCGATTGGCACGAGCCTGAAACTCAGGATTCCGCGTATCCGAATCCAAAGATAAGTAAGCATAAACGTAAAGCTTGTCCAACCGCTGGGTAAGAGCATCGCGATGGGTTAAGCACTCAAGAATCGTTTTCCCAGATTTCTTAAGGGTTCCTTCATATTTTTTAAGTTCAGGCATTTCTTCTTTAACTGCCTCAAATTCTTTTTCCCATGCCTCAACTGTTGGATATAAGTCTTCAAGATTCCAAGTGTATTCTTCAGCAATTTCGTGGCGTTCGGGAACAGCGGTAGAAACATCATCCTTTTTCTGATTACACCCACTGAACATCAATGAGACCAAAAGAAAAATGATGATTGAGTAACTCCATTTTTTCATGATAATCCTTTCATCTTTTAAAAAGAGCGTCTTAATTTGCAAAAAAATTTCCCTATTCACAAAGAAGTAGTTAGGTTATGAGCATTTTTAACAACATTAATTCTTTGAGAGCAGTATCAACTCTTTGAAAAACACATCTCAGGACATCTATATTTCTAAGAGAATCGTGTAAGAATAGAGAAGAGGAAAGAGATCTTTTTATTGAGTTATGGAGTTCAACCGTATCGCGTTAGAACAGAAAAAGAAAATAAATGAAAGTAACTTCAAGTCTCTTATTTATGCGAGATATATTTTAACAGTAACTATCATAAAGGTTTTTTCTTAAATCGTTTATTCACGTCATGAATAAGCTCCATATTTCCTGGATCTTTTTATTGAAAAGAAAATAATCATCAAAAGCTTTCTGTTATTTTATATTATTAACACTTTTACTTTAGAAAGCTTTTTTACTTGAGATAAATCATTTTGTTGACATACGTGTTATCTTTTGTTTTAACGTGCAGTAAATAAATTCCCGATTGGAACGATTCCATATTGACAGGAATTTCATGGTTCCCTGATGGCAGAATTAATGCTTCTGAAAGAATGGTCTGACCTAAAAGGTTTATGACGGTAATTTCTACAGGTTGCTGCTCAACCAAGCGCAAAGGAATGTGAAAAATCGCATTAAATGGATTGGGATAAGGATTTATCGAGAGTCCGTAGGGGATACGTACCTTTTTATGAAAATGTGCTGTTGTTTCCCCGGAATAGCTATGATTAGAAAGCCAATACTGATAAATACCAGCTTCAGTGGGATAATCGGTAAAATGATAAGTATTTCTTTCCGTTGTTGAACCGTGTCCTTTTAATGCGGGATTGCTTGTAAAATTTGCCAATAATATGGGGTCATTCTCTTCATATTGACGGGTAATAGAAAATCCAGCATTATCAATTTCCGATTCGGTTGTCCATGTAAGGTTAACAGTATAGCCTGAGGCATTTCCTGAGAAATAAGATAACGATACAGGAAGGGAATTTTCGTAATTTGTTATGATTCCTGGAGAGAACAAGTCTGTTCCCGAAAAGGTTGTGTGTAAGACAAAAGGTCCATATAATGCAGGATTTCGCACCATTGATTGATCTTGCCCTCCTTCGGATCCCCACTGATGTGAGTCAATGAGGGTTGAGTCGAACGTTAAAAGTGAAAGAGATTCGTTGCTGTTATTCAAGGAAAAGGATCCCGAAGAGGCAAGATAAATTTGTGCGTCTGTTTCTGGCAGATTTGGAGCACCACCCCCAAAAACAACAAAGATTCCTCCAGGAGGAATAATGGTTCCAAAAGGGAAAATGTGTCTGATAGACTCTTCATCTTTTATCATCCAACTGCTTAAATCTGCGTCCATATCTGATGTGTTCACAAGCTCCACGAATTCATCTTCCGAGGCATGCCGTGATCCATCACCATTTGCATCACCACGGATATCCGTGGCTGGATCTGCTAATATTTCGTTGATAACAATAGAATAATATTGCAGAGATCGTTCAGGTGCCTGGACAGACCATGCTGTATCCGTTAGCGTGCAAAGATATGAAAGGGCTGTGACAAAATAGCGCTGTCCAGGCTCAATTCCTGTAACAATCAAAGAGATTGTTGTAGTATCCTGTATGTGTCCTACACAATAGCTTCCTTCATGACATGAAGCCTGTTGAAGATTTTGATGAGGGAAAAGAGATGCTTGTGATAGGATATCTCCATTTAAAGCATTAGGAGCATTCACTGAGACAAAAAGATAAAATCCCGACCAATCGGTTCCCGGCAACCCTTCAGGAGAATTCCAGTATATCGAGAAAGATGAGTCGGAAGCTGTGGGGATAGCAAGTTTCTGAGGCAAAGGCACTTTACTGACAAGGGTCCCTTCTACAATTAAATCTTTGCCAACGCCTTCAAATCCTGCTGATCCAGCTGCGCTAGAATTTCCATAACCATATAAACGAAATAAAATTCGAGAATCTGTTTCTTC
>JAQUPD010000060.1 GCA_028716785.1 Fidelibacterota bacterium
GATGTAGATTATGCTGGGAATGAGACTGTCTTGCAAAAGGTTGAGGTGAAAGTTGAGTCTGAAGGAACTGTGTTGGCAGAAGGGTATGCTCTAAAAACAGTTTATCCCAATCCTTTCAATCCTTCCGTAACAGTAAGCTATCATATTCCCCAAGAAACAACTGTTTCGTTTGTGATTACCGATCTTACGGGACGCACAATCTGGTCAGCAGAACGAACCCATTTTTCTGCCGGAACGTATGAACTTGTATGGGAAGGAACTACGAGGGAAGGATCTACCGTGCCCTCTGGACTTTATATCCTAAAAATGAGTGCTGGACCCTTTAAACAAGCTACAAAACTTACTCTTTTGCGGTAAATGACGAAATTTTACCGTCAAGATTTTAACGGTTGCCTACAAGAATTTCAGTCCAAAAACACACAATCCCGATATGACTGTCGGGATTGTGTGTTTATTACCGAAGAATCCAACAGAAAATTTTGATAGTTTCTAGGAATATATCCTTTAGAAAAATAGAGAACTCCCTGTAACACAACACGTTTCGCAGCAAAGCAGTAAAAGTTAACCCAAAATATATGTATAAGAGTAGATAATGACTCAAAATTTAAAATTCAAAAGCTATATGGTAAAACAAACAGATAAAATTATATTTCATTTGAAAAGGAAGAAGCCAAAATTTAGCCTTTTCTTTATGTTTCTTATTTTCTCAATGCCTCTTTATTCCAATCCCATCACAACGGTTCCTCCTTTTCCTACTCGTTTTGATTCAATTACGGTTTATTACGAGGCATCAGGTGGCAATCAAGAACTTCAAGGTGCTGAAGGTCCGCTCTATGCTCATACAGGTGTAATTACTGATAAAAGCACCTCTCCCACGGATTGGCGTTATGTGGTAACACCTTGGCCTGGTGAAGCTCCCGGTGCAAATCAAGAAAAGAACACGCTTATTCCTGTGGATCAGGATAGATATAAGCTTGTTATCGGAAATCCCTATGACTACTATCATGTGCCAGAGACAGAAAAAATTCTCAAACTTGCTTTTGTTTTTCGCAATGCTGATGGCTCCTTGGTAGGGCGAAATGCCGATGGCTCTGATATTTTTGTTCCTCTCTATGAAGCAGGCCTTACCACTGTGCTTATAAATCCACCTAATACTGATAGATATGGTCATCCCGATCGATCTCCCCTCTTTTTATCTTCTTTAACCGATACACTAAAGGTCTCATTTACGGCAGCAGCCCTTGGCGTGGAGGCCGATTCCCTTTTTCTTTACCGAAATAATACCCGTCTTACTGCTGCTACAAGCGATACGTTAATGTTTGAATCCCGTATTCCATCAGAGTGGCAAGGGAGAAGTTCCCTTCATTGTGTCGCCTTTTCTAACCATGGAATCTGCGATACTCTCTCTTTTACCCTCATCGTTGATCCATCACCACCCAGAATTACAAAACCTGCCTTCCTGAATGAGGGGCTTACTGTGCTCGACAATACGTCTGCAGCTTTTACACTGATGGCACCAGGAAAAGAGTTTGTCTACCTAATTGGCGATTTTAATGACTGGAAGGTAGAGGATGCTTTTTTGATGAATAAACATGTTGAAGGCAATAAGACGTATTTTTGGATGACCCTTCAAGGGCTCGACCCCACCACAGAATATGCCTATCAATATTTGGTGGATGGCCATATTCGCATCGGTGATCCCTATGCCCGAAAAATCCTCCATCCCCTCGATGCTTATATCCCCGATTTTATCTATCCAGATTTAAAACCCTATCCTACAAGCCTAACCGACTATGCTGTTGCAACGTTTCAAATAGTTTCAGATCCTTATGTGTGGCAACATGATGATGCAATCCTCCCGAATCAAACAGAATTAGTCATTTATGAATTGCTGATTAGAGATTTTTTAGAAGATCGTTGGTATCAATCCCTCATCGATACCCTCTCCTATTTGAAAAATCTGGGGATTAATGCCATTGAGCTAATGCCTGTGATTGAATTTTCTGGAAATGATAGCTGGGGCTACAATTCTACCTTTTATTTTGCGCCCGATAAAGCTTATGGCACGGAAAATGATTTAAAAGCTCTTGTTGATTCTTGTCACAGTGCGGGATTAGCAGTTATTTTGGATATTGTCCTTAATCACGCATACGGTGAGTGTCCTTTTGTTCGCCTCTATAATGAAGGAGATTTTGGCAAACCCCTTCCGGAAAATCCTTGGTTCAATGAAATATCCCCCCATCCTATGAGTGTTGGCTACGATTTTAATCATGATTCTCCTTATACTAAAGAGCTAGTAAAACAAATTACTACCTATTGGCTTGAAACATTTCATGTGGATGGCTATCGTTTTGATCTCTCCAAAGGATTTACTCAAAAATATACCGGTAATGATTTAAGCGCTTGGAGTCAGTATGATCAAAGTCGTATCGATATTCTCAATGAATATGCCTCTCACATCCGCTCCGTAAAAGAGGATGCTATCTTGATTTTAGAACACTATGCTGATAATGATGAAGAAACAGTATTGGCTCACAGTGGTTTTTTGCTCTGGGGTAATATGAACGTTCCCTATAGTCAGGCTGCTATGGGATGGCTGGATCATTCTGATTTTAACTGGGGATATTTTAGAAATCGAGGCTGGTGGGCAATGAATCTCGTGACATTTATGGAAAGTCACGACGAACCTCGCTTAATGTATAAAAATTATCAATATGGCAATTGTATACCTACTTATTGCACAAAAGATACCCTTGTTGCCCTTGAACGTATGGCATTGGATGCAACCTTTTTTCTCATGATTCCGGGTCCTAAAATGATTTGGCAATTTGGCGAAATAGGCTATGATCTTGAACTTCCTGAGGAAGAAGGGAGAACAGAAGCACAACCTGTTTTGTGGGAGTATACCCACGATAGCAATCGAATGAAACTCTTTAATGTTTATAAAAATCTTTTGAAGCTCCGAAAAGAATATCCCCTTTTTCGATCTCATGAAACAGAGGTTTCGCTATATACGCCCGATCAGATTCCCGATAGGCGTATTAAACTCTCTTCACCCGATATGAATGCTGTTATTGTAGGAAATTTTGGACTTACATCTACAACATCATGGCCAGAATTTCATCATTCTGGAATGTGGTATGAATTTTTTACTCAAGAGAGCCTTTATGTAGAAAATACTGCCATGACCTTCCCGCTGGAACCAGGAGAATATCGCCTGTATACGGATAAAAAACTTTTTGTTCCCGATACAACATGCCCTGTTTCTCTCGAAGAAAAAGTGGCTTTTCCTCAGGAATTCCGCATTAAAAATCTTTATCCCAATCCCTTTAATTCTACCGTTCAAATCCACATGGTGCTTCCCAGTTCCTTACCTCTAAATATCCGCGTGTACTCACTACTTGGTCAACAAGTATATGAAGAAAAACACACAAATGTGCCCACGGGAGATTATTTTTTAACTTTATCCATGAATGGATTTCCTTCAAATGTCTATTTTTTGGAAATTTCTCAGGGAAATCATCACGTAATTAAAAAAATGGTGTTACTCAAATGACAGTTTCTTTAAAAAAATTTACCCTTTTTCTTGTAACAATGGGCATGTCCCCCTTTTTAGAGGCTTATCCCATCTATTCTGAGCCTCCTTATCCAACAATACATGACTCTATCGTTGTGTATTATGATGCAACACAGGGGAATCAGGGACTTAAAGATTATGCGGGGCCAATATATGCCCATACGGGAGTTTTGACGGAAGAAAGTGCTTCTACATCAGAGTGGAAGTATGTAGTGACCCAGTGGGGGGAGAATACTCCCCAGACAAAGCTCGACTATGTTGCGCCAAATTTGTGGAAGCTCACGATTGGCTATCCCCGGGAATACTATCAAATTCCTGAGGGTGTTAAGGTTACTCATCTTGCTTTTGTCTTTCGCAGCTCTCAACTTCCTAATGGGGGGTATTTGGAGGGGAAGGATGTCCAAAATAAAGATATTTTTCTGGAAGTATATGAACCAGGAATTACAGCACGGTTTGTAACGCCTGATATTACGCTCACTTTTAACGATCCCCAACGAGAGCCTCTTTTTAAACATCAGGAGGATACGGTGCCCATTGTGGGGACCAGTATTCAGCTTTTTACTGAGACAATTCGAACGGAATTGTGGATTAATGGGGATATGATTTACAGCGTTTATGATGATACTCTCACCTATCATCTGGAATGTGAAACCTTTTCTGACCCAATGATTACCGTTCAGCTTGTTGCTGCCGATGCCCATGGTGTTAGCGATACAGCTGCCTTTGTGATTATTCTCAATCCAGGTCAAAAACACCAGGAACGTCCAGATGGCCTTCGGGATGGCGTTACCATCGATAACGAGATGGGGACGGTTACCTTTTCCATTTTTGCACCCTACAAAGAGTTTATTCACGTGATTGGCGATTTTAATGATTGGATGGTTTTACCTGACTATGAACTGTATCGCCATGAAGTTTCAGAAAATGCCGTGTGGTATTGGCTGACCATTCCGGTGGAATCAGGTAAGGAATATGGCTTTCAATATCTGATTGACGGAGCCTTGCGCATTGCCGATCCGTATACCACGAAAATTCTGGATCCCTGGAATGATCACTTTATTCCCTCGTCTCTCTATCCCTCGTTAAAACCTTATCCAAAAGGTAAAACTAATGAAATTGTGTCAACAGTTAGTACGGAAGACGCAACACCCTTTACCTGGACAGATAGTCTCTTCGTTCGTCCGCCTTCTGAAAAGTTGGTTATTTATGAGGTGCTTCTCAGGGACTTTTTAGATGATCACAGCTACTTGTTGCTGATAGATACCCTAAGTTATTTAAAAAAATTAGGTGTAAATGCCATTGAACTAATGCCAATTTCAGAATTTGAGGGAAATTCCAGCTGGGGTTATAATCCGATTTTTTATTTTGCGCCGGATAAATATTATGGTCCTGCTCAGGATTTGAAAGCTTTCATTAATGCCTGTCATAAAGAAGGAATTGCTGTGATTCAGGATATGGTGCTTAATCATGCCTACGGCCAATCTTCCATGGTTCGCATGTATTGGAATAGCTCAGAATCGCGCCCATCTGCCGAAAATCCTTGGTTTAATGCTGTGTCTCCTAATCCCGATTATTCGTGGGGATTTGATTTTAATCATGAAAGTCCCTACACCCAGACTTTTGTGGATTCAGTCCTTGCCTATTGGATTCAGGAATTTCATGTGGATGGCTACCGCTTGGATTTTACGAAAGGATTTACAAATACCCCTGGAAATCCAGGATATGATGAGCGGCGTATTTATCTTATTAATCGATTAGGAAATGAAATGTGGCACAAATATCCTGATCGGTATATCATTCTTGAGCACTGGGCTGATAACCGTGAAGAGCAATACCTTGCTCAAGAGGGCTTTATGATGTGGGGAAATGTAACTCACGATTACCAAGAAGCATCCATGGGCTATGCTTCAGATTTTTCCTGGGGATATTATAAAAATCGAGAGTGGTCATCCCCCAATCTGGTGACGTACATGGAAAGCCATGATGAAGAACGGATTATGTATAAAAACTTAACCTGGGGCAAAAGCACGGATACATACTCCATTAAAGACTTAGGAACAGCTTTAAATCGAATAAAACTAATATCTGCTTTTTTCTATACCATTCCTGGCCCAAAAATGATCTGGCAATTTGAAGAACTTGGCTATGATATTTCGATTGAAGTTCCATGCCGTATTTGTGAAAAACCCATTCTGTGGGACTATTATTTCGATGCTCAACGAAAAAATTTGTATAAAACTACGGCAGCTCTTATCCACTTGCGCCAGACAAATTCTCTTTTTTATTCTAGAAATACCCAGGTGGATATGGATACAGGAGACATGGTTAAAACTATAACCTTGCGGGGATCCACCATGAATAGTGTTGTTGTTGGAAATTTTGATGTTGAACCGCAAAATACCTCTCTCACCTTTCCAAAAATTGGCGTGTGGTATGACTATTTTAGTGGTGATAGCCTAATGCTAAATAGCGTGAGTAATCTTACACAATTGCTCACGCTCTCACCTGGAGAATTTCACATTTATACAGATAAAAAACAGCCACTTCCTGAAGAAGGAATATTAACTCACATCAC
>JAQUPD010000061.1 GCA_028716785.1 Fidelibacterota bacterium
ATACAGCTGAGCAAGATTTTGAAGCCCCTCAAAGGGATCTGAACAAAGAATAAGGGGATAATTCTTTAACGAGGGATTTTTTCGGACAGCTTGTTCTGAAATCAACGCTGCGACGGCTCCTTTGGCTATGGCTTCAGGCACAAATTTATAACCATCAGTCTTTGTCCCTTTTAATGCACAAAAAAGATCGCCAGGAATTATTTCCCTGCTGTCTATAGAAACGCGCGTAAAAGCTTCAGCGTTAACAGCATGAAGAGTAAAACGAGAATCATGGGCAAGAAGTTTAAGTTTCATTCTTATTAAGCCACCTTAAGACAATGTCTTTATCGTTAAAAGGAATTTTTTCTTCCCTTATTTCCATAACTTCTTCAGCGCCCTTACCAAGAAGAAGGAGTAAATCGTGGGGTTTGCTTTTTTCAAGGGCCATGTGGATTGCTTTTTTTCGATCTTTTTCAACGGTTACATTAGGATGAAAAGAGATGCCTTGAAGAATATCTCGAATAATATCATCGGGATTTTCTGTCCGCGGATTATCATTGGTGATAATTATTTCATCGGCATACTGTTCAACAATATGTCCCATGTATGGCCGTTTCGCTTTATCTCTATCACCACCACACCCAAAAACCGCCCAAATTTTATGATGGTGAATCTCTTGAATTGAGTTAAAAATTTTCTCTAAGGCATCTGGGGTGTGTGCAAAATCAATGATGACTGTACCATGGTTTGCCGTCTGCACAATTTCCATTCTTCCAGGAATTGTAGGAAGTGATTGGAATGTAAGAGATTGGGGACGAAATTCTGGATGATTTTCTAACCATGCTGCAACAGCCTGGAGGACATTCATGGCGTTAAAATCTCCAATCAAAGGGGCTTCGACGGAAAGAGAATGGGACGGCGTTTTAAGAATACCCTTTAATCCTTTTGATGTGAGGCGATAATCAGTGTAATAATAATCTGCTTGAGGATTATGGAGCGAACAGCTTTTCTTATTTTTGTTCAAGGATGCGTATAATTTCATACCATAGGGATCGTCAATGTTAATAATTGCGACACCCGTAGGCGTAAGGAGAGAAAAAAGCTGTTTTTTGGCAGAAAAATAGTCATCCATCGTTTTATGGAAATCCAAATGATCCTGCGTGAGATTTGTAAAAATGGCGGTATCAAAGGAAATATTATCAACCCGGTTCAAAGTGAGAGCAATACTTGAGACTTCCATAATCAAAGTATCTATCTTCCTTTTTTTGCATTCGTGGAGCATTTTATGCAAATCCCGGCTTTCAGGTGTGGTTCGTTCACTAAATTTTTCATTCCCAAAATCTGAGTAAAATCCAAGGGTTCCTGATATAGCGGGGGAGAACCCTCCCTGTTTTTCAAGCTCACGAAGAAGAAACGTGAGGGTTGTTTTTCCATTTGTACCTGTAATCCCCGTAATCCTAAAGGGAAGATCAATGGTATCATAAAAAGTCTGAGAAAGGCAAGACAGAGCTTTGCGGCTATTGGGTACCACAATAATGGGGACGGGGGCATTCAAGAAATTCTTTTCACAGATAATTGCCGATGCTCCTTTTTGAATCGCATGCTGGATATAAGCATGTCCATCTTTCGTAAGTCCTTTTATTGCCACAAAAACATCACCTGGTGTGACCTTTCGAGAATCATATTCAATGCCATGGATTTCCGTATTGAATCCGGATATTCTTGCATTTATACCTGATTTTTTTAACAATTCAAGGAGTTTCATTTCTTTTTTTGCCCGTGATTAAAAGACAAACACTTCCGCGTGACAATGATTCGCCCGGAAGGGGAATCTGATCAATAACAAGGTTGTCAGTCCCTTTAATTTCATAATTTAATGAAAGTTTCGATAAAATATGTTGAGCATTCTTAACGCTCATATTTTTTACGTTAGGGACCAAAACCTGAATTTCCATTTCATGAGTCGTTTCTTGTTGTGTGATGCTTTGGGATTGAGACGCCGGTAATTGTGGTTCAGAATTTTTTGAAGAAGAAGTATTCCCTGTCCCCAAACTTGCAGAAAATTGGTAGGGAAGAGCATAATTGGGGTCATCATTTTCGGCAAGAACATCCTCAACGGGCTGAACCCATTCATATAAATTATTGAAATCGGTTGTATTGATAATGCGGGTAAAGATATTTTTTACTGCAGGGGCAGCACAAGTCCCTCCCCAATGTTTTCCATAGGCTGGGGAATCTAAGGTAATCCCGCAAACCAAGACGGGTTTGTTGGCCGGAAAAAAGCCGATAAATGAAGAAATATAGTATTGATCAGAGTATTTGCCGTCAATAACTTTTTGTGCCGTTCCTGTTTTTCCTGCCACTCGGTAACCTTTAATATAAGCCTTTTGACCTGTTCCCTCATTCACTGCTTTTTCTAGAATACTCCGCAAGGTGGATGCAGTGGATTCAGACATTGCTCTGCGAACCACCTCAATCGAGCCTGATTCGATGAGTTCTCGATTGGGTGAATAAGCAGAACGCACAAGAGTGGGTTGCATTAACAGGCCATTATTGGCAACAGAGCTATATGCCATAGCTAACTGAAGAAGCGTCGTTGTTACATAATGTCCCATGGCAACTTGGGACGATGAAATTTTTCCCCATTCCGAGACGGGATTAAGATTTCCTGAGATCTCCATCGTTGGGAACAAGCCCGTTTGTTCGCCAAAACCAAGGTTTTTAGACATCTGATAAAGAGCATCATCCCCTTCTTGTTGGGCAATTTTTCCAATTCCAATATTGGAGGAGTGGATAATAATATCTTCGAAACTAAGCCACTCATTTTTTTTGGTATCATGAATCGTTTTTCCAAGAAAATCCCATTTTCCGCCTTCACAATAAATAAGACTGTTTGTCGTAAAGACGCCTGTTTCAAGGGCTGCAGCAGCTGCGACAATTTTATATACTGAACCCGGTTCAAAGGAATCAGAAATAACGCGATTTTTTCGATTTTCTATCGGGAAGGACGATGCCTGATTAGGATTGAAATTTGGCCATGAAGCCATTCCCAAAATTTCCCCTGTATTAGGATTTACTAAAATACCCATGCCATGCTTAGCATTATTCTCTTTAATAGCTTTTTGGAGTTCTTCTTCAAGGATTGTTTGATAATCGATATCAATCGTTAAAAAAACATTCCCCCCATCTTTTTTTTCTTTCCTGTTTTTCCCTGAATACGAAACCCTTCGGCCTTTGCGATCCACCTGAATTTCTTCCCAACCCTTTTCACCGCAAAGCGATTCATCGTACAACTTTTCAATCCCTGAAACACCCCGATTATCCCATCCAACATACCCTAAAACTTGTCCACCCGTTTCTTCATAAGGATAAATTCTGTTAATCTTTTTTTCAAACCGAATGCCATGAAGATTTTCTTTCATAATTTCAGAAGCTAATGAAAGGGGAATATCTTCTTTAATCACATAATATTTTCGTTTATTTTCAAATATAGATGCAATCTCCGAGTGAGACATATTTAAATGGCTTCCCAACTGTTTAAAAGTCGTTAAGGGATCGCTGATATCTATGTATCGGGCTCCGAGGGTATAAACAATTTGGTTCGTGGCTAAAATGCGGTTTTTTCTATCAAAAATAATACCTCGCTCAGGAAGAATTTCCTCCTTATTTGTCGTTTGGATTTCAGCAAGGTTTTTATAGTTGTAAATATCAAAGAGTTGAATCTCAATTAATTTTATCACAATAATAAAAAAGATACTAATCATAAGAATAGCCATCAAATACGACCGTGCCATAAACTGTTTTTGAAAATCTTTCTTGTTATTCTTCGACTTCAATCTCAATAACCTCGATGGTTGGTTGCGAATCCACCATATTCAATTCATGAACTGCAATGTATTTTATCCTGTCAGCACGGGAAAGACGGGCGATTTCACTGTCTATTTCAAGAATACTTTGTTGTAAACGAGTAATATTTTTGTGAATTGCCTCTACCCGGTATTGCGTCTCTTTGATTTCATTCATTAAAAAAAGATGGACAAGTGGCCAAATACCCAGAATCAAAAATGCACAGGTTAGAAAAAAACTTCGGCTTCCTACATACCTTGATAAAGAAAGCTTAGGCTCTTTTTTACGGACATTTTTGCGTTTTTTGGTGCTCATAGTTTCTCGATTCCTCTTAACCTGGCACTTCGACTTCGAGGATTTTGGTGAAGTTCCTCACTTGAAGGCGTTATGACTTTTTTAGTGAGCAAGTGAGCTTTTTGAAGATGATTACAGGTACACACAGGTTGTTCGGGCGGACAGATACATCCCGTGGAAAGATCTTTAAAAAATGTTTTAACAAACCTGTCTTCCAGGGAATGATAAGCAATGACGACAACTCTTCCACCTGGTGCTAGACAGTCAAAAGCATTAGGGAGCGCTTTTTTTAGAGCATCTATTTCGTGATTTACTGCAATTCGAAAAGCTTGAAATACCCGGGCTACTGATTTAATTGCGTGGGGTCCTTTAACTACTTGACGAACAACTTTTTCTAAATCACTGGTAGATGTCAAAGGGGATTGCTGTCTTGCCGTTACTATGGCTTGGGCAATCCGCCCTGCAAAACGTTCCTCGCCAAATGTATAAATGATATCTTTTAACGTTTCTTCCGAGGAGGTATTAATGATATCTGAAGCAGTTTCAGGCAAAAAAGGATCCATGCGCATATCCAAAGGCCCCTTTTTTGAAAAACTAAAGCCCTTTTGAGCTTGATCAATTTCAAGACTTGATAGGCCAAGATCGAAAAGAATGCCTTGAACAGGCAAACCATGTAAACGGGTCAATTCTACCTTTAAATAACGAAAATTGCGTTGAATAAATTCAACATTAGTAAAGTGTGCTAGTCGTTGCGAAGCAATTGCTAAGGCATCGGGATCTACATCGAAGGCAAAAACTTTTGCCGAAGGAGAAAGATGCGTTAAGAGCTGCTCTGTATGGCCACCGAGCCCACATGTTGCATCTACATAGATTCCATGAGGGTCGGTAATCAAAAGATTTATGGCATCGTCAACAAGGACAGGTATGTGTCCAAAGTAAGTCATTGAGTTGTCACCTCCAGCTTAAAGCAGGATGTCGTTTGCTAATGTTGTAAAATCTTCTTCAGATAGAGAGTGACTTTTTTCGAAAGACTCAAGGACTTCGGGATCCCAGAGCTCGATTTTATTGAGAGTCCCAACGATCATAACATCTCGGGTAATTCTAGCATATTCCATAAGGGCTGGTGTTAGAATAATTCTACCCTGAGAATCTAGCGGACATTCTGATGCAAATCGTGTCATTTGACGGAGAAAAAGCCGGTGTGTTTGTTTTATTGTTGACAGCTTTTCACTCAGCTTACGCGTCATTTCTTGCCAATATGGCTCTGGGTAAACCAAAATACAAGGGTCGTCAATCCCTCGCGTAATAATCATGGTAGAAATCCCGGCTTCTGACAATTTTTTACGGAACCGTGAGGGTATGTTTATTCGGTTTTTTGCATCAACCGTATAAGGATACTGCCCGATAAAATCAATATTCATGTTTTATTTACCCTCATTTAGAACTCTCAACCCACTTTAAGGGAAAATCACCCACTTCCTTACACAATGATACGTAATGACCTGCATTAAATCAAGAAAAAAATCAAGTATTCTTTTTACTATTTAACATGAATATTAATTAAGATTCAGGATATAATAAAATTATATAAATATAAAGGGTAAAAGATTATCTGCTTGTCCAACAGGGTTTGGGTTTCTTAGAGGTTATTTTATAAATTTTTGGCCATGAGACTCCGTTT
>JAQUPD010000062.1 GCA_028716785.1 Fidelibacterota bacterium
GCAGGGAAATAATTCCTGGCGATCTTTTTTGTGCATTAAAAGGGACAAAGACTGATGGTTATAAATTTGTGCCTGAAGCCATGGCCAAAGGAGCCGTCGCAGCGTTGATTTCAGAACACGCTGTCCGAAAAAATCCCTCGTTAAAGAATTATCCCCTTATTCTTTGTTCAGATCCCTTTGAGGGGCTTCAAAATCTTGCTCAGCTGTATGCATCTCATCTTAAGACAAAAATAATTGCAGTTACCGGAAGTGCTGGAAAAACATCAACTCGAAAACTTATTGCCCATGTGCTGTCGGCAAAATATCGAATTTCACAAAACCGCAAAAATTTCAACAATGAAATTGGGTTCCCGGTTTCTGTTTTGGATATCTCGCCTGAAACTGACTATGCTGTTCTTGAAATGGGTGCCACGCATTTGGGGGATATTTCTAAGTTATGTCAAATTGTTGCCCCCGATTATTCGCTTATCACATCTATTGCAGAAGTTCATATTGAAGGATTTAGGTCATTAAAAAATGTCCAGAAAGGAAAATTTGAGCTTTTTGATCACACGAAAAAGAATGGGACCCTTTTTATTAATCTTGATGATCCCTTAATTGCAGAATATCAAACCCCTTCAAAACGATGCATTACCTACAGTATGAAACGGAATGCAACCGTAAATATAAAAATATATGATATTGATGCTTTGGCGCGCTACATTCTTAATTTTAATGATATTCATATCTATCTTCGTTCTCTTGGATTAGGAGCAGCCCAAAATGCCCTTGCTGTTTGTGCTGTTGCCCAAACACTGGATGTTCCCTTGGAACTTATAAAAGAAAAATTGGAGGAGTTTGAGCCACCAAAAGGGAGAGGCAATCTTCTTTTTAAGGATGGTATCACAGTGATTGATGACACATATAATGCCAATCCTTTATCCGTAAGCATGGCAATTCAAACTCTTAATGAAATGAAACCCCACGGCAAACGTATTTTTGTTTTGGGAGATATGCTAGAAATGGGCGACCTCAGTCGGTTAAGTCATGAAAATATTGGAGCAAAAATTGTATCCTCAAAGATTGATTATCTTTTTTGCTATGGCCAAGAAACGTATCACACCGTAAAAATGGCACGGATGTTGGATATGGCAAATGCCATTCATTTTGAGACACTGGATTCTCTCATTAGCACCTTAAAAACACTTCTCCAAAAGGGGGATATTGTCTATGTAAAGGGTTCACGAGCGATGGCCATGGAACAAGTTGTTCATTCTCTTGTTCAGGAGGAATTATCATCATGATTTATCTTTTTCTCTATCCCTTAAAAAAATATGTAAGCTGGCTGAATATCCTGGGATATATCTCCTTTCGAAGCACAGCCGCCGCTTTAACAGCCCTTGTGATTGTTTTCGTGTTTGCTCCTTATCTGATAAAAAAATTACACCAACACAAAATTGTTGAAAATATTCGCCAAAATGGCCCTAAAACGCACCTGCAAAAATCTGGCACCCCCACCATGGGCGGACTCATTATTCATTGTGCTGTGATCATTCCTGTTTTTTTATGGGCAGATATTAAAAATCACTATATCCAAATTTTATTAATTACCTTAATTTGGACGGGAATTATAGGATTTATCGATGATTATCTGAAAGTTTATAAACATTATAAAAAAGGTCTGATTGCTCGTTATAAATTAACTGGACAAATAATTCTGGGACTAGCTATTGGTTTATATCTTTATTTTTTTCCCGAATTCCCCGAAATAAAATCTGCCCTTACTATTCCCTTTTTTAAGGATGTTCTTATACCCTTGGGAATCTTTTATATTTTCTTTGTTGTTCTTGTGATTACGGGTTCTTCCAATGCCGTGAATCTTACTGATGGGCTTGATGGCCTTGCGACAGGTCTATTGAGTATTACAACCCTTGTTTTTGCAGCAATAAGCTACATTACGGGTCGTGTTGATTTTAGCAAATATCTCCATATTATTTATATGCCTGGCGCAGGAGAAATCACCATATTTCTCTCTGCTATGTTGGGAGGATTTATTGGATTTCTTTGGTATAATGCAAAACCTGCACAAATTTTTATGGGAGATACAGGATCATTAACATATGGTGCCGTTATTGGAACCATTGCTATCCTCCTTAAACAAGAACTCCTCCTACTTTTAGTCGGTGGCGTTTTTGTCATTGAAGCTATCAGTGTGATAATTCAGGTCTCATATTACAAATATACAGCAAAAAAATATGGTGTTGGGCGAAGAGTTTTTAAAATGGCCCCTTTGCATCATCATTTTGAACTAAAAGGATGGGATGAAAACAAAGTGGTTATTCGTTTTTGGATTCTTGGAATCATCTTCGCACTTTTAAGTCTTGTTACCTTTAAAATACGGTGAGTATCATGATCTATGTAGAAGGAAAAAAAGTTGTTGTTTTAGGCGCTCAACGGAGCGGATTGGCTGCTGCACGGCTCCTAGCCTTTCTAGGAGCTGACGTAATTATTAGCGAAAACAATCCTGATTTAGAAACCCCCGATTTGGTTGAAAAACTCAAAACGTGGGGCGTCAATTATGAATTTGGCGAACATTCCGATCAACTCTTTGATGCAAATTTCGCAGTGATTAGTCCTGGAATTCCTACCCGTGCAAAAATTGCCGATCAACTCCGCTGGAATAATGTCCCTGTGGTTTCTGAAATTGAAGTTGCTTTCTGGTTTTCTGAAACCCCTACTATCGCCATTACGGGTTCCAATGGAAAAACTACAACCACTGAACTTGCGGCTGATATTCTCAAGAAATCAGGACTCGATGCTATTGCCTGTGGAAACAATGGGTTCCCATTTTGTGAGGCTACCTATCAATCCATCCAGGAAGATCGGCATCCTATTTATGTCGTTGAAACAAGTAGCTTTCAACTTGAAAATATCCAACTTTTTGCTCCCCATACAGCTGTTTTATTAAATCTCTCTCCCAATCATCTAGACCGTTATCGAAACTTTGAAGAGTATATTCGTGCTAAAATAAATCTGTTTAATAATTTGTCTCGCGATCGCTGTGCCGTTCTCAATATTGATGATCCTAACATAGCAAAATATGTAAACGTTAAAGCGCAAGTGATTCCTGTAACCATGAAAAAACATCCCGATCGCATCGCAAGTTTCGAGAATGGCTATTTCAATTTTAAAATTAAAAATGTGCCCTATCAAATTGAGGAATCCAAAATCCTTCTTCCAGGGTTTCATAATAAATACAACATCATGAGCGCATTTTCAGCCATAGCCTCTTTTCTGGATTCATCCGCTGGCGTTACAGAATCTCTTACAACTTTTAAAGGAATTCCTCACAGACTTGAGTATGTCGATACCAAAAACACCATTCTTTTTTACAACGACTCAAAATCAACAACAGTCGATTCTGTTATTGTTGCCATAAAAAGTTTTGATAAACCCGTCCACCTTATTTTGGGGGGGCGGGATAAAGGAATCCCCTTTAGGCCTTTAAATGATCACCTTGACCGAATAAAAACAATTTATACCATTGGAGAAGCTTCCGATATTATCACCTTTGAGGTCGATTTTGATAAAATTATTCCTTGTAAAACCCTCGATAAAGCAGTCCAAAAAGCTTATGAAAGTGCTGAACCAGGAGATATTGTCCTCTTTTCTCCTGGATGTGCTTCATTTGATCAATATGAGAATTTTGAACAACGTGGTGAACACTTTGTTAATATCGTAAAAAATTTAAAATGATTATAACGTCACGACAAACACCCCATTATGTGTTGATTCTAAAGATTTCTTTAGGAATTCTAATTCTTTGTGGGACAATTATGCTCTATTCTGCCAGTAGCCAAATTTCTCTTGAACGATATGGGAATAGCAATGTCTATTTTTTCCACCATCTTCAACGCCTGTTTATTGCTACCTTGCTAGGAATTTCCTGCTATCTTATTGATTATCACACATTTCAAAAACACATTAGACTCCTCTATTTATTAACTCTTCTTGCAGTAATTTTTCCCTATATCCAAAATGTAATTCAAGGTTATTCGGGGCCAGCTCGCTGGATTCGTATCGGTGGATTAACCCTCCAAACAGCTGAAGCATTCCGATTCACACTTATTATTTATCTGGCTACACACCTTTCAAAAAAGCAAGAAGATATCCTTATTTATAAAAAAGGCCTTCTCCCTGCCGTGATACTTCTTGGAATTCCTCTTCTTCTCCTCGCTATGGCACCCGATTTTTCATCTGCCCTCATTTTACTTATCATTGCCTTTATCATTTTGTATATAGGCGGTATTCCTCTTAAACATATAGCAATAACAAGTTTGCCTGTTTTACCCTTAGCTTTTCTCTTTGTGCGACTCTCTCCCTATCGATGGCAACGCGTTCTTGTTTTTATGGAAAAAGATGCGAATATCTCAGATAGTGCTTATCAAATAAATCAATCCCTTATTAGTCTTGCCAATGGAGGATTTACTGGCACAGGACTGGGGAAAAGTATGCTGAAAAACCTCTATCTTCCCGAAGCTCATACTGATTTTATTTATGCAATTATCGGCGAGGAGTGGGGATTCCTCGGAGCTATTTTTTTTATTCTTCTCTATGTCTTTATTTTTTTCTGTTTAATCCGCCTCTCTTTGGATGTCCAAGATCCCTATGAAAAATTTATTGTTCTGGGGATTAATACATCCCTTATTCTGTATGCTCTTATTAATATGGGTGTCACGGTTGGACTCTTTCCGGTTACAGGGCTCCCCATGCCCTTTGTAAGTTATTCAGGTTCGCAAATTTTAATTAACGGAGCCCTCTTGGGTATTTTATTTCGAATAATTAAGGAGAATTTTAACACTGGGAAACATGTCAAAAAATATTAATCTTCTCTTTACAGGAGGCGGTACGGGCGGACACTATTTTCCAGCAATCGCCATTGCCTGGAAATTAAAAGAAGCATTAACAACCCTGTATCCCCAAGGGGATTTTCAGTTCTATTTTATTGGATCTTCTTTTGGTATTGAAGCCCAACGCCATGAAAAAGATCTTTTTTATAAGGAATTCTATCTCCCTATCAAAGGATTCGCTCGCTCTTTTTATAAAGGTGCTCTTTTGAACAATATAAAATTTCCCTTTCGTTTCATTCGTTCGACCCGTACTGTAAAAAAAATTATTAAAACAATTAACCCTACCTTGGTCATTGCAACGGGAGGCTACGTGTCGGGCATTCCAGGACGGAAAGCAGCAAAACGAAACATCCCCCTTTATCTTCAAGAACAAAATGCTTATCCCGGGGTAACAACACGTCTTTTAGTTAAACATGCACACGTTCTTTTTTATGCTTACGAGGATGTTATTGCACACATATCACTACACCCCAACCTTCGCTTGATACAAACCCCAAATCCTGTAAGAACTTCCCTTAAAATCATTGATCAACCTACTGCACAAAAAGCATTTTCTTTGAATCCAACACGTAAAACACTTTTTATTTTTGGTGGATCTCAGGGCTCAGTGAGCATTAATCGAGAACTTTTAAAATATGCTGAAGCATGGACGCGTGACCTACCCCTCCAATTACTTTGGCAAACAGGTAAAAATAATTTTGATTGGGTAAAAAAGTCTTTAAAAACAACTGAAAATATTCATCTCAGACCTTTCATTGACGAGATGGGTATTGCGTATTCAGCGTCAGATTTTATTAT
>JAQUPD010000063.1 GCA_028716785.1 Fidelibacterota bacterium
TTTTGATAAAACAGGAACTATTACAAAGGGAGAACTCTCGGTAAAAACCGTCCAATCTCTTGAAAATGCCCCTGAAGATTGGTTGACCTACACTATTTCTGCTGAAAAGCTTTCAGAACATCCTCTAGGAAAAGCAATAGTAAAACATGGGGAATCCCTTAAAATTCAGCTCCAACCCGTGAAAAATTTTAAAAACTATCGTGGTGATGGCCTTTCCTGTACTCTTGATAATCATATACTTCGTGTGGGCAAACCAGAATGGCTTTTAAAAGATAAACGCATCCCACCTGAACTCTCCGCACTGATACAAGAGATTCGGCAACATGGTGAAACCGTTATCTTAAGCGAGTTAGATGGAGACTGTGTTGGCTTACTTGGTCTGTCCGACACTATTCGGGAAGATATTTCCCAAACAATTGATTCCTTAAAAAAAATGGGGCTCAAAACGGTTATGGTTACGGGAGATAATGCCGTCACTGCAGAAGCTATCGCAAAACAAGTGGGCATCGATATGGTATATAGTGGTATCATGCCCGATGAAAAAGCAACAATTGTAAAGACATTTCAAAAAAAAGGACATCGCGTTATGATGGTGGGAGATGGTGTTAATGATGCGCCAGCTTTAGCAGTAGCAGATGTTGGCATTGCCATGGGGACAGGCACAGATGTTGCCATTGAATCAGCAGATATTATCCTCTCAGGACAACAGGGAATACACCTTAAAGAAGCGCTGAACCTCTCAAGAAAAACCCTAACGACCATTCGAGAAAATTTATTCTGGGCCTTTTTCTACAATATTTTTCTGATCCCCATCGCTGCTGGCGTTCTTTATCCTTTTACAAGTCTTCCCTCTGTACTGAGAGAACTTCATCCCATTCTTGCAGCTTTTGCCATGTCTATAAGCAGCCTAACTGTTGTATTAAACAGTTTAAGACTCTACTCAAAAAATGGGGATTCCCGTCGTTGAAAAATGCTTCTCTAAAAAAGCCCTTAATAAGTAAATTTTTATTCATCAATTATATTGGGCCCAGCTTTTAATACTTAAATCCTTTTCATCATACCGGGTAAAAGCGTAAATAAACGCACTTGCCAAGCGAGCATTTGTAATAAGAGGAATATTATGGTCGATAGCACTCCGACGAATTTCGTAATCATTTCGTAGTTCACCACTGGTAAGGTTTTTAGGGATATTGATGACGAGATCAACTTTTTTCTCACGGATATAATCGAGAGTGTTAGGTTTTTTATCTTCATCTGGCCAATGGAGCATGGTTGTTTTTATTCCATTTTTTTTAAGAAACTCATGCGTCCCTTTAGTAGCATAAAGTTTATATCCTTTTCCCTGCAAAAGATTACAACTCATAATCATTTCGACTTTAGATCGCATAGGGCCTGTAGAGAGAAGAATGCTTTTTTGGGGGATTCGATAGCCTACTGAAAGCATTGCTTTGAGCAATGCATCATAAACATCTTCTCCCAGGCATCCGACCTCTCCTGTTGAGGACATATCCACACCAAGAATAGGGTCAGCCTTAGCAAGACGGGCAAAGGAAAACTGAGAGGCTTTAACTCCTACATAATCAAGGTCAAAAATTGATTTGTTTATAGGAGGAACCTCAGCTCCTAACATCACGCGGGTTGCATAGTCAATTAAATTTACTTTCAATACTTTTGAAACAAAAGGGAAGCTCCGGGAAGCGCGAAGATTGCACTCAATCACCTTAATTTCATTATCTTTTGCCAGCAATTGCATATTAAAAGGACCAGAAATCTTTAATTCCCGGGCAATACTCCGTGCAATTTTTTTAATTCTGCGCACAGTTTCCAAATATATTTTTTGAGGTGGAAAAACAATGGTTGCATCGCCTGAGTGAACCCCTGCAAATTCAATGTGCTCAGAAATGGCATAGAGAATCATTTCGCCCTCTTTTGCAACGGCATCAATTTCAATCTCTTTTGCCTCTTCAATAAACTTAGAGACCACCACGGGATATTCTTTTGAGACTTTCGCTGCTAATGATAGGTAGTGGCTTAATTCCTCTTTATTAGAAACAACATTCATTGCTGCACCCGAAAGAACATAGGAAGGGCGAACAAGCACGGGGAAATCCACCTTATCTACAAAGCGATAAATATCCTCAATCGTTGTGAGTTCTTGCCATTCGGGTTGATCAATTCCTAAATGATCAAGCATAGCAGAAAATTTATGTCGATCCTCTGCATTATCAATGGAGAGAGGAGATGTCCCCAACACCGGAATATTTTGCCGATAAAGGCGCATAGCAAGGGTATTGGGAATTTGTCCTCCCACAGAAATAATAACACCTTTAGGATTTTCCAGAGTTGCAATATCTAAAACGCGTTCAAGAGTAAGCTCATCAAAATAGAGGCGATCGCAGACATCATAATCCGTACTCACTGTTTCAGGATTATAGTTAATCATCACGGAGCGATATCCCAAATGATGAATCGTTTTCAACGTGCTTACACTGCTCCAGTCAAATTCTACAGAGCTCCCAATCCGATAAGCGCCAGACCCCAAAACAATCACGGATTTTTTATCTGCCAAAAAATCCACATCGTGGGTCTGTCCATTATACGTAAGGTAAAGGTAGTTAGTTTTAGCAGGGAATTCGCCTGCCAAGGTATCAATTTGTTTCACGACGGGCAGGATGTTCCGCTTTTTTCGTTCCTCACGAACCTTAAGAAGATCATCTTTAATTATATTATTTGCACTTTTCAGGACACTTCGGGCAATTTGAAAATCTGAAAAACCTAATTGTTTTGATCTCCGCAGGAGATCATTTGGAAGGTCAGATAAGGAAGCATAGCGAGATAATTGATCATTCAAATCCACAATATTTTTTAATTTTTGCAAAAACCAAGGGTCAATTTGAGTAAGGACGTGAATTTTTTCAACCGAGTAGCCATGCATAAGGGCATGGGCAATGACAAAGATTCGCATATCTGTGGGTTCTGTGAGGGCTTTATCCACATTTTTTACTTCAATATTCCGATTGCCCACAAATCCGTGCATACCCTGACCAATCATGCGCAATCCCTTTTGTATTGCTTCTTCAAAAGTTCGTCCAATAGCCATTACCTCGCCGACACTTTTCATGCTACTTCCAATTTTTTTGGAAACTCCATGAAATTTTTCCATATCCCAGCGAGGAATTTTACAAACAATATAATCCAAGGCTGGCTCAAAAAAGGCAGAAGTTGTTTTGGTCACTGAATTTTTTATTTCAAACAAACCATATCCCAATCCCAACTTTGCTGCAACAAAGGCCAAAGGATAGCCCGTCGCTTTAGAGGCCAGAGCACTGGAACGTGAAAGACGGGCATTGACTTCAATAACGCGATAATCTTCAGAGTGTGGATCAAGCGCAAATTGTATGTTGCATTCTCCTACCACGCCTATATGCCGAATAATTTGGATCGACAATTCCCGAAGTTTATGATATTCACTATTTGTTAGTGTCTGGGATGGTGCAACAACAATACTTTCACCTGTGTGAATGCCAAGGGGATCAAAATTTTCCATATTACACGCCGTAATACAGTTATCATAGCAATCCCGAACCACTTCATATTCAATCTCTTTCCAGCCTTTTAAGGATTCTTCAATTAAAACTTGCGGACTATAGGAAAAGGCTGATTCCGCCATATTTAAGAGTTCCTCTTCATTAGAAGCAAAGCCTGAGCCCATTCCACCAAGAGCATAAGCAGCCCGAAGAATAACTGGAAATCCCAAAGTTTTCGCAGCTTTCAAAGCTTCTTCAATAGAAGTTGTAGCAATACTCCGCGCTGTATTAACTCCTATTTCCCTCAATTTTTCGATAAAAATATCCCGATCTTCTGTAGCGATAATTGCCTGAACGGGTGTTCCAAGGACTTGAAGGTTATACGTTTCAAATACGCCTTCTTTATAGAGTTCAATTCCGCAATTCAACGCCGTTTGTCCACCAAAAGATAATAAAATGCCGTCTGGACGTTCAATGTTAATCACTTGAGTAACAAAATAGGGGGTAATGGGAAGAAAATAAATTTTATCGGCTAACTCTTCTGAGGTCTGCACAGTCGCAATATTCGGATTGATAAGGACCGTTTGAATGCCTTCTTCTTTTAACGCTTTAAGAGCTTGTGAACCTGAATAGTCAAACTCACCGGCTTCCCCAATTTTCAGTGCTCCCGATCCTAAAACCAAAACTTTCTGAATTTTTTTATCCATCTTTCCTGCTTTTTATTCGTGCAATAAAATCCTCAAAAAGATATTGCGTATCAGTAGGACCTCCGAAGGCTTCAGGATGAAACTGAGTGGAAAAAAATGGCTTTTCTGTGTGAAATATCCCTTCTACTGTCCCATCGTTTACATTTTCAAAATATATTTCCCATCCTTTAGGGATACTTTTGGGATCTACTGCATACCCATGATTTTGAGAGGTAATATAACAACGAACAGTTCCCTTTTGACGAACAGGCTGATTATGGCTTCGGTGTCCATATTTTAACTTATAGGTATTAGCACCAGCTGCCAGTGCCATAAGCTGAGAACCGAGGCAAACACCAAATACCGGGATATCCTGCAGAAAAACTTTTTTCAGCGTGTTAATGGTAGCGGTACATTGTTTAGGATCCCCCGGTCCATTGGTAAGGAAAATCCCATCAAAAGATTCCTTACTAACATCATAATCCCAGGGCAGGCGAGTGATACAGGTATCGTAATGTAACAATTGTCGAATAATATTGTTTTTAACACCACAATCGATCAAGCCAATGTGATATCGTCCAGATCCATACGTTATGGGCTTTTTGATGCTTACTTTTTCGACAAGATTCTCACGTGTGGGATCATAAAAATCCGTATCTCCATCAATAAGCACCTTACCTAACATTGTCCCTTTTTCACGAAGAATTTTCGTCAATGCGCGGGTATCCACATCATAAACGCCGGGAATGTGATGCTCAATCAGCCAATCTTGTAAACTTTTGGAAGCATTCCAATGATGATAACTAAACGAGTAATCGGAAATAATGAGGGCGGAGATATGAATTTTATCAGACTCAAAATAGC
>JAQUPD010000064.1 GCA_028716785.1 Fidelibacterota bacterium
CAATCTTCTGACTGATAGATATTCAAAAAGAACTTCTTAAAAAGGCACATAACAAAGACTTTCTTCATTTCTTGTCATTAAGATCTGATGACCTCAACCATTAAGGAATATATCACCCTCGTTACTCGTGACTCGTCACTTATCTCATATTCCAGATTAAAAATTTTTAAAAATCTCTGCGTCCTTTGCGTTCTCTGCGGTGAATATTCAACCGCTGCTTAGTAGCGTTTAAGTTACACTCCCCTTATTTTTTTGTTAGAGCACAATTTCCACATTTAAATCCCTACCGGTAAATTTTTCAGGATCTAGAATTCGTGAGTTATGGATTTTACTATTAATGGTGATGGATTTGACGCCCATATTAACATGGTCTGGGTTGTGTATCTGTATATGAAGAGTTTTACCCCGAAATTTTCGGGTTATCTTTACCTTATCCCATTCTGCAGGAATGCGTGGATCCATTAGAAGTCCTCCTGGAACAGGCCGAATTCCCAGTAAATATCCATAAGAAATATAAAACATCCATACAGCTGAACCCGTGAGCCAAGAATGACTTGCCTGTCCTTGGGTAGGATGTTCAGGACTGGTGACATATTCTGAAAAAACATAGGGCTCAGTTTCATATCGGTCAATATCCACCGAAGAATTAATCGGAAGCATTTTTTGATAAATCCGATAGGCATCATCTACCTGACCATTCAATAAAGCCGCTAATACAAACCAGGCAGAGGCATGATTGAAAACTGCTCCATTTTCCTTTTTCCCCGGAACACACCGACTAATGAGTCCAACGGTATCATCAATCCGACGATATGCTGGCCAACAAATCTGCATACCATAGGGTGTTTCAAGATGATCAAGACAACTTTTTAAGGCACTTTTTGCCCGTTCAGGGGGTGCCATCTCTGATATAACAGACCATGATTGAGTATTGAGAAAAAGTCGCCCCTGATCATCTTCGGGAATTCCTACGGGCTTCCCATTATCTCTGAAGGCTCGTAAATACCACTCTCCAGTCCATGCTAGCTCATTTATGGTTTTTGAAAGTTTTTCATAGTCTTCAGTATATTTATTGACTAACACCGAGTCGTTACGGAATTCAAAAAAAGAAATTGCTTCTTTGAGAATATATCCCAAAAAAAAGGCCCCCCAAATGGTTTCGCCTTTTCCTTTTGGACCAATATGATCAAGGGTATCATTCCAATCCCCTTTCATAATTCGAGGGAGTCCTCGCTCTGTGGTATCACCCAGCGCAAAATTGATAGCATTAACCATGTGCTCATAAACGGTTCCTTCTCCCCCCTTATAATAAGAAACCTTTTCTTTAAAAATAGAATCATCTCCTGTCTCAGAATAGTATTTAATCAGTCCAAAAGGAATCCACAAGGGAGTATCAGAATGGCGGGTTCGTTCGCCAGTTCCTGCTAATTTGAAAAAGTTATGAAGGGTTGAACCATCTTTGAACTGATATTGCAGTGCATGTAAAAGGCGTTCACGAACTCTCATCGGTTCCACCATAACCATCCCCAGTATATCCTGAAATTGATCCCGTAACCCTATCCCAAAAAGGAGTCCCCCATGATAATAGCCTGAATTTCGAGCCATATCAAAGTTTGCAGCTGTTTGATAAGCGTTCCAGGTATTCAGCATGATATTTACTTTTTCATCAGGTGTATCAACCTGAAAAACAGAAAAATAGTTATCCCAATATCTCTTGACAGCGGCAAATTTTTCCTCCACATAACGCGCGGATTTCCAGGTATTGATATCTGTTAATATCGCAGAATCCTTCTCTGAGACTTTCATAAAAATGGAAAAATTCAGAGTTTCTCTTTGTGTTAATCTTTCTTTCATTTGAAGCGCTGCAACAGGATCTCCTGCAGTGATTTCAGTATTGGTCATGGTGCCCGTTTCAATCGCTTGAGGATTGGCTTCAGACCGCCATTTTCCAATAAAACTATCCAGACTGGCATCAAATCCGGTAACCTGTAGGGTTGTTGTAAATTGGAGAATATATTTCCAATCAATATTTGGTTGAACAACCGATACTTTTTTGTTCAAAACCCAATAACGGCGGGTAGCTATCAGTGATTGTGTTTCATTATCAAAGTGGATATCAGTAAAATGCTTGTCGTTAGGCTGATTAATTAAGTCGTTTAAGGCATTTCCCATAAGGAGCTCAGTGAAGGCATAAATTTCAAGATTTCGTGGCGTGTCAGATAAATTTGTCAACGCAACGTTCCATATTTCACCCATTTCTTCCCGGGGTACAAAATAGGTAATTTCCCCTCGAATGCCTTTGTACTCAGTAATAATTCGTGTATATCCCATTCCGTGGTGACATTCATAGCGGTCGTATGGAATTGTTATTGTTGGTGCCCAGCTCAGGGACCAATATTCTCCTGTTTCAGCATCTTTCACAACAACATACCGCCCGGGACGATCCCAGGGAAGACAGTTATACCGCATACGCGTAAGTCGGTTATCTCGAGGACAATCAAGATAACTATAGCCACCTCCCGTATGAGAAATCAACCCAGCATAGCGTTCATTCCACATATAATTAAACCATGGACGGGGAGTTTGTGGATCCGTAATGACAAACTCACGGTTTTTGTCATCAAAATATCCATATTTGTTTTTTATCATCTTTCGCTCACTTTCCTTTCGAGGATGTTATGATTTTTAGTGTTACAATTTCTTTCCTTTTAAGCGTAAGGTACCATTGCCCTTTTTGTCGATAAATTTTCTTTCCTCCACATTCTTCAAGGGTTGTCTTTTCAATTGATTTTACAGGGAATGCAAAACGTAATCCAGTTGTCTGTTGGGTTTTTGTTGGATTGTAAAGCCGAAGAATATATTCATTTTCATTTCGAGCTTCACTTTCTTTTAAGGAGGATAGGATGACGTTTTCATTGTCCAATTTTAACAAAGAAACATTAGGAGCAATATTTCCCTGTGTTTTTCCTGTTTGATAAAAAGCAGGGGGATAATTTTTCCGCATGGCTTCAAGATAAACACCTCCTTTTTGCCAATCACCAATATGGGGCATCAGAGAAAATTTATACAGAGATTTCCCAAGGCATTGAGATCCTTTTTCTTCCCCATAATCTTGCTTCGATGCTGGTTGAATAACATAATGAAAGGCACGAAAAAGAGTCAATGCGAGGGTATGTTGATCATCATCCATCACTTCATACTCTTTTAAGCCATCAACGATGAGAGATATCCCAAATTTTCCATCCGTCACTCCAGCAAAAAGGTATAAGGGATAATCATACATGGGTTGTTCCACCCAGTCTGCAGTATCAGGCCGTTGTACAGCACGTTCTACCACATCAAATTGACCTTCTGCAAAATGGTATTTTGCCTTTTGAACGGTGGGGAATAAGATTCTCAAGCGGTGATCTTCTGCAGGATTTTCAACTTCCACCTGCATATCCACTCGTTTTGATCCTTTAGATAACGTAAGAAAAAGTCTCACTGGCATCGTAGCTGTCAACTTCCCTTTGCGTCGCTCATCAAGATTTTGAGGAATTCGAAGGGTATATTCCACTTCAACAACAGCGCGCGCCCAGCTATTTTCGTGAATGATAATGCCACATTTTGCTTGACGGCTATCCACATAGGGTTTTACAGACTCATGAACCCATGCATGGCCAGCTTCTCCTTCATCTATAAAAAACCCTAATTTTTCAAACGTTATGGCATGTTCTTTATCCTTTAAGATGAAGGTCCCATCTTCTTGGATTTCAAGGCGCAGATATTCATTTTCCATAATTTTACCACCATGAGTTGCCAAAAATCTTACGGATGATACTGGGTTAGAAAAAATTGGGATTGCCTGAAAAGTACAAAGTCCAAAAGGCGGAAGAACTGGTAAATCTGCCAACAGATGGTACCGCACCATCTTGTAATACATGGGACGATCATCTAATTGTTCAAGAATCGGCTCACAAAGATAACGATCCAAAATCACCGTATGTACCTCATCTCCTTGATTGTCAATAAGTTTTACCGATCCTTTATCTTTTTTTTGGGGGATATCGACAAAGAGTTCAAAGGGGCCTGACGTTTCATATTGAATGGGATTAAGGGCATGGATATGAATACTATGATCCGACGCATGGGAGAGATCGATTTGTTTTGCAAGATACTGACATGCCCGTTCGAAAATCACATCGGCAATTTCACAAATGTGCTTATATCGGTTCATCATATCCTCATGAACGGCATTAAGGCTACATCCTCCAATGGAATCATGGGCAGAATTTTCAAGGAGTTTGTGCCAGGCAAGTGCAAGCGATTCGTCCTGTATTGGTAAGCCATATATTCCCGCAAGCGTATTAAACGGTTCAGCATATTTTTCTAAAAGTCGCTCCGCATGGAAATTTGCTTGTTTCAAATACATGCGTGCCGAAGTAATATAACCGTACAAATTTCCACTCCGTCGATCATACTGGCTACTTCGTCGCTCACCGGTCACTTTGGTTAATTGACTCACTATTACATCAGCTTTTAAGCCGGCTACATACTCTTCCAAGGTGCTATGGCGAACATCTATTTCAGGCATTAATCGTCGAATATCTTGAATAAGACGCGGTGTTTTTATGTTAGGACCACTAGAATCGTGTCCTTCCATCCAAATAACATGCGGTGTTGTAAAATCATTCATCTGTTCATCAATCAA
>JAQUPD010000065.1 GCA_028716785.1 Fidelibacterota bacterium
GCTGAGGGTGAAGAGACGCGGAGATTAATAAGTTTATGCTTGGATTTGATTAAACAGTTTATTAACGTTTATATGTAGTAAATATAATTGGATTTGTATATCAGGGGGGTGTTATATGACGGAAAATGAGATCGGGACAGTTGCTATTGCATCTGCGATTACGGTTCACCGGGAATTGGGACCCGGTTTGCTGGAATCCATTTATGAAAAAGCGCTTCTATATGAGTTGATTCAACATGATTTATCTGTGATATCACAGGTCGACGTTCCGGTTAAGTATAAGAATGTGATATTTAATATTGGTTTTCGGGCAGATATCATTATTGAAAATAAAGTAATCCTTGAACTGAAATCGGTTGAAAAAATCCTGGATGTCCATAAAAAACAACTACAAACATATCTTAAACTGACACAATTAAAATTAGGATATATTTTTAATTTCAATACACCTTTGTTAAAAAATGGGATAGTCCGATGCGTGAACGGCCTGGATGATTAATTCTTTAAAATATTGAGACAATTATGTTACATTGCACCGTGATTGGATGATGGACCTATATGAAAACAATATCAAAAAACAATTCCTCTGCATCTCAGCACCCTCTGCTGGATGAAAATAAACATAAATCTCTGAACCTCTGTGCCCTCTGCAGGAGGCAAAAAAAACTCTCTGCGCCTCAGCGCTCTCTGCGGGAGACAAAAAAAATCCCTCCGCGCCTCTGCGCTCTCCGCGGGAGGCAAATAAAATCCCTCCGCGTCTCAGCGCCCTCTGCGGGAGGATTTACTCTCATTGAGATTGTCGCCATCGTTATCATTACTGCGATCCTGGCGGTGGTGGTCATCCCCAATATTTTTTCCAGCTACTCTTCTATAAGAGTTTCAACGGCAATAAACCAAGTAGCTGACGATATTCGCTCTTGTCGGGAAGAAGCAGAGGCAACTCGAGACACGTGCTGGATTCTCTTTGATGTTAGCAATAATTGCTATACCCTTTATCGTAACTACCCTTTGGGCACACCCCTTATCCATCCACTTACTGGTGAAATGTATCGTGTCCAATTAGGTGAAGGTGCTCTATCTGCTATTCGTCTTACAAGTGTTTCATTTTCTGCTCCTGAATCCAATCAGTTAGTATTTACTCCCTTTGGAATCCCAGTAGGAGGGGGGAGCATCACACTCAATGGGAGTCGAATAATTACGATTGAACCTGAAACAGGAACTCTTGCTATTCAATAGAATTATGGGGTAAATTTATTTATGTGTAAATATTTTACAACTTTTCGTAAAGGGTTCTCACTCATAGAAGTCGTGATGTTTATTGTTATTGTTGCCATTTCTTTTGTCATGCTTGTTTTCGTTTTTCGCAATGCCAATGCTTTTGCCACGAAAGGAGACCTTATCACGCAAATGTCTCAGCTAGCCCTTCATCGAATGGAAACAATTCGTGCTCATTCGTTTAATGTCCTTGATGAGTGGGATGAGGTTTCAACAACGCATGGATCGATTACAGTTACTTCTTATGTTTATTATGTAGATCCTGCCACCGATTTGGAAACAGAAGTATTAGGGCCAACCTCCATGAAACGGATTGTCATCCAGGCAACGAGTCCGGAGGTAGATCCCATTACAATATCCACGTTATATGGCCAATGGATAGAGACGATTCCGTGAGAAAGAGAGCACATAAAGGATTTACGCTCATTGAATTCATAGCTACCCTCGTAATAGTAACCGTGGTTGGTTCTCTAACCTATCAAATTATAGGGAACATGGCAAATATCTATGCCTATATTACAGCCCGGAATAAACTTACCTCTCTCATTCGTCAGGTTGATAACCGCCTGGTGCTTGAAATCCGTCAAGCTCAAGCCATCAATACAGCAACACCTCAGCTTTTTGAATGTGTAATACCTGAAAATAATACAATTCGCTATCAAATAACAGAAGGTCGCCTTCAACGTCAGCAGAATGATGGAACTGCCCATATCCTGATTCCAGCAGAAAACTTGAATAGCACAGGTTCGGGATTTACTTATTATGATGCATCAATGACTGAGGAAACAAACATAGATAGCATTAAATCAGTTTCTGTGATACTTAATTTAGTTTCTGGCAATGAAACGTATACCCTGCATCAGCATATCTTGCTGGAAAGTAGGAGGCATTATTAAATGAAAACACAAAGAAAAGCATATCCAGGCATTGCTTTAACAGGCATAGCTCTTGTGGTAATCATTCTTTTTGGTATGATGGGCGCTTTTTTACTGTATATCTCTTCTTCTGGTGGACAGAGTGCCGCTGGCTTCTTAAATGGCCACAAGGCTTATTATATCGCCAATGCAGGGATTGAATACGCTATGAATGAACTATTTGCTACTGATACAATAATCGATCAAACCATTAATTATGATGACGGTTCATTTACGAAAACTCTTAGTAGTATTAATGATTCAGTTTTTCTTCTTAAATCTGAGGGAAATATTGGAAAATATTCTCGCACCTTAAAAATGTATTATAAAATAAGTGGGAGTGGTAGCCAGTCTATCTATGTTGAAGAAAATATTGTTGTCCATACAACTCATATTACGTTCCAGGGAAATACATTAACAGGGCCAAATTGTACCGCAATCATTGAGGGAGGATTTTCAAGCGATGATATTAATGGTGGTGCGACATTGGCAGTATCAAATCTATATTTTGATGGAGATGTTAATTTGGATGGAGGGAGTGCTTCTTTAGGAAGTCAATCTGCACCAGGTGCTATTTATGTCAATGGAAATTTAACACTTTGGAGTGGAGGAAGAAGTGTTTATGGAGATATTTATGTGAATGGTAACTTTGCATTGAAAGATGCAAAAATTTATGGGGATGTATATGTTAATGGGAATGTTAATTTAGGATGGACACCGACATTGGCGACAGATAGTTATATTAATTATACAGGATCTTTAACATATCCCGATTATTATGATCAATCAATATTAAATAAATGTATTCATGTGGCGTCTGTTCCGGGATTTGAAATTCCTACTGTTCCTATGCCCCAGCTTCGTGAACCACAATGGTATGTAGATAACGGGTATCTCTCATCAGGGACTTTAGGTAATAATTTAAAAATTTATGCTCCAAGTTATTCGTCAACAAGTTGGATTTCTTCAGCAAATAATGTTGTAATTGTTGCTAGTCAAGGGGATATAACAATAACAGGGCTGGGTGGAAGTTCTTTGTCTGGATTTTTGTTTGCTCCATATGGAAAGGTCACTTTTTCTGGTGGCTCTTTTGAGGGGACTGTTATTGCAAGAGATGGTTTTTTTGTAACAAGTGGGGGAACTACTGCAAATATGGTCAATTTGGATACCTTTTTTAGCAGTCCCAGTCAATATCCTTTTGTTATAGATGGATCAAGTATAAGCATTGTTCAAATTTCAGAATGATTTATAAATGGATATTATCATAAGATAATAAGAGGGAATGTAATAATATTACATATTTTAAAACTATTGGGATGTAAATTAATGTTTTTATTAAAAAATTTTATTTAGTAGTATCAAAGAGTATTATATTTTATTATAGAAAGGTTGAACAAACCCAAAAAATATCATAATTATCATCCGTCTTTAGTTTTTCACCCATCCAACAACTCCATAAATAAAAGCTGCCAAGAGGATAACGCCCAGAAACCCCATTTCAACGCATAATATTGAGGCTAATACACTACTAATAACCGATAGACACCCATTAATGCCCCAAGCCCAGGGAATATCGTCAGGATTGTTATCTTTAAGGTTTCTTAAGCCAAGAGGGAATGGCATTCCCATCAACAAACAAACAGGTGCTAAGCACGCAAGACTTATCACAAATTTTACACCAAAAGAGAAATGAATGGTTGCTTTTAAGAAGGGAGTGAGAAATCCTGCACATAAAAGGAGGATAAACGCAATTCCCATGCCAATCCTTATAAGATTACGGCGCGTGGTACTTAAGCGGGAGGAGATATAGCTCCCTATCCCAGAAAAAATTAGCATCCCACTGATGACAGCTGAAGAAGCATATAAGGGATTCCCAAAATAAAGGACAAACCGTTGAATTAGTACAATCTCTACGAACATATAGGCGAGTCCTAATCCTGCAAAATAGAAAAATGTGGCTCTTGAGTGCGGCTTTCCTGATGAATGAAAAAATAAAGGAATAAGAATTAAAATAAGTGCTATTACAATAACAACGAGAAACGTGACAATAAGAAGTATATATCCAAGTTCAAGAAAGGGGAGCATAGCATTTGAAAGGTAGGGAAAGATTTCAGAAAGACGTCCTAACTTTAAAAATTGGGAAAAATAGGGACGATTTTCCGTAACAGGATATATTCGAAAAGGATATGCTTTTTCAAAAGTGGTTTTTTCCGGACTTAAGAGAGTTTCTATGGCGACATAAAAGGTTGAATCCTGAAGCTGATGATGAAATGGGGGTAAATGTTGCCTTTGATAAAGGGGAAGAACTCTGTCAAAATCCATAGCGTTGGCAAAGGTATTCACGCGATTTATTTCATCAAAAGTAAAGGGAGATTTTTTTAAAACGAAGGTGATTAAATTCCAATTGCGGATTGCCACAAGATGGT
>JAQUPD010000066.1 GCA_028716785.1 Fidelibacterota bacterium
AACACCGTGCAGCGGCTCTTGAATATCTCTCTCAATATCCATTCAAGCCCTGCATGATTTATTCCCTTAATGGAGGTTTCGCAAAGACAATAGGAAGTAATTCCTCAAAATACTCAAGAAAATGAACTTTATGAATTCCCTCCTTAATTTTAAGATTTAGCTCTTCAAAATCTGCACGATTTTCTGCCGGAAGAATGATTTCCCGAATGCCTACACGCTGCGCCGCAATAGTTTTTTCCTTTACACCACCAATGGGAAGAATTTTGCCTGTGAGGGAAAGTTCACCCGTCATGGCAATATCCTGACGGATAGGTTTATTTAATGCCAATGAATATAATGCTAATGCCATGGTAATTCCTGCAGAAGGTCCATCTTTAGGTGTGGCCCCCGCCGGGACATGAAGGTGAATATAGTTTCTGCTAAAAAAAGATTTTATTGATTTTTCATGATGATGCTTATCTATGAAAGAACGGACATACGAATAAGCAATGAGAGAAGATTCTTGCATAACTTTCCCAAGCTGTCCCGTTTGTTGAAAACCAGGCGTTTTACTAAGAATGGCTGTTGCTTCAATATACAGTGTGGTTCCCCCCAAAGGAGTCCACGCAAGCCCCAATACAACACCAGGACGTTTTTTCTTGTAAAGTTGCTCTGTTTTATACAAAGGTATACCTAGAAATTCTTCAAGATTATTCCTATTTACGATTACTTTTTGGACTCCCTTTTCCGCCTGCATTAAGGTTGTTTTTCGCATAATTTTTTTGATTTGATTTTCCAGATTTCGCACACCTGCTTCACGAGCATATTCTCCAGCAATTCGCTTGATGGCACCCTCGGTGATGATAATATCCCGTGATATGAGTCCATGTTCTTTTCGCTGCTTGGGAATGAGATATTTCTTTGCAATTTCAACTTTATCTTCAAGAATATACCCAGGAAGTTTGATGATTTCCATTCGATCCAAGAGGGGAAGAGGTATTGTGTCAAGTTGATTGGCCGTGGTAATAAATAAAATATTGGATAAATCATAATGGACATCCAGATAATGATCAAGAAAAGCATGATTTTGTTCTGGATCCAAAACTTCCAACAATGCAGACGCGGGATCTCCTTGGTAACTTATTCCAATTTTATCAATTTCATCCAACATTATCACAGGATTTGACGTTCCCGTGCGCTTCAAACTTTGAATTATTTTCCCCGGCATCGCTCCAATGTATGTCCGCCGATGCCCTTTGATCTCAGCTTCATCACGCATCCCACCGACACTAAAACGATAAAATTTTCTATCCAGAGCATTGGCAATGGATCGACCGACAGATGTCTTCCCAACCCCAGGAGGCCCAACCAGACACAAGATGGAACCAGCAACTTTTCCTCGTTTGATAATCGTGCTAATGACTTCCAAAATACGCTGCTTTACATCTTCTAGTCCATAATGATCCCTATCCAGAATTTCTCGTGCTTTTTGAATATCTAAATTATCTTGACTGTATTTTCCCCAAGGTAAATCGGTTAAAACCGTTAAATATGTCCGCGTGACATTAAATTCTGCAGAAATAGGTTCTAATATCCGTAATTTTTCAAGCTCCTCTTCAATGACTTGTTGTGCTTCTTGCGGTAACTTTAGACTCTTTATTTTTTGTTCAAATTTTTCGATTTCAGCCGTCTTATCGTCTTTTTCAAGTCCAAGCTCTTTTTTGATCGCTTTTAACTGCTCCCGGAGAAAGAATTCCTTCTGCTGCTTGGTGATTTTTTCATTAATCTGTTTTTGAATTTTATCCTGAAGCTGCGTTAATTCAATTTCTTTTCTCAATAAGAATAATAGCTTTTCTGCACGTTTGTGTAAATCAAATGTTTCTAATATTTCCTGTAGTTCATGAGGATCGGCAGACAACATTTGTGCTATAAGATCCATCGCTAATCCAGGTTGTTCATAACTAATTTGGGATAATACCATCTTAAGCTGCTCTTTCATGAGAGGATTAAGAGAAATAAGCTCCTTTACAGTAGACATAATGGATAAAGTATAGGCTTTCAGCGTGTCTGTTAGCTCTACTTCATCCTCTCGAATCGCCTTGATGGTCCATCGGATAAATTCAGGATGATGAATTTCCCGTATCTTTTTAAATCGCGAGATAGATTGAATAATGAGATGTGCGGTATCTTCGGAAATCTGGATAATTTTTATAATTTTTATAAGCGTCCCAACATCATAGAGTTCTACCTTTTTTTCCTCTTCTGGATTGTTGTTCTTCGTAAAAACAACACCCATAAAATTTTTATCTTTTTCAATAGCAAACTGTATTTCATGAATAAATTTTTCTCCCGTAAAGGTTAGGGGCAGTGTAAGCCCCGGGAAAAGAGGTCTGCTATGTAAAGGTAAGATATTGAGATTATCAGGTATAATATCCGAAACAAGAAGAAGCCCTGGCTTCTCTTGATTGATTGCTCCATTTTTGTGTATATCATTTATTTCGTTCATGCGTTTCTCCTTTATGTTTTACGATATCAAGACATAATGGAAGTGTTTCAATAAATTTTCTTTATTGCTTTTTTAGTTCAAATTTTTGTCGTCCAAATCCTTTTATTAAATAACTTACAACTAAAAGAAAAGCTCCTAATAAAATGATGACGGGTCCCGTAGGGAGATTAAGGTAAAAAGAGAGAATGATGCCGCTTTGTGTGATGAGAATGCTAAAGAGCCCAGAAAAAAAGAGGACCTTTTTAAAATCATTAAAAAAAAGCATGCTTAACATGGGAGGAATTGTTAAAAGGGCAATAACAAGTATAATGCCTACAAGTTGTATGAGTGTAACAACAGTGAGTCCAATCATAACAAATAAGAGCATTCGAACTTTTCGAACAGGAATATTTTGTAACTGCGAGAATTCCTCATCAAATACAATCGATAAGAAATATTTAAAAAATCCAAAAATTAGCGCCAACATTCCTACAGTAAGCACACTCATTCCAACAAGGGCTTTTGAACTTACCATCAAGATATCTCCAAACAGGTACGACATGAGATTGGGGGCATACGATTGTGGAGACAAATGGATAAACACAATACCTGCAGCCATTCCAACAGACCACAAGATACCAATATAAGCATCTTGTGCATTGATCTTAGAGGGTTTATATGAACCAAGAATTAAAGAAATAATAATTGCCACAAGATAGGCGCCGGGAATCGGATTTAATCCTAAAAGAAAAAAAAGTCCAAGTCCACCAAAAGCAGCATGACTTATCCCCCCACTAATAAAAACTAGTCGTTTTGTAACAACAAAAGTCCCCATCAATCCACACATGAGGCTAGATAAAAAACCAGCAAGCAAAGCATTTTTTATAAAATCATAAGCAAAAAAGTTCATTCCCATTATTTTGGTCCACTATGTGATTTTAAAACGCGATGTGGAACACCATGAGCAATAAGATCAACAGGGCATCCATAGACTTTTTCTAATGTTTCTTCTGTGACTTCTCCAGCATTATGTATGTATAACTCCTGATTAATACATGCGATATGTTTTACATCATGAGCCAAGGCTGAAACATCGTGAGTAACCATAACAATAGGAATCGTTTTGTTTAATTCTCGAATAACCGATTGAAAAATTTGTCGGGATTCAGAATCAATCGATGTGGTGGGTTCATCAAAAAGCAGAATCCCAGGATTTCCAATAATTGCTCTTGCAATAAGAACCCGTTGTAACTGTCCACCCGAAAGTTCATTGATGGGTTTATATAAAAGCATATCCAATTTCAAACGCTTTGTGAGGGCTAAAAATTCTTCATCTATGCCTTCATGTCTATTTCCTAAAAAACGATATTTTTTTAAATTTCCAAGCTTAATGGCATCCAAAACATACAAAGGAACATTTTTATCGTAATTCGAAAACTGCGGGACATACCCAATTCTCTTTTTTAAAGAGGGGGGATAATACACGATGTTCCCCTCCTTAGGTTTTAGCAATCCTGCAAGAAGTTGCAACAGCGTTGTTTTACCGCCTCCATTAGGACCAATGATAACAAGATAATCGTTTTTTACAATGGGAAAGGTGATATTTTTTAAAACAATTGTCCTTTTATTGTACCAGAAAGATACGTTTTGAACATCAATTACCTTTTCATGTGTTTGCGTCATTTTTCGAGTAATAGTGTGCTCATAGTTTGTATACTTTCAAACCAATCGTAAGCAAGGGGATCTGCTTCTACAATGCGAGCCCCTGTCTCTTTAGCAAGCACTTCCGCGGCTTTCGTACTAAATCCTTTTTGAATAATAATTTTTTTATTTTCTGAATGCTGTATTCTTTCGACAAGATTAACTAAATGTTCTGGACCTGGATCATGGCCATGAGATTCAATAGCATATTGTGTAAGATTAAAATCCTGAGCAAAATATCCCCACGAAGGATGATAAACATAAAATTCTTTAATGCCTTTTTTAACGAAAAGTGCAGCAAGACTATCCTGCTGAGTCTTTATTTTTTTAACAAGACTCTCTGTCTTTTCTTTAAATAAAAGGGAATCTTCAGGATAAAAATTGTCTAAAAAGTCTGATAGAAAAGGAAGAATGTGT
>JAQUPD010000067.1 GCA_028716785.1 Fidelibacterota bacterium
AAAGGAGGGAAGATGAAAAGAGAAGTGTATTCTGAAGACGATGACGTTCCCCTTGTCCCGGAGCCTGGTGGGCAATCGTTACCATTTGATTTTTTTGCGAAACAGCAAAACGCTGTTTCTTTTTTTTATAGCCGCTTTTTTCCAGGTTCTACACCAGTAGATTGGCAGGATTGGAAATGGCAAATAAAACACAGTATCCATGATCTAAAAAGCCTTGAACGAATATTTTCTTTAACTAATGATGAAAAATTGGCGTTTATTCAATCCGGGCTTTCTTTGCCTGTTCGGATTACTCCCTATTATGCCGCATTGATGTATGGAAAAGGGGTTGCATACCCGTTAAGAAAAGCCATGATTCCGCGGAAAGAAGAATTAACACTTAGCTTTGGTGAAAGTGGCGATCCCCTTCACGAAGATGAGATGACACCTGTTCCAAATATTGTGCATCGGTATCCTGATCGGGTTCTCTTTATGGTTACGGATTTCTGTGGAGCATACTGCCGGTATTGTACACGTCACAGACTTGTAGGACAGGAAAGAGAGTCTTTTCGTTTTACGCCACCAACCTGGGAAAAAGGCATCGCCTATATCCAAGCTCATCCAGAAATACGAGATGTTATTATCTCTGGGGGTGATCCCTTAACTCTAGATGATTTTCATATCAATGGTCTCTTATCACGCTTAAGAGCGATTCCCCATGTCCAAATGCTACGTATTGGGACAAAAGTTCCTGCTGTTTTACCCCAACGAATCACGCCCTCTCTCATAAAAATCTTGAAAAAATATCATCCCCTCTATATGAGTTTGCATTTTACGCATCCAGATGAAATGACGCCTGAGACAAATGAAGCCTGTATTCGTCTGGCAGATGCTGGCATTCCCCTGGGAAGTCAAACAGTTTTATTGAAAGATATTAATAACAATGCCGATGTTTTAAAGGAGCTCTTTCATAAACTTCTGCAAGTGAGAGTGAAACCCTATTATTTGTATCAATGTGATCCCGTTGCAGGATCAATACATTTTAGAACCCCTGTGCAAGAGGGATTGGATATTATGGCAAACCTTCGGGGATTTACCAGTGGCTATGCAGTTCCCACTTATGTGATTGATGCTCCTGGGGGAGGAGGCAAAATTCCCCTCTTTCCCAATTGTGTTGAATCACACGATGACCACTATATCTATCTGAAAAATTATGAACAGAAAATTTTTCGATATCCTGATCCTAAAAAACAATGAAATAAGTGGTAATAACCTTATAGTAATGAGCGACAGATGAATATTGGATTTACTTATGATCTAAAAGATGATTACTTGCAGGCAGGATTCAGTCCCGTTGATGTGGCAGAATTTGATTCTATTGAAACGATTGTTGGAATTGAAGAAGCTTTACAATCATTAGGACATACGGTAGATAGAATTGGATCTGCCCGTTCTTTAATTCAGCGTCTTTGCAGGGGTGATCGATGGGACCTGGTTTTTAATATTGCCGAAGGGATAAAAGGAATGGGCCGTGAAGCACAAATCCCTGCAATTTTGGATGTTTATCATATCCCCTATGTTTTTTCGGATCCTCTTGTAACAACAACTCTTCATAAAGGAATGGCAAAACGAATTGTCAGAGATGGTGGCATTAAGACACCCGATTTCCGAATTGTACAGACTGAAGAAGATGTGTTGGCGGTTAATTTGTCCTATCCCCTATTTGTTAAACCTCTGGCAGAAGGGACAGGAAAAGGAATAGGCTCCATGTCGCTTATACATTCACAGAATGACTTAATAACTACTTGTAAAAATTTGATGGAATACTACCATCAACCTGTCCTTGTGGAACAGTTTTTACCGGGTAGAGAATTTACAGCAGGTGTTATAGGAACAGGAAAAAAGGCACGTGTAATCGGTGTGATGGAAATTTGCTTTCTCCCAACAGCTGAAAGTGATATCTATGGCCTGAAAACTAAAAAAAGGTATAAAGAGTTTGTCCAATATAAAATTCCGGAACATCCTCTTTACGATGCATGCGCAGACCTTGCATTGAAGGTATGGCATCTGTTGGAATGCAGAGATGGGGGACGAGTAGATATGCGAAATAACGAGCAAGGAGAGCCAGAATTTATTGAAGTAAATCCTCTAGCAGGCCTCCATCCCGTGGAATCAGATTTGCCAATCCTTGCCCGTCTTCATGGTATATCTTATCATGACCTCATTGCTCAAATTATGGAATCAGCAATTCACCGTATTTTTGGGGATAAAAACCGTGAATCATAAGAAAATTGTTATTTTACATCAGGATGTCCCTAAGGAAGCCCCCCCTGATGATAAAGATGTTTTAATCGCTGCTGAAAATATTTTTCAAATTCTTGAACAAGAAAATTTTGACCCATTAATACTCCCTGTCGACGATGATTTTCAATTTATTTCTGTCTTAAAGACAATTAATCCTTTTCTTGTTGTAAATCTTGTAGAATCTTTTATGGGATCAAGTTTTGCTGCAGCTATGATTCCGAAAATTCTTCAATCCTTGCATCTCCCCCATACAGGGAATTCCTCCCAATGTCTTTTATTAACAACGGATAAAATGCTTACGAAACATCTCCTTTTAAAGGCAAACCTTCCAACACCTCATGCCGACAAGTACCCAACTCCTGAGACCTTTGTCCCAGGATGGTATATCTTTAAACCTCTTCGCGAGGATGCGTCCCTTGGAATTTCCGATGAAAATATCCACTATGTTAATTCGGCAAAAGAAGCCCTTGACATGCTTCATACCTTTGAGACAAAATTTTCTATCCCCTTTTTTCTTGAACGCTTTATCGAAGGTAGAGAATTTAATGTCTCTGTTATTAGCGAAAAAGGCTCCCCCCGTGTTTTTCAACCTGCCGAAATACTTTTTACCGGCGATGTTAATCCCTATCGAATTATGGATTATGAATCAAAATGGATTAAATCCTCACAACGCTATAAACAAAGTTACCGTACCTTTAATTTTCCAAAAACCGATCAACCCCTGATAGAGCAGTTAATACACTTAACAGAAGCTTGTTGGGAACTCACTGGACTTGAAGGCTATGCCCGGGTGGATTTTCGCGTTGATCAAAAGAATAACCCCTGGATTCTAGAGGTAAATGCCAATCCTTGTAGTTCACCCGATAGCGGATTTATTGCTGCAGCTCAGAATGAAGGGCTATCCTATAACGAATTAATGTTACACCTTATTTACGAGGCATTCCATGATGATCAGAAGAGGGATCCATCCCTCTGATTTAGCGCAAATTGAAATAATCCTGGCTTCAAGTGGACTTTTTCACGATTATGAAATTGCAATAGCCGTTGAAATTGGAAAAGAAGTCTTGTCAAAAGGAGAAGAAAGTGGCTATACTTTCCTTTTTCTTGAAGAAAAGGAAAATACTCCCCTTGGATTTGCTGTCTTTGGTCCGGTTCCCTGTACTCATAAACGCTTTGACCTCTATTGGATTGGCGTCCATAAAATGTATCAGAGAAAAGGATATGGGAAAAAGCTCCTAAAAGCTTGTGAATCCTTAATTCAAGAATCAGAAGGAGAAATTATCTACATTGAAACCTCTTCCCGCAAAGATTATTTGCCAACCCAAGAATTTTACTTGAAAAATGGATACCATCTCGAGACAATAATCCATGATTTTTATGAAGATGGAGATGGTAAATACATTTTTTCTAAAAGAATCTAAATCGTTTCAATTTTATCTCAAACTCCACTAGAAATCATATCCTGATTTGTCC
>JAQUPD010000068.1 GCA_028716785.1 Fidelibacterota bacterium
TTGACCTTGTTGTTTGTACTGAAGTCCTTGAACATGTTAAAAATCCTCAGCTTGCTTTGAAAGAACTTGTGCGCGTTAGTCAAAAATATGTGCTAATTTCAGTCCCTCGGGAACCTTTATGGCGCATTATGAATATACTCCGCTTTTCTTATTTGAAAGATTTTGGCAATACACCAGGCCATGTAAACCATTGGTCAAAAAAGAAATTTTTACGTTTTCTATCAAAGAATACCTCAGGATATCCCTTTTGTGTTAAAAGACCTATTCCATGGACAATTGTATGTCTAAAAAAATAGTTAATAACCTTATTTATGCCCTTTCCCTGGTGATTGTTATCATCATTTTCTATGAATTATTTACCTATGTTGATCGCTCTCTGTTAACGTTTGTCTTTCATCATCCCTTACCTATTTTTCTTTCTTTTTTGTCTCTTTTAATTTTTTGTTTAATCATTGCCTTTATATGGAGTTTTATTATTGTTTCTTTTAATGGCCGTATGAACCTCATATCACTTATGACCATCCGCAGCCAAGGTGAATTTGGGAAGTATTTGCCTGGGAAAGTTTGGAATCTGGCCTTTATCAGCTATAGTGCCAAAAAAAAATTTAATGTTAAAACATCACGCAGCCTTTCTGTATCCATGATAGAGTTTTATTTAAGTGGATTTATTTTAGTCCTAACCATTCTTGTCAGTTTTAAAAGCTATCATGCCTTTCGAATGGCTTTAGGGGGTGTTGGAATTGTATCGTTCCTATTTTTAGGATATTATTTTAAAAATTATCGAGTTTTTCTGTTTGGACTTTTTTTTTCAGCCATTGCCTGGTTTTTTGCTTTTTTAGGATTTTATGTGCTCGTTTTTAACAGTGGTTTTTCTTTTTCATTTCTTCAAACCAGTGGTTACTATTCGGTGGGACAATTAGGTGGCATGATTGCCTTTTTTGTTCCTGCAGGATTAGGCGTAAGAGAAATGCTTATTGTAAAATTGTCGGGAAATAGTTCTCTTGCAAATTGTGTCATTTTATTCCGTGTTCTGTGTATTATCGCAGAAAGTGTAAGATATGGTATTCTCATAATATTAAGGAGAAAGTATGCAAGCTAACAAGTCTGTCTATCTTTTGTTGTTGATGATAATCCCAGTGATAGCCTATTGGAATTCCTTTAATGTGCCCTTTCTGTTTGATGATGATCATGCAATAAAAAATAATCCGGGAATTAGGGATTTATCCCAACTGGATAAGGTATTTCGATCATTCCCTAATCGCCCCGTGGCTCAACTGACTTTCGCAGTAAATTATCATTTCCATGAGCTAAATGTTAAAGGATATCATGAAGTAAACTTAATGATCCATTGTTGCAATGCCTTGTTAGTATTTTGGCTGGTTCTGCAAATCCTTCAGCGTCTTAAAGAGAAAAAAGCGATTACTTTAAAAGACTCTGATATTAGCTTAATTGCCTTTTTTACGGGACTCCTTTTTGCTATCCATCCCATACAAACGCAAGCTGTAACTTACATTGTTCAGCGAATGGCTTCTTTAGCAGCCCTTTTTTATTTATTGGCCGTTAATTGTTACCTTAAGGGGCGATCTTCTCTTCAAAAATCTAACCATGCATGGATTTGGTTTGTTTTAGCAGGAATTTCTGGACTCTTGGGTCTTTTCACTAAACAAATTGTTTTTACCTTTCCCTTCATGATTCTTATGCTGGAATGGATTTTATATGAGGATATTGGCCCTTTTTTGAGAAAAAATAAGAAAAAAGCCATGATTGTTGGCGGGATCTTATTGCTTTTTCTTCTGATACTTCCCCTCTGGTATCATCTAGATTTTTCCAACGTCTTTCGAACCATTCCTCCTGAACAAGGACATACCTATACCTTAACACCCTATACTTACTTTTTAACTCAATTAAGAGTCCACATGACCTATCTCCGCCTTATTTTTGTCCCCCTTAACCAGCATTTGGATTATGATTTTCCCATCAGTGAGAGTCTTCTTGATTGGCGCGTTCTTTTAAGTGGACTTTTTCTTTTAGGGCTTTTTTTTAGTGCCATACGGTTGAGAAAAAAATACCCTGTCTTTTCTATTGGTATCTTATGGTATTTTATTGCATCTGCCGTAGAATCATCCATTATACCCATCCCCAATGTCATTTTTGAACATCGAGTATACCTGCCACTTGTTGGCATTTTATTAATTATTGTTTTTACCCTCTTATCCAAAAGGACACCCTTTATTGAAGGAGTTTTGATTGTCATCATCGCGTTATCGCTATATTTAACTCATCAACGAAATGAAGTATGGAAGTCTTATGGAACTTTGTGGGAGGAATCGTATCGATTGTCCCCCCATAAAGTGCGTCCATTGAATAATTACGCCAATAATCTTGTAAAAAACAATGAAGTCTTGGAAGGATATTTACTCTACGATAAAGCCAATAAGATTATTGATGAAGATCTTGTTAAGAATAACCTATACAGATTTTATTTAGACATAGGTAACTTAGAATTAAGTCAAGCATTTCTCAATCCCACCTGGTTTAAAGAAAACAAGATAAATTATATTATTCCTTCCTTTGTTTACCATTATACTCGAAAAAACCATGATGCATGTGATAGCCTCATAAATTTACTCAACCCGAATGACATTCCTCCTGATAAATTTGATGAAATGTTAACGATGCTCTATCATTTAGAGGAAAAAGAAAAGTACCAAACACTTTTGGCAGGTGCTATAAAGAACAACTTTTTAACGCGTCAAGAATGGATAAAACATAAATTACTATCAACACCTGAAGATTCAATCATTTATCTTGCGGAAGATATTATCCCAGAAATAAAGGATAAAACATTAAAAGCAGACTTTTTTTACAATTTAAGTCGTCAACACCTTTTGCAGGGGAATAGTGAAATTGCCTTATGGTATATTATGGATGCTTTAGACATACAAAAAAAGCCTGAATATTATCATTTACGGGCAACACTATTTAGTCGGGGAGGGAATTATTTATACGCCGCCATGGATTACACATCTGCCTTTAAACTCTCGGGGGATCCTGAATTTATTAAACGGCGGGCTTTATGTTATGAACAGATGGGGTATAAGGAAAGTGCAAAAAATGAGTGGCGGTATTATGAGATTTTGACAGAGAAAGAAGGGGAGAAGGGAGAGCTCCCGGAGAGTGCGCTGGAGTAAAGGCCTCCCGCAGAGAGCGCAGAGGGTTTTTATTGCCTCCCGCAGAGTGCGCTGGAGTAAAGGCCTCCCGCAGAGAGCGCAGAGGGTTTTTATTGCCTCCCGCAGAGTGCGCTGAGGCGCGGAGGGAAAGATTAGTATAGATTGCTGAGGGTGAAGAGATGCAGAGGGAAAGATTAGTATAGATTGCTGAGGGTGAAGAGACGCGGAGATTAATAAGTTTATGCTTGGATTTGATTAAACAGTTTATTAACGTTTATATGTAGTAAATATAATTGGATTTGTATATCAGGGGGGTGTTATATGACGGAAAAT
>JAQUPD010000069.1 GCA_028716785.1 Fidelibacterota bacterium
CAAATCACCTATACATTGCCAGAATCAGGCAAACGAAATCCAAACTTCTTAATATGGATGAGGAACAAGCTGAACTGTACAGAATTGTTTATAAAAATTTTTAGGGTGTCCCATTGCGGAAAACAGGAAATAAGTGTCCACCCCTTGTTCACAACATGTTTACTTTAAAAGGAAATCTTCCCTCAAGAAGGTTCATGGGTATTCTTATGAAAAGGAAATTCAATCATTATCAAAAGACCTTTTTGATTTTTGATCGTGAGTGTGCCATTTAATTGGGCTACAAGTAACCGAACAATATGGAATCCCATGTTACTTTCATTTTCAAAGGATTCTATATCACGGATGCCAATACCATTATCTGAAACTTGTAGAAGAACGTTGGTTGAATTCCTTTTTTTAATGTCTATTCGGAGGATACCCTTTTTATGGTTCCTTTCAGGAAAAGCATGTTTCAACGCATTTGTCACAATTTCACCAAGAATCAATCCGCAGGGAATGGCTTGATCAATCCCTAAGGTTATATCCTCTACATTTTTTTTAATGGTTATATTTTGGAAAGAATATTGATATTTTAAGTGTTTAAGAAGCCCTTCAAGAAAGGCATGAAGATCCACTTTTTCGAAATCTCCAGAGGTATAAACAAGATTGTGAACTATTGCCATAACCATAATTTGCTCACTGATATTTTGTAAAACCGTCTCCGCTTCACGTTGATCGTGAATTTGCTTAGCCTGTATCCGAACGAGGCTTGAGATAATATTTAAATTGTTTTTTACTCGGTGATGTATTTCTTTCAACAAGAGCTCTTTTTCAGCAAGATTTCTTTCTATTTCTGCTTTATGTAATTTTTCCTGTTCATAAGCAGCTTCTAGTTTTATATGTTGCTCTCTTAGCACGGACGTTTTTTGTTTAACCTGTTTCCTTAAAAGGATCGAAAATCCCAGGAAAAAGAGCAACCCTATCGAAATGATCAAAAGTATTATTCTTATTGACGGGGGGATATAAAAACGTTCTTGCGTGCTAAACAACCGATTCAAAGACTGATAGTAAACAGAATGAGGATCATTTTTCATCAAATTCAAATGAGAGTCAATTACAAAAATTAATGGATTTTCTCCATCTTTTTGAAAAGCAAAATAAACATCAGTTGGACTAAAAATAACAGGCGTAGAAACTATAATATCGGAGGGGTCCAACGTGAAATAAAAAAATCGTGTTGCTACAAGGAAATCTATTTCTCCAGATTTTAAGGCGTTAATTGTGGCAGGATAGTCTGAATAAGCTTTTAAGGTGTAAGGAATATCAACCCATTGGGGAAATTCTTCTATAAGATACACTTCTTGTCTGGAGCCCTTTAAAACGCCTATTCGCTTATTTCTTAACCCATCGATAGAATCGATAATCTTATCCCGAGTTGTAAAAACTTGCAGCCATGTATCAAGAATAGGAACGCGATTGAACGTAAATATTTCTTCACGCTTTTTTGTATATGAAACATCCAAAACAATATCAAGGCGCCCTTCTTTTAACGCCAGTAAATTATTTTCCCACGTGTCAAAAATATACTCAATTTCCCATTTTTCAACTCTGGCAATTTCATTCATGATATCCACAAAAATTCCTTGCGGTATATTTTTGTTATCTAAAAATACCTTGGGAGGATTTTGATAGATCCCCACCTTTATTTTTTCCCCATAAACTGTGCAAGGAAATAGCACATAGTATATGAAGAGTAAAAATATTAGGACTATACGTTTTATTATCTTATGTTTTTTCTTAGACATTTTGAGGATCCCTTATTCTCAAAATAGAATCATTGATTGTATTCTTCCAGCGGAAATGTGATAATAAAGGTTGTCCCTTTCCCTATTTCTGATTCAATGTGAAATGTCCCCTCAATTTGTTTCGTTAAAAGTTCAACAAGATGAAGACCTAATGAATCTATTTTTTGGAAGTTTATATTCTTTGGCATTCCTATTCCATCATCAGAGACAGAAATTTTAACGGTTTTATCGTTTTGAGTATGGATAGAAAGAGAAAGATCTCCCGACGCCCTGCCGTGGAAAGCATGTTTTAAGGCATTGGTAATCAATTCATTCAAAATTAATCCACAAGGAATAGCTTTGTTCATATTTAAGCAAATCTCTTCAATATCTGTATGAATGTGAATGGTGTTCTCAGGAACCGTTGCTGTTTCCAATTGATGAACAAGGTTGGTTACATACGAGTTTAAATCAACAGAATCAAAATTTTTCGTATCATATAATTTGCGATGAACCAATGCCATAGCTAAAACACGGTTGCTGCTATTTTGAAAGGCTTCAAGGGCATCTTTTTTTGTTTTAATTGTGCGTGCTTGGAGTTTTAGAAGACTTGAAATAACATTCAAATTATTTTTTACACGGTGATGCACTTCCTGAAGAAGAATTTCTTTTTCCCGGAGATTTTTTAGAATCTCTTTTTCTGATTCCTCCCGCCTTTTTTCCAAATCAATTTTATAAAGAGCAAAACCAATATCTTCCGCAACTTCCACAAAAAGTCCCTTCCCTTCGGCTAACGTTGAAAACTCTTGGGGTACAGCAACTGTTAGGACACCATAAAATAGGTGTTGATGCTTCAAGGGTGCTGAGTATATGGCAAGATCCTTTCTTCCATTTGAAAAGATGCATGAAACACAGGCACTTTCCGCGCTATTATAGAAATGAAATGTTTTGTTGTTTATAATGTCGGCGATGCAAGGAGGTAGAGGATTATTGGTTTCAAGGTTAAAATGATTTTTAAAATCGCACACCCGTAACATAGATGTTTTTATGAGTCGATAAGGTTTCTTTTCATCAATGAGCGTAATCCACGCATCATCATATCCCATTGTTTCCGTTAAATTTGCGCATACTTTTTCAAGCAAAGTTATTTTGTCATTTTCCTTTACAATCAGCTGATTAACATTTCGTATTGCCAAAAGGATCTGTTTCGTATGTTCCTCCTGATCCCACGCTTGCCTGAATTCGTGCCAGAGTCCTATATTTTCTGCAACATGATGTACAAATTCTTGATCTTCGGGCAACAAAAACGATTTTCCTTTCGGATAACGGACCAACAATCGGCCTAGTGTTTCGTTATTGCTCTTTATC
>JAQUPD010000070.1 GCA_028716785.1 Fidelibacterota bacterium
ATTTTGCAGGCAGCTTCCCAAAGCCAGTTTTCTAAGGTTTTTTCCTTTAATGACATTTCTTCTCCTCTAGAATAAGAAATTTATACAAGGATAATCAATTCATAAATAATTAACATTATAATTAATTTAAAAATAGTAATTTATGGTTACAACAATAAAAAAATGTCGTATCCTTAATTACGTCAAATGATATATATTTTTATTTTTAATAACTATGAGACACTGTTATCTATAAGGCAATTTTGCTTCTCACCCCCTATCCCTTTCAAAAAGTCCTATATTATAAACGCAAAGCCTCCCTGCTCAGCATAACCGGAAAAATTCCAATAGACTTTTCATTTGGATTCCATTAAAACACAAAAGAATCAGGAATAAGGGTGAAAGTTTCAGAGTGGATCAAACGATAAAAATTCACAAGGAAAGAGAATTTTAGAAAATCCTCAAAAATTCATAGGGATATTTATGGTGGAAGATTTCAACATGATGGACTTTCAAGGGATGAATTTATCCTCCTACCTGAAGAATACTCATAATAATTCCTAATGCTACAAAAATCACACCAACAGCTTTTGAGAGTATTTTTTCGTTCACTTTGTTGGCATATTTAGCACTTACCATACCACTGATAGCGGCACTGATGCCTATAATAAGGCCAGCAAGGAGATTGATATTTCCCTGCAAAGCGTAGCCAATAGCACCCGAACAGGCTGTGATTGCCATAATTAAAGCAGAGGTTCCAATTGCGATATGAAGGGAAAAATTCAAGACAAAGATTAAAATGAGCAAAATCATTCCACCTCCACCTGCCCCTAAAATACCTGTCATGAGCCCAATAAGAAATCCCAAAATAAGGGCCATTACAAGACGTTGGAACTTTGTCTCAAATTTCGCCACTTTTTTCATTTTTTTAGCGAGAGATTCGTGATGTAATCCTTTTCGCCAAATCAAAATTCCCATCAGAATCATAAAAATCCCAAAAGCACTTCCTAGACCAACACCAGACATATCTGCTGCAAAAAAGGCTCCAAGCTGGGCACCTAATATGGAACCAATGGCAATCCATATTCCCGATTTCATGTCCACATTTCCATGGCGATAATACACAAAAGAGATTGCTAACGGCGCCATAACATCCACCATTAAACTGGTACCAATCGCTTCATGGATGGAAAAATTTAAAAACATATTGACTAAAGGAACAACCACCATCACCCCCGATGCGCCCGTTAATCCCGTTACAACTCCTGTAAAAATACCAATCAAAATCATGATCACATAAAGACTCATTACTATCCCTCGTTATCAATTCTATCAACTATCTCAATTTTAGAAGTATATATGCGTTCTATCAAAAGGGTTCCAAGGAGGATATCCCGTTATATCATCCCTTTCCACAACGCACTGAGAGACCTATGTCTCTAATTCCTCCTGAAAGAGATATAAATATAGGTCAAATCTTATACTTTTAAAACTTTTTAACAAGGTTGATTTAATTCTGGACTTATAAGATGAAGAAGTTTATAATTCATGGATTAGAGAGTGTTTATTATGAAAAAGTATGATGAATTAGAAGAAGTTTGTAGACAATATACCGAAATAAGCAAGTATTATATAGATGATTTTTTAATTAATTTTTGTGCAGACCATGAGAATTTAGAAGAGATATTTGAGAAAAAAATATCTCCTTATCGTTCTATTGTTAGAAAATTTCCTTTAGGATGGGATCGATATCTTCTCTCTCAATACATAGCATTTCGACTCTTCAAAAAAGATGGATTTGCTAAAAAGTATTTATCACATCCAGCGCTTCGTATCTTTGGTGAAAATGAATATAATCTTTTTAGGATTTATGCAGAATTTTCCTGGCGATTTGTATATTGTGTCATCCAAAACCATCCTGCACCAAATTTTTTTACTATGATAGATGTCTTTACCAACGAATCTTTTCTCCTTTATTCGCCTTCCATTGAAAAAATAATTAAATCAAAAAACGTGTCACTCTTTTTTCTGTTGTTATCCTATAATGGTATGTGTTATGTAACGTATGGGTTAATTATTGATTTTCAGTCTCTTGAAACATCAGACATTTACTTTTATGCCCGTCAACTTGATCCTACCCTTAGAAATAGCAACGATGTCCCCGCAGTAATTGAAAGAAATCCCATTCCCTTTGCACTGCTTCACATTGGCTCAGAAACACCACCAATTTATAAAGATAATTCAAAGATTGTTCTTAATCGACTCATTTTTACGGGGGAATTTTTTTCTCCTACAGACCATTCTAAAGCCTTTATCATTAAAAAAAGGGATCAAGTATATCGTTTATATTCTCGAGAAATGCAAGGATTCCCTCATTTTGCCAGTGTAACCTATAAACCTAATAAAAAACAAATCACTCTAACATCATTAACGGATCAAGGATATAAAAAACTGGCAAACTATTTTGAAGATTTGGGTTATACCCTTCCGACTGAAAATCGGGAGCGAGTATCTCCTTTGATGATCAATCTTATTAAAGAAATTTTGGGATACGAGATCAATTTTTTCCCATATGACAAAGACGTAACGTTGGATGAATCTCCTAAAGAACAAGGGGATAGAGAAAAAATACAAAAATTTATAGATAAGATAATGAATGACTTCAATCAAGGCATTGATCCAGATATTGAAGTTTATGCCAAAGAGTGTGAGCTGGATTTGGAAACAGCTCTTTCTATCACCAATAAAATTATTGATATCTTAGAAGATATGATTTCGTGAGGATATAGGGAATTCATGGGAAAACACCTTTGATGATTGTTCCTGGTCTTCTCATTTTTTAAGGATTTAAGATACTCTATAGATGAAAATACTTTTATTTTTATGAAATAACCTATTGTTCATTTTTTAGGAGCCATCATCCCATTCCATAACAAAACAATGTTACTTTGATTATTCTCGTGTGTAAGTAAACTACCCGGCGAAAAGAAGTAGTTAATATTAGAAAGAATTTTTCC
>JAQUPD010000071.1 GCA_028716785.1 Fidelibacterota bacterium
ACTGTATAAGGGTTTAAAGGAATATATGTACTACTACAATTACGAATTACATCATCAAGGAATTGAAAGGAAGACCCCGGCGGAGTTATACCGGCTGGCAGCATAAGATGAAAAAAATGAACTTACAAGCAAAAGAAGTAACGAGAAGAAAAGGTATTAATAACCAGAATAACTCTGTGAGTTATTTCCGGTTATATAACACCTTAAGAAATTATGATAGAAATTCAATTAAGAAATGACCAAAAGTGGTCTTAAAAATGGGTAGTACCTCACCCATCAGAGACTTAAAGTAGAATAATTTTCTATCTCGATGTATATCTACGATACTATTACAACTTGCACTTGTTATCAGACATCTTTTTAAAACAAGCCTATGATAATTAAATATTAAAACGAATGTTAAGAATATCTCCATCCTGAACTACATAATCTTTTCCTTCAAGGCGAAGTTGGCCATTGGCTTTAGCTTTTGTTAGGGATTTTGTTTCCATAAACACAGGATATGAAATAACTTCTGCGCGGATAAATCCTTTTTCCATATCTGAATGAATCACACCAGCAGCAGCAGGCGCTTTGAGTCCCTGACGAAGCGTCCATGCTTTAACTTCATCTTCGCCAACAGTAAAAAAACTTATAAGTCCAAGCCCTTCATAAGCTGCTTTAATAACATGATTGATTGCAGGCTCTTCAATGCCCATTTCTTGCATAAAAAGTGCTCGTTCATCTTCGGGGAGTTCTTGAATTTCCTTTTCGGATAACGCTGAGACAGCTGTTACAGCCATCTTGGGAAATTTTTCACGAACTTTCTGGATATAGTTATCTCGTTCCACATAGCGATCGTCACTGCAATTCAAAACGGCCAAAAGAGGTTTGGCAGATAAAAACTGAAACCCACGCATCCGTTTCTTTTGCTCATCGCTAAAAGGGATTTCACGAAGTGAAATTCCTTTATCCAAGGCATCCTTACACTGTTTAAGAATATCGTGTTCCACCGCATCATATTGAGGAACGCCCCGTTGTTTTAAATGCTCTACTTTTTCCAATCTATTTTCTACAACAACAAGATCTGCAAATTGAATTTCTTCTTCCAGATGTTGAATTTCTTCAGAAGGATTAATCTGTACAGGCTTTCCATCATCACCATACCCCTCAAAAATCCGTAGAACCGCCACAAGCCCATCAACCTGGCGTACTGCCTCAAGATATTTTGAAGAGGTATCATGGAATGACCCCGAAGGAATTCCCATAATATCAATGCAATCAAAGGTTGCATAGGTTGTTTTTTTAGGATTAAAAATCTCCGATAAAGCATCCACACGCGAATCATAAACAACCACGCGTCCACGCCGATATTCAGACATTCCCGAACGTAAGGTTTCAAAATGCTTTTGGGTCAATACGTCAAAAAGTGTGCTCTTTCCCGAGTATTTTACCCCAACGAATCCAAGTTCCATAGTTCTTTCCCATTTTTGAAACAAGTTTTTATAGTTTTAGAAATGTTTCAAAACACGTTTTCTTAAATCCTCATCCTTAAGTTAAAAAATTTTTCAGTCGCAAACAGGGTGATGTTTATACATCTTTTCAATAAAAAACAAGAAGCTCTGACTCATTTTATTCTGACACGCCATCATAAAAATCCTTTATAACATTAAGAATTTTAAAGGCGTTTCTTTCCGAATCCAAAATTTTAACACGAAAAGGTGTTAAAAGCATGTTATTCACTGTCGTTTCTAGCATGCCCTGCTGGGGAAGCCACACAGCATGAGGGATAGAATGACCAAAAAGCATAAGTTGTCCTTCATTTTCCCCATTTTTTACCTTTATATCCACCCCTTTACAGCAAACGCCTTTTTTATCCTTTACAAAAAAACCATTCCCCCCAAAAACAGGAGCTGTCCAAAAAAAACGCCAAGGAAAGGGCAACTTTTCCGGAAGGTATGATATTGCAGGATCTCGGTATAGCACAGCCATATCTCTGGGATAATCAAGGGCATCTTGGGAAAGCTCAAAAATATCAACCCTTTTTATGTTAGGGATAAGAAGCTGTGTCTTTTTTTCCTGGAGGATTTTTTGTGCTCTTAGGGTATCCACCTCTGTGTAAAAATGCGTGGTTGCTCCATAGTAAAAAGAGGTCAATCCTGCGATAACCAGATCAGCAAAATCTCTCACAGGTGTTGAAAAAAGGGTATCGCTATCCCGAAAAAGAGCCAGTTCCTTCCCCACAGATTGGGCTGAAACAAGAAGGTTGTAATGTGTAAATTCAACCCAAACATCCCCAAGAAGCGTATAAACTGCTGGATGGTCTAAGCGAAGAGGGGGGACATAAAAAGGTTCTGGCATCTTTGGCCGGCAGTTTAAAATCTTTTCTGCTGCAATTGTTAGTGTTTCTTGGGTATTATCAGGGCTGTGAATGACGTGTTTATCGGGTTCTATGAGCGTAAAAGGCAAAGAGAATGTCTCGATTTCTTTCTTTTGTGGGATAAAAACTGCCGGAATGCCACCATCCAAAAGGGCATGAAAAAGAAGCATATTTACAGGATCTACGGACAATGAAAGCAAAACAGGCGTTTGGGTACGAAATTCTGATGTTAAGATTGCCGTCGACAGGGTACGAACACACGATGTCCACTCCTGAAAAGTAAAAGCATATTTATCTCCCCATTGAAAGGCTATCTTTT